>NZ_JBEXXO010000047.1:0-33513 GCF_040630435.1 Streptomyces sp. NPDC005803 | reverse complement strand
ACGCCAACCCCGCAACTACCTGGCCTTTCTCGGCCTCGCCGCCGCCCTCTGCTGCTACAAACGACTCCTCCGACTCACCACATAGGACACGGTCTAACACCACGAACAGGACCAGGTCTCTTCTTCCCAGGCCGTCGGCAGCACCGGCCACCGCCACATCGTCAGTCCGCACACATCACACTCCACAGGCGGATCCTCACACGCCGGCACGGCCCGCCCCAGCGACTGGCATTGCGCCCATTACCGAACACCCCCACCAGAAAAAACGCTCTTTAAGCGAGCCGTCGGCCGGATGTCAGTCGGCTGACGGAGGCTGTCGGCACGGTGGCCGAGCCATTCTCGTGGAGACATCGAATCCGCCCGGTACCCGGGCGAGACCACGAGGAGCGGACCATGAACACCATCGCGCAGCACTGGGTCAACGGACAGTGGACCGGCTCCGGCTCGGTTCTGGAATCGATCAACCCGGCCGACGGCACGGTCGTCGGCTCGTTCTACGACGGTGGCGAGGCGGAGGCCTCGGCCGCCGTGGACGCCGCCGCCGCCGCGTTCGAGACCACCGAATGGGCGCGCACTCCCTCGCTTCGGGCGACCGCACTCAGCCGGCTGGCCGACGCCCTCGAGGCCCGGGTGCCCGAGGTTGCGGCCATGTTGTCCCGGGAGAACGGCAAGCTGCTGGGTGAGACCACGTGGGAGGTCAGCGGTGCGGTCGGGTGGCTGCGGTACGCGGCGGCGTCTGCGCGCACCCAGACCGCCGGGCGCGCCGCCGAGACAGCACCCGGCCAGTACACCCACTCGGTGCCCGAGCCGCTCGGTGTCGCCGGGATCATTTCTCCCTGGAATTCCCCCATCATGCTGACCGTGCGGGCGCTGGGCCCGGCGCTGGCCGCCGGCTGCACCGTCGTGGTCAAGCTTCCGGCTCAGACGGCGCTGACCAATGAGCTTTTCGCGCAGGTCCTGGCCTCGGTCTCGGAGATCCCGGCGGGCGTGGTCAGCGTGTTCACCGAGTCCGGCAACACCGGGGCCCCGTTCCTGGTTTCCTCGGACAAGGTCGCCGTGATCAACTACACCGGCAGTACGCCGGTCGGGCGCCACATCGCGGCCGCGGCCTCCGCCACGCTCAAGCGGCTCGGTCTGGAGCTGGGCGGCAAGGCGCCGATGGTGATCTTTCCCGACGCCGATCTGGACATGGTGATCCCGACCGTGGTGCAGTCGCTGGTGCTGATGAACGGGCAGTTCTGCTGCACCGGCTCCCGCGTACTGGTTCACCGGGACATCGCCGACCAGGTGCGCACTCGGCTCACCAGCGCGCTCGCGCAGGTGCGGCTCGGCTCGGGCGACGACGAGAAGGCCCAGCTCGGCCCGGTGATCGACCGGGCGTCCGCCCAGCGGGTGGACGCGATCGTCAAGGAAGCCGCCTCGTACGGCACGGTACTGGTGCGCGGCGGTGTGGTCACCGACGGCCCCCTGGCCGCCGGTGCGTTCTACCGGCCGAGCCTGATCGAGGTGGACCGCACCGACGTCCGGATCGTGCAGGAAGAGGTCTTCGGTCCGGTCCAGACGTTCGAGATCTTCGACGACGAGGACGACGCCGTGACCAAGGCGAACGCCACCATCTACGGCCTGGCCGCCTCGGTGTTCAGCTCGGACTCGATGAAGGCCCGCCGGATCGCCCGGCGCATCCGCACCGGCACTGTATGGATCAACACCTGGGGAGCCATCAGCGAGGACTTCGAGGAGGGCGGCGTCAAGGGCAGCGGTTACGGCTATCTGTGCGGACCGCGAGCGATTGAGGAGTTCCAGGCCCTCAAGGTGTATGTGGAGCAGGACCACACCCAGTCCGCTCACTGATCAGGTCATGACCTGGCCTGGCGCCCACCTGGGCGCCGGGCCGTCCCCCTGCACAAGAGGGTGCACCACGGCCTCGATTCTGATCACCGGAGCGACGAACGGTCTTGGTCTCGCTCTGGCTGAGGAGCTTGCGGAAGCCGGGCATCAGGTGCTTCCGCACGGTCGTCACCCGCAGCGACCGGTGCCGGTCGCGCAACGTTTCGGGGCCGAGCACTACATCGCCGACCTGTCCGCTCCGGCCGAGACCCAGCGACTCGCGGCCGAAGTGGCGGCACGGCACGATCGCCTCGACGTGCTGGTCAACAACGCGGGTGTGGGCTTCACCTGGAACGGCAACGCGGGTGTGGGCTTCACCTGGAACGGCACCATCCGAAGCATGTCAGCAGACGGATACCAGCAGCGGCTGGCGGTGAACCATCTGAGCCCTGTGCTGCTTACCCGGCAACTGCTGCTGTTTGCGCGTGGGCAGCCCATCACGCAGCGCCAACATCGCCTCGGTCGCGCAGGGACCGATGGAATCAAAACGATACGCAGCATTTCGATGTGGAGTGGTCCATGAACGAGAGAATTGTTTCCCATGCCTACGGTGCCGACGATCTGGGACTGCCAAGCCCACCGGCAGTGACAGACATCCGGCACACGCTCCGGGAGCAGAGCCGGAACGCGTTCGCGAACGCCGAACCCCGGCTCGGCCCCACCGTTCCGGCCGCCGTCCGGCGTTGGAAGCTGTGGCTCCTCACCGTGTGCGGTATCTACCCCACCATCGTCCTGCTGGGCCTGGCCACGAACCCTGTTCTGGAGGATCTGTACCTGCCGGTGCGACTCGCTGTACTCGTCCCGGCGGCGGCAGCAGCGATGGTCTGGCAGATCAATCCCCGACTGCAGCGGCATTTCGGAGCTTGGCTCACCAGATGACAAGCAGCCCGGCTCCGCCGCCGGTGTGCTCCGCGGCGCCCGCACACCACGGACCACTGCGCAGGCTCACGGCGCGAGGCCGCGACGAGAACCACCGCGGCGTCTCCTCACTGGAGCTCTTCTTCGACCTGTGCTTCATCGTGGCCATAGCCCAGGCAGGCGCCCAGTTGGTGCACGCCATAGTCGAGGGACACACGGGCGAGGGGATCCTCAACTACTTGATGATCTTCTTCGCCATCTGGTGGGCGTGGATGAACTTCACGTGGTTCGCCTCGGCTTACGACAACGACGACGTGCTGTACCGGATCGTCACGCTGATCCAGATAGCCGGCGTGCTCGTCCTGGCGGCGGGCGTCTCCCAGGCGTTCGAGGAACACGCGTACCTGGTCGTCATCCTGGGCTATGTGATCATGCGGCTCGCCATGACGGCGCAGTGGCTGCGCGTGGCGCGGTCGAGCAAGGGCCCCGAGCGGACGATGGCGCTGCGGTACGCCGTCGGGCTGTGCCAGATCGGCTGGCTGGGGCTGCTGGTCCTGCCGGAGGCCGGCCGCCCGTGGGTCTTCCTGGTGATGGCGCTGCTGGAGATGGCCGTACCGCTGTATGCGGAGCGGGCCCACCCCACGCCCTGGCACCCTCACCACATCGCCGAACGGTACGGGCTGTTCACGCTCATCGTGCTCGGCGAGACCATCGCGGCGGCGACCGTCGCCGTGAAGTCGGGGATCGACGAGCACGAGGCCCTGGGTGAGTTGCTGCCCATCGCCGCCGGCGGACTGCTGATCATCTTCGCCGCCTGGTGGGTGTACTTCGCGGTCCCCATCCACGGGCACCTCCGGTCCAACCGGCAGTCCTTCCTCTGGGGCTACGGCCATTACCTGATCTTCGTCTCGGGTGCCGCGATCGGGGCCGGCCTGGAGGTGGCGGTGGAGCAGGCGGTGGGCAAGGCGCACCGTTCGGCGCTGTCCGCGTCGGCGGCGGTGACGCTGCCGACAGCGCTGTTCCTGCTCACGGTGTGGGCGCTGCACTCGCGCTTCTACAAGGTGGGGGTCGCCCAGCAGTCGGTGCTGCCGGCCACGGCGCTGCTGGTGGTCGTCTGTACGTTGCTGGGTCACTGGGCGGTGCTCGCGGCGGGGCTGGTGGCGGCGCTGGCGGTGGCAGCCGGGGTGACGCTGACGGCGCTCGGGGCGAGCCCGGAGCGCGGGAGGGGCGGGGAAAGCGCCGCGGTGCGAGTTCTGTGAGGGCACCCTTGCCGCCGCGGGAACCTGGCCGGCACGGCGTACGACGACGCCCGTGCCATGCGCCCGGTGCACCTGCTCAACGACGGCGACACGTTGTTCACGCCGACGACGGGGACGCACCCGCTCGGCACCGCGAACCCGCTGGCCATGGACGACGTCCTCACGGCGGGGCGCCGACGCGGTGACCCACGCGACCGTACGCGCTGTGGGCACCGCCGAGTGGGTCGCGCACTGATCGACGGAGCCGAGACCACCACGGTCCTCAACGCCGCTCAGGCCGCCACCCCCGACGCCACCCACATCACCGTCATCAGCCAACTCGAAGGGCTCGGCGGGAAGGGCTGACATCGAGGACCTGTTCTCCGCCAAGGACTGCCTCTGGCTCCACGACAGGGCCACGTCACCATCAACGGCGAAGACCTGATCGCCACCGACAAGCCCTTCCCGATCCTCAAGCGCATCGGGATCGCCCGGGACAAGCAGAACAACCCCCGGGGCTTCGACCACGCCGGCCCCGCACACCAGCTCACCCGCGACAAGGAAGCCTTCTTCGAGCAGGTCGACAACGAGACCCTCGACCGCTTCGGGACGGTGTTCAAGAAGCTCACGGTCTGAACCTGCAGGCAGCACGAAACCTCGGGAACCTGCATGAGGGCCCGGGGTCTCGCGCGTGCGTGAATGCGTCCAGATGGGTGACCGTCTGCGGACTACCGGCGTCTTGCCCACTCAACCCCCAGCACCCGCAGCGCTTCCCACTGGACGAGGGGGCGGTAGCCGGCGGAGGCGACCATGCCGGCCGGGTCTTTGCCGGGGCGGGAGGAAGACCGGCACGATGATCCGCGCGACCTCGGTGCTGTCGTTGCGGTGGGGCTGCAGTGCCCGACGGGTGTTCTGCATGATCTTCGTCTGGGAGCTGCAGGTGTCGGCTAAGCAGATGGCTTCACATTCCGTTTGATGGTGGGTGCGATAATTCCTGGTCAAGTGCGTGGCTAGTGTTTCGACTGCTTCGCGAGGCATGGCGAGGAACGCGGCGGATGTGGGCGAAGTCAAGGACAGGCATGGGCGTCGGCCCGACTGGGCTGGTCGGCCGGGAGGGCGAGCTCGCCGAGCTTGCGGCGTTCCTGGACATGGCCGGGATGGACGGAGCCGTCCTGCTGCTCACCGGTGATCCGGGCGTGGGGAAGACGGCGCTCCTGGACGCGACCGCCGAGCTGGCGGTGGCGAAGGGGGTGCGGGTCGTCCGCGGGAGCGGCGTCGAGTACGAGACGGACATCAGCTTCGCGGGGCTCCATCAGCTCGTCGGCTCGCTGCCGGACGAGCTCGGTCGTCTGCCGCGTTCCATGCGGGAGGCCCTCGAGGTCGCCCTCGGTCTCGGCGCCGGTCCCGCGTCGAGCCGGATCGCCGTCCTGAACGCGGCACTGGCCCTGTTCGACGAGGCCGCGAAGGAGCGGCCGTTGCTCCTCGTGGTCGATGACCTTCATGTCGTCGACCAGGCGAGCCAGGCTGCGGTGGGTTTCGTCGCCAGAAGACTGGGGGGCCGCCGCATCGGGCTGCTCGGAGCGCAGCGGCCGGAGTCCGGCGAAACCTTCCCGTCCACCGGTCTGCCGGAGCTCGAGATCGCGCCGCTGGACGACGCGGACGCCCTGCGACTGCTGTCCCGGCGCTTCGCCCACCTCCCCCGCCGGGTCCTTTCGACCGTGGCGCACGAGGCGCGGGGAAACCCCCTGGCTCTGCTCGAGTTCGCCGGGTCCACCGGGGCGTCCGTCGACCAACACGGCCAAGGGGCGGGACGGGCGAGCGGCCCGGGGCGGGATGTCCGCGCTCTGTACGGCGCCCGCGTCGGACGACTGCCGCAGAGAACGCGGGAGGTACTGCTGCTCGCGGCTCTCGAGGGCTCCGGCGACATCGGCGTCCTCGAGGCGGCCGGCGGGCCGGGCAGCCTTGAGGAACTCGCTCCCGCGGAGCGTGACCACCTGGTCATGGTCGAGGAGAGCGGCCGCGCGGTGCGCTTCAGGCATCCGCTGGTCGGGTCCGCGGTAGTCGACGGTTCCACCGGTGAACAGCGGCGCGGCGCCCACCGCCGGCTGGCCGACGCGCTGGCCGACCAGCCCGAGCGGCGCGGTGATCACCTCGCGAAAGCCACGACGGCGCCCGACGAGGCGGTCGCCGCCGTCGTGGAGTCGGCGGCCCGGAGCAGCCTGCGGCGCGGTGACGCCGACGGCGCGATCGCGAGGCTGCGGCGCGCGGCCGAGCTGAGCACCGACCGAGCGGACCGCAGGCGCCGCCTGTCGCAGGCCGCCTATGCCGCCGCCTGGGTCGCGGGTCATCTGGAGGTCAGCCACGAGATCATGCGTGAGGTCAAGGGCGATCCGGCGGCCCGGTCGCTTTCGGCGGCCGCGACGGCCGCCTTCCTGGTGCTCGTCACGGAAGGCGACGCCGATACGGCCCACGCACTCCTGATGGAGGCGGTCGGGCAGGCCTCGGTGATGCCCGGACCGCCGCGTGAGGAGCTGGAGACCGCGCTGTTCACTCTCACCCTCGCCAGCCAGTACTCGGGCCGGCCCGAGCACTGGCAGCCTCTGGTCGACGTGCTCGCCCGGGTCCCCGAGGCGGCGCCCGCCGCCGCGGCGGCGCTGGGGCGCGTCCACCACGACCTCGGCTCCGTTACCGACGGCATGCTGCGCCGCCTGGACGAGGAGATCGCGCGGCTGAGGGACCAGAGTGACGCCGACGTGGTCATCCGCACCGCCCTGACCGCCTCCTACCTCGACCGGATTCCGGGCTGTCGCGAGGCCGTGTCCCGGGTCATACGCAACGGCGACGCGGTGGGATCGAGCATGCCGGCCCTGATGTTCGTCGCCTTGGACGACCTGTACACCGGTCGGTGGGAGGCGTCGGCCGGCGCCGCGGACGAGCTCATCGCACTGTCCGAGGAGACGGGGTACCACCTGTTCGCCCAGGTGGGGCACTACGTCGCTGCGATGGCCGCGGCCCAGCGCGGCGCCCTCGACGCGTGCCGGGAGCACTGCGAGGACATCTGGGGGTGGTCGGGTCCCAGGGGTCTGCGGCGGCTGGAGAACTGCGCCCACCAGGCGGCGGCCCGGGCGGCCGTCGGCGCCGCCGACTTCGAGACGGCCTTCCGGCACGCCACGGCGATCTGCGCCCCGGGTGTGCTGCCGCCGTTCAACCCCGAGGCCGTGTGGTCCGCGCCGGACCTCGTCGAGGCCGCTGTGCGCACCGGGCGGCACGCGGAGGCGCGACGGCACGCGGACGCGCTGTGCGACGCCGGTGTCGGTCACCTCTCTTCGCGGTTCGCGCTGAGCGTGGCCACGGTCACGGCGATGACATCGGCTGCCGAGGACATGGTCCGGTGCTTCGAGGAGGCACTCGGACTGCCGGGCGTCGAGCAGTGGCCCTTCGAGGTCGGCCGTGCTCATCTGGCGTACGGCGAGAGGCTGCGCCGTCAGGGGCTCAACCGCGAGGCCCGGGTGCAGCTGGCCGCCGCCCGCGGCCGCTTCGAGGAGCTCGGGGCCCGTTCGTGGGAGGCCCGGGCCGCGGCGGAGCTCCGCGCCACCGGGATGACGCGGACCGGCCGGGGCAAGGCTGGTGAGGCCCTCACCCCGCAGGAGCTGGAGGTCGCCAGGCTGGCGGCGACGGGGCTGTCGAACCCGCAGATCGCGTCGCGTCTGTTCCTTTCGCCGCGGACCGTGTCGTCGCATCTCTACCATGTGTTCCCGAAGCTGGGGATCACGTCGCGGGCCGAGCTCCGCGACGCTCTGGAGGCGTTGCCTCCCGAGCTTCCGGCCACCCGGTTGTGAGAGCTACCGGTCAGGTCTCAGCACTGCCCCGGTACTGACGTAAGCGAGCCGTCGGCCGGATGTCGGTCAGCTGACGGAGGCTGTCGGCACGGTGGCCGAGCCATTCTCGTGGAGACATCGAATCCGCCCGGTAACCGGGCGAGACCACGAGGAGCAGACCATGTCGTTCGTCACCGCCAGCGACGGAACCGAAATCTTCTACAAGGACTGGGGCTCGGGCCGACCGGTCATGTTCCACCACGGCTGGCCGTTGAGCTCGGACGACTGGGACGCCCAGCTGCTGTTCCTCGTCCAGCGGGGCTACCGTGTCATCGCCCACGATCGCCGAGGGCACGGGCGCTCCGCCCAGGTCGGCCACGGGCACGACATGGACCACTACGCGGCGGACGCCGCCGCCGTGGTGGCGCACCTCGGCCTGCGCGACGTCGTCCATGTCGGCCACTCCACTGGTGGTGGAGAGGTCGCCCGGTACGTTGCCAGGCACGGTGCCGGGCGGGTCGCCAAGGCCGTCCTCATCGGAGCGGTCCCGCCGCTCATGGCCCAGACCGAATCGAACCCGGGAGGGCTGCCGGTCGAGGTCTTCGACGGCTTCCGCGAGGCCATGGCCACCAACCGCTCGCAGTTCTACCTCGACCTCGCCTCCGGGCCGTTCTACGGGTTCAACCGCCCGGGCGCGGACGTGTCCCAGGGTGTCGTCTGGAACTGGTGGCGTCAGGGGATGGCCGGTGGCGCGCAGGCGCATTACGAGGGGATCAAGGCGTTCTCGGAAACCGACTTCACCGACGACCTCCGGGCGATCGACGTGCCCACGCTCATCATGCACGGCGACGACGACCAGATCGTCCCGATCGCCAACTCCGCCGAGATGGCGGTCACGTTGGTCAAGAACGCGCGCCTGAAGGTCTACCCGGGGCTGTCACACGGCATGTGCACCGTGAACGCCGACACCGTCAACGCCGACCTCCTCGACTTCATCGAGAGCTGACACCGGCCCGGTACCGACACACAGCCCGTCAGCACGGAACAGAAAGGAATCACCATGACCGCACCACCCACCGGCTACGTGACCGTCGTCTGGGACGCGAAGGCGAAGGCGGGCAGGGAGGCCGACCTCGAGGCGTTCATCACCGCCGCCGTCACCCCCTCGCGCAACGACCCCGGCAACATCGACTACGAGGCCCACGAAGTCGAGGGCAGGCCCGGCGAATTCGTCATCTACGAACGCTGGGAGACCCGCGCCCACCTCGACGCCCACCTCGCCGCGCCCCGGATGCGGGAACTCGTCCCGCAAATGCTCGAACTGATCGACGGATCCGTCGAGGACGGCATCCGCCTCCTGCGCCCGTTCCGTCCCGCCCACTAGCGCCGGACGTCCGCCGGCACCGACGTCGGCGGCCCGCACCACCGCGAGCCCATCCCGCGGGTGCTCCCGGTGACCGCTTTCCGGGAGCACCCGCTTTGACGACACGCACAGGAGAGACACGACGTGACCACCACATTGATCACCGGCGGCAACAGGGGCCTCGGCCACGAGATCGCGCGCAGACTCGTCCAGGCGGGCCAGCGGGTCTGGATCGGAGCCCGGGACGCCGAGAACGGACGCAAGGCCGCCGACCGGCTCGGCGCCGACTTCGTCCAGCTGGACGTGACCGACGACGCGTCGGTCGACGCGGCGGTCAAGACGCTGCGCGCACGGACCGGCCACCTGGACATTCTCGTCAACAACGCCGGCATCCTCGGTGAAGTGACGGCTCCCGAGGACATGACGGCCGACCAGATCCGCCACGTCTACGAAACCAACGTCTTCGGACTGGTGCGCGTCACGCACGCGTTCCTGCCCCTGCTGCGGGAAGCGACCGCCCCGTCCGTCGTCAACGTCACCAGCGGCCTAAGGGCTGTCCCGTAATCCCTGGTGGATCAGCGCGCGGCGTCAGATACGGTGCATCGCAAGGCGGAGGAGCGTCCGCATACTGGATGTATTCGGGTGTTCCGACAACGCGGCGAGGTGCCGTAGCTGTCGTCGTGCGCCCGCCAGGGAGTACGGGACAGCCCTTAGGCTCGTTCACGCTGACTCACGACCCGGAGCGGGTCGAGTCGCAGTATCCGCTCGCCGCCTACGGCTCGTCGAAGAGCGCGGTCACCATGCTGACCACGCAGTACGCCAGAACGATCCCCGACGTCCGCTTCAACGCGGTGGACCCCGGCCAGACCGCGACCGAGTTCACCGGCCACATCGGGCAGAGCGTCGAGGAGGGCGCGGAGGCGGCGGTGCGCATCGCCACCCTCGGGCCCGACACGCCCACCGGCACGGTGACCGACCGCAGCGGCACGCTCCCCTGGTGACGGCGGCAGGCCCGCCCCCGCGACAGTCCTGGCAACCACTCATCGACTGCTCGGTCCGCACCCTCACCCGCGCCGCACAGGACGCCGCCGGCAACGGAGCGCGGCAGGTGATCGACGAACGCCGCCTCCTCGGCCCCGCCGACTGGACAGCCCGTGCCGTCGCCGCTCACCTCGGCGCTCCCGACGCCGCCGACTTCGGCCGCCTCTTCCGCAACCACACTGGCCTCACCCCCGCCGCCTACGCGGCACAGACGGAATACCGGGACGACAGTTCCAGGCCGGACACCGGTCCAGGTCTTCAATTAAGCGGCCAGTTGAGCGGAGGGAATGGTTCAGGCGGCGCCGGCTGGTCAGTACCGGATCTCTTTGGCTTCGTACCCGGTGAGCCCTGCCGTGATGAGGGCGGGAACCAAGGCATGCAGGTACCAAGCGAGGTCGGTGAACTCCGGCGCCGCCGGGAGGCGCCGACGGTCGATGGAGGGCACGAAAGAGACGTCTGTGCGGCCGGGCATGAACAGGAGCATGCCGCCGGTTCCCGCCTCCGGGTGGTAGACGTTGAAGGCCACCGCGTGCGGCAGGTTCTCAGGCGCGTCCAGCAGCACCAATACATCGCCGATGTCGTCGGGAGCGCTGTCGTACCACTCGCACATGTCGTCCGCGTCATTGATCATGTACGTGACGCGCCCGAGCGACACCTCCACGGACCAGCCCGCCCCGGTGAGGGCGTCCAGAACGGTACGTGCAGTGGTTGGGCACGTGAAACTGAAGTCGATGTCGGCGTCTCTGGATCCCACGGGTCCTCCGGGTAGTGCGAGCAGCAGCCCTACATCCTCGCCCGCGAGCGCAGGCCCGTCGATCTGGTTTTTGTCCAGCCTGGCCGCCAACCCGCTCAACTGGCCAACTGGCCAACTGGCCAACTGGCCAACTGGAATCCCACGTCGCCGGCGAGTGTCGTGCTGACGTGAGGTCCTACAGGTCGAACTCGATGTGTTCGACGTCGGTGAACTCCACGAGGAGTCCGCCTGCCCGGCGGCCGCCGTCGCGGAAATACGTTTCCTGGAGTCCTTCGGCAGCGATGTTCTCAAGCTGTTGGTCGGTGGCGCCTTGGTCGCGGGCTTCGAAGAGGCGTGCGGCATAGGTGGGCGGGAGGGCGACGGTGAGGTGGCGCAGGCGGGCGTCGTCCGTGCTGCCGGGGGCGGCGGTGTAGCCGAAGCGGGCGCGGGTGTCGATGATGATGCCGTGGGTGGTGGCGGCCTTCTGTTTGGCCTGGGCTCGGATCTGGGGCTGCCAGCGCTTGTTGACCTCGCTCTCCAGCCGGAGGGCGAGGTCCTTGCGGGGCGTTTTGATCTGGTTCTTGACGTAGCGTTCGACGGTGCGCTGGCTGATGCCGAGCTGCTGGGCTGCGGCTCTGGTGGATTTCAGCTGTCGGACGAGGTAGCGCATGCGGGCGCCGGCCGAGGTGGGGATCGGTCGGGTGAAGGCTTTGTGGACGGCTTTGTCGAGACCGTCGGCGAGCTGTCCCATCAGCTACTTCCTACTCCCCGTTGTCGGTTCGGGTGACGTGGCCGTCCTTGATGTACCGGGCGAGGTTCTCGTTGCGGCCGTGCTGTTCATGGACGCTCTCGGCCCACAGGGTGGTCTGGGTGCCTTCGTGCTTGACCATGCCGGGGCTGACGCCGAGGCGGAAGCCGCCCGGCAGCGGCTTGCCGTCGTGGTAGGGGAGGAAGTCGAGCGGGCTGGGGCCGTCGCTGGCGTAGACGGCGCAGTCGGAGAGGATCGCGAGCGGGTACTGGCCGGTGGCGTCGGCGAGCTTGAGCATCTTGCGGTGCATGTTGATACGGGCCTTGGAGATGACTGCGGCGCGGATGTCGGGGCGCCAGGTGGGGCGGGACAGGGCCCGCCAGGGCTCCCCCGGCTTCCAGCCCTCGCCGCGGGGGCGCTCGCGGAGCTTGCCGAGGCCGCCCTTGACCGTGGCCTTGACCGCGGACAGGACGAGCGCCATCTGCGGGTCGCGAAGGCGGTGGCCGTCCATGGCCGCCAGGAAACCGGCCGGGGTCAGGTCGGTAGTGACGCCCAGGTCGGCCATCGTCGCGATATAGGCGTCGCGCAGGCGGTTGTACCAGCCGTCGAGGTAGCGGCCGTTGTCGTAGCGCACCCAGGCCTCGACGGGGGTGACCTGGTAGCCGAGCTCGACGGCGTAGGCGACGGTCGGTGTCGCATACCACGCGGGCCCGGTGGGGCGTTCGCCCATGGGGGTGAACGGTGAGGGGAGCCGGTCGTCGAGCTCGACGTGGGAAAGGTCGACGAGCCAGGAGCCGGGCAGCTTCGGGTCGAAGGCGGGGTTGCGCACCTGGGTGGGTGCGCCCAGGCCGACGGTGGTGCCGTTGGCTGCGGCGGCGAAGGCCATGTTGACGTCGATGCCCACCACATACCGCTTGGTGCATTCCTCGTCGGTGAGCGGGCGGGCCCAGTCGTAGGCCTCTTCCATCAGCATTTCGGCGGGGGTGCGCTGATGGAAGCGCGGCAGACCGGCCAGGAGGGGGTGCCCGTCGGGTGCCTCGCACGGTGCGCAGTCCACCGGTTCCTTGCCCAGGGACCCGGGGTTGTGCTGGCTGTGCCGCTTGCCGGCACCATCGGGTTCGCTCGCCCTGGTGGGCGGGTGCAGTGCGGTCATCAGCTCCAGGCCGGTGACGGCCGTGGACCCGCGCGGGGTGATCACCCGGGTGGCGTAGGCGCCCAGGAGGCGGGCGAGTGCGGGGGCCGGGAGCTGTCCGGCGTCGCCCCAGCTGCGGGTGTCGAGGGCGTTCCAGGACGGGATGCACAGCTGCACGCAGGCACGCTTACCGCCCTGGGCGGGGCGGTAGATACGCGCCCAGGGGCCGAAGCCCCGGCGGGTCAGCTGCCAGTGGGCCCGGGTGAGCTCCTTGATGACCTTGTGGCCTTCGGGGAGCCGCCCGACCCTGCGTTCCTCGTCGCTGAGCCGGACAGGCAGACCGTAGCGTTCGCACGCGGCAGGGGTGAGCACGACCAGCGGGTCGGCGTCCTTGCCGGCCCCGCTGAGCCGGGCAGCGCCCAGTTCGGCCTCGTTCAGCGCCCAGTCGACGAGAGCGGGGACGGACTTGGCGGGCACGTCCAGGACGAGGCCGCCGACGCAGTACGCCACCGGACGCCCGTTCTCGACGTCAACGACAGCCAGCGGACCGTTCGCGAACCGCGGATCGGTACCACTCGCCGGGGTTCCGGCCGGGCCCGCCTTCCGCATGCTTGGACGGCGCGACGCCGACGACGTCGTCGTCCTGGTTGTACTCGCCGGAGGCGACGCGGCAGCCGGAGGCACCGCGTTGGCAGCCGGGCGAGTCTGAGTGTTCTGCTCGGTCGTCACGGCCACAGCCTCGGGCGCCGCGTCAGTGGGCACGGACTGCGTGTTCGGAGCCGGGGCGGAAGCGCTCAGGAACGTCTTTGCAACGGCCTCGCTCTCAACGGGCTCCGTGGCGTTGGAGTCGGCGGGGTAGAGCTCCGCGAGCTTGCCGAGCAGTCGCGCATACCCCTCGCGTTCCGGCGCCCGCGGCTCGGTCTTGCCCGCCTCCCAGCCGCTGACCGTCGCCCGCCGCACCTCCAGGGCGGCCGCGACCTCATCCAGGGTCAGGCCGTGCGCGGCGCGCAGCCGCTTGCGCTCCGCCGGCGGCGGCAGCGGAGACCTGGACGCGACCAGCGCATCGACCCGATCGAACAACTCAGACATGGAACACCTCCCAAGCAACACCCTAGTCGATGATTCGTACGGATAGCGTACGTTCACCGTACGGATCGCGTACGCGTCGCATTGCGCTGCGTTGGGCGTCGATGCTAAAAGTCCCGCCTGGTGTCCCTTCCTCGCGGCACCTGGCCTCGTGCGCCGCGGTCCGCGGTGAGGTCAGCTCCGTGGCTGGGACTGAAACCAGTGCTGGGGCGACCTCGGGTGACTCCCAGCTTGGCGACGGAGCCTGGAGACAGCTTGCGAAAAAGACCAGCTCCCCAGCCGTTCCCAGGGAACCGGCTTACCTGGATTCCACTGGACAGCCATCGCTGCCGATCGCATCCCGCAGCACGTCATGCTGCGGCCCGAGCCTGAGCTGCTCGTCGCTCCATCGCTCGCGCGGGTAGAGCCACACTGGAGCACCCACCACATCGGCTGGCTCCCACTCAAACCGCGGCCGCACATGCGCATGCACGACCGGGTCCGTGTTCCCCAGGATCTCCAGATTCACCCGTCGGAAAGCCGGGTCCAGCCGCCGACACGCCCGCTCAACCGCTTCACCGAGCTGGTCCATGTCGGACAGGAACGACAGCCGCTTTGCCTTCGGCAGGTCGGACAGCCGCTGCACATCCGGTTCATCCACGAGAAGACCGAGTATGCCGGCAGGAACTGAAACGTCCCCGATCGCTGCGAACCCCGACGTCAACCGCCGCAAGACGTGGGGTTTTCACCCCGCAGAGCAGTCCCGATCCGGTCCATTGGCCAATCATCATTCACGGTCAGAACCTACACACCAGTGATCAAGGACCGCTCCTGGCTCCCCACCGTCCTCACAAAGTTCAAGGACCAAGTAAGTGGGGAGAGGAGCGGCACCGTCCGTTTTCAAAGATCCTCATCAACCGCGACGTCAGTATGTTCGGGCGGCCCGCGCGTTCTTGACGATGCACGCGATGCACCGATACCAGCGCGTGTGGGGCGTGCGGCCGTGCGGCCGGACGCCCCGTCTTCTGCGGTCACGGGATGCGCTTCAGGGATGCCGGCAACCCTCAGTCAGAGCAAAGGCGTTCAGGACGTCTCTGCTTCGATGATCCGGTGGTCGGAGAGCGCCGGATCGGTCACACGGCAGGTGTACTTGAGCCCCTGCGGGCCGAAGACGTAGTCGATCTTGTTGTTACCGTCGGTCGGGTAGCCCGTGTGCGGTTTGGTCGGGTCCGTCTGCCCGCACTCCTGCCCGCTGGAGTAGAGGGGGTCGAGGTAGGTCACGTCAGCCGTGGTGGTGTTGAGGTCGCCGCCGTAGTACGTGGTGTAGCCGGCGGCCGTGTAGTTGCCCACCTGGCTGCGCATCTCTGCGGCTTGCTTGGGCCGGAACAGATCGTTCGGATCGCTGTCGTCGCCGACGAGCTTGCCGTCGGAGTTGATGTAGGGACCGCTACTGAAGTGGGCATTGCAATACGCGGAGCCCTCGTCGGGGACGACCGCGCAGAGCATCGGCCGCTGCTCCTTCTTGTCGGGTACAGGCTTGTCAGGTGAGGGCAGGACCGTGCCCTGGTACCAGGTGTTGCTGTCGGGGACGGCGAGAGCAATGCCGAAAGCGCCCCGGTCGGCGTTGTCGGTGCCGTCTGAGCAATTCTTCTGCGCCAGGATGTTCGTGCCCGTGACCTTGTAGTACGTCGGCATGAACCGTACATCCAGCCCCGGCCACCTGTCCTCGAGTGCCAGTTCCAACGGCTTGGCCTGCTTCTCGCAGATCTCCTGGAAGAAGATCGCGTCCGGCCGCCGTGTGCCCATGGCGTTGAACAGCGCGCTTGCAACCTTTGGCGCCATCGTCGTCGGCGGGGCGTACTTGAGAGGGCAGTCGGTGTTGTTGTTGGCGCAGATGTTCCACGACACCACGTTGTGAGCCTTGACCGCCGGTGTGGCGGGTGCGGGCATGTGGGTGGGGTCCGACTCCGGCGCGCTGATCGGCTCAAGTGTGAAACGTTCCCAGGCGCCGAGCTCGGAAGCGGGTTTGTCGGTCCGCGCGCGCAGCAGGCCGTGGTCGGCGTAAGCACCCAACTCCGCGGCCACGAACTTGCCGTTGTGGGCCTTCAGTCCGTACTCGCCGGTCATCAGAGGCACGAGCGAGAATCGCTGCCAGGAGCCCGTGTTCTCGACTCGGGTGCGCAGCAGATTGCCGCTGGCGTCGTCCTCCGCCGTTACGTACCGGCCCGTGGCTTCCGAGCGGAATATGACTGACGATCCGAACCCGGAGCCGGATACATAGTCGGTGTGCAGGGTGAACTTCTCCCACCCGGCAGCCGTGGTGCCTTTGGCCCTCAGCTTCATGTCCCCGTCGGCACCGGCGTCCACCGTCACGTACAGGTTGTCGACCTTCAGTGCCCACCGCTGCCCGGCCGACCCCTGGGGCGCCTCCGCAGCCACCGCCGGCGGCGCGACCAGTGCCACCACGGCGGCCATTGCGGACAGCAGAGCCGCCACCGCGAACCGTATTCGTCTCACCCTTGTCGCTCCTCACACGTTCTGCACACATATGCCGATCATGAACATCCGGCAAAATTACAGGCCGAGACTATAGGTGATTACCCGTGGCTCTGCGACGGATCCAGTCCGGCACCCCACAACGGGACTTGGGGATCCGGGTCGGCTCAGTCACCGTGAAGTGCTGCCTCGATCTCGCCCGCGACCAGACGGCGCACGGTGCGGTGGCGGGCTTTCGACCAGGACCTCCCGCAGGGCTCCGGTCCGGGGATATGGCGGCCAGGACGTTTCCTCCACCAGCCTTGAACAGGCACTCGTACGGGCTGGTCGTCCTCGCGCGCCGGGCGCGGTGCGGGGGCGCCCTCAGGGGCGGCATACTTCCTCGACCGCTCGCGAGCTCCTCCATCGGCCTTCGTGAAGGCGTCCGTCACGCGGCGCAGCTGTCCGGCGGTGAGGTCCAGAGCTTCCACGTCCGGACGCGATTCCCGCAAGACCAGGGCGAGGTGACGACGCGCTTCGGCGAGCAAGTGCCGACGGTGGAATCGGCCACCGCCGTTCATCACGGACACCGCCGCGGCGACGTCGACGGCCGGCAGGGCGACATCGACCACGGCGGCGACCCGGGCCCGGACCCGGACCCGGGCGGCTGCGGCGCGGGCGCGCTCGAGGAGCGAGGCGATGACGTCGGCGGCCACCTTCGAGGTGTCCATCGCGCTCTGCTTCCAGTCGGCGCGCAGCTGCGCGAGGGAGCGGGCCTTCTTCTGCTTGGGCGGCCGGGTCTTGTGGGCGGCCATCCGCATCAGTTCCACCCGGGCCCGCTCGGACACTGCGGGCAGGTACTTCAGCACCGAGCACGGCTCGGGACTGGGCACCCAACGCTGGGTAGTGGAGCACGCGTTCACTCACCTGCACTGGTTCCGCCGACTGCGGGTCCGCTCGGAGATCCGCGACGACGTCCACGAGGCCTTCCTCACCCTTGGATGCGCACTCATCTGCCGACGGCAATTGCGCGCTCTGGTGACTGATGCCGTGGGCTAGTGCCGCGTCAGTCAAGGTTTGCCCGGTAGGAGCGGCGTCAGGTGCGTGCTCTCGGCGTGCCGGCCGGAAGTCCTCGTACTGGACGTACTTGGACTTTCGGCCGGTGCGGCGAGAGTGCGTGCATGGCGTCGCGACGGGGTGAACCTTGGCTGCCGCGGCACTAGCTATCTGCTGCTAGTACTCTGACCGGGAAGGTTCGCCGGGGCGGTGGTCGCTTCGTCGGCCTTGGAGCCAGCCGAGCGTTCTCCTTCTGAGCGGCGGTAGCAGTCCCGAAGAAAATGGATTGCCTTGGGGACGGCGCTCACCTTAGCTGGGCAGCATGGCTGAACTGCATACCGATCGCCTCGTGCTCCGTCGATGGCAAGACTCCGACCTTGAACCGTGGGCGGCGATGAATGCTGACCCCGAGGTTCGGGAGCACTTGGGCGACCTGCTCACCCGTGAACAGAGCGATGCCTCCGTGGCGCAGTTCCAGGCCGAGTTCGACCAGCGAGGCTACGGGTGGTGGGCAGTTCAATTGCAGGCCACGGGCGAGTTCATCGGCTTCGCGGGCTTGGACCAGGTGGATGATGGCATGCCGTTCACGGGGGTAGAGATCGGTTGGAGGCTCGCTCGCTCGGCCTGGGGCCAGGGTTACGCCACCGAGGCCGCCCTGGCTGGCCTTGCTTTCGGCTTCGAAACGCTCGAACTCCCCGAGATCCTTGCAGTGACGACTGCTACCAACCTCCGTTCCCAAGCAGTGATGCGCCGGATCGGCATGACCCGCGACCCGGCTGACAATTTCGACGACCCCACCGCGCCCGAAGGGTCCCTGCGTCCGAACGTGCTGTACCGAATCGCGCGTGGTGTGAGGGCCTGACGCTCTCAGCTCGCTCGCTTGTCAGGCCGCGGCGGGAAGCGGGCGACCGCCCCAGCGGATGCCCTTCTCGCTGCGGATGCGGGCGCGTTCGCGACGCTGCGCCGCGAGGACTTCGGGGTGGCGGGCGTTGGTGTTGCGCCAGCGCAGGTAGGCGTGCAGGGCCCGGGTCTGCACTGTGTGGTTGCGGTTGTGGGAGTTGGAGATGGCGAACTGCCGCAGTGGCCCGAAGTGGGCTTCGATCGGGTTGGCCCAGGAGGCGTAGGTCGGGGTGAAGCACAGCTCGACGAGGTTCTTCTTCGCCCAGCAGCGGATCTTGTCGCCCTTGTGGGCGGACAGGTTGTCCAGGATGACGTAGATCGGGGCCCCGCCCGGGCGCGCGGCCCGGATCGACCTCAGTGCGGCCAGGGTGTTCACCGCACCCTTCTTGCGGCGGTTGACGCCCCACAGCCGGTCGTCGCCGACGGAGTAGCAGCCGTGGAAGTACCGCACCCCGTGCCTGCGGTGATACGTCGCGGGATGGCGCTCGGGGTGACCGGCGGGAGCCCAGCCGGCTCCCGCGGTGGGGCGGATGCCGAGCGGCCCGAACTCGTCGAACGCGAACACGCGGTCTGGGAAGCGTTCCAGCACCTCCTCGATGCGGTCCAGCTTGGCCTCGCGCGCGGGGTCGGGCGACTCCTTCCAGGTCTTGGTGCGCTGGAAGGTGACGCCGCGGCGGGCGAGCAGGCACCGAAATGACTCGCGGCCGACCCGGATGGCTCGGCCGTGCACTTTACGCAGGTAGGCGGCGAGTTTGCGGATGGACCAGTGAGTGAAGGGCTGTCCGAGCTTGGCCGGGCGGGTGGTGGCCGTCTGGACGACGAAGTCCTCGTCGTCAGGACTGAGAAGGCGGGGACGGCCACCCGCCCACCGAGGGTCCAGGCAGGCCAGGCCGATCGCGTTGAACCGGTGGATCACGTCGCGGACGGTGTCCTCGTCGGCCTGGACCAGCTTCGCAATCACCGGGACCCGGTTTCCGACGGCTGAGGCCAGCAGCATCATCGCGCGCCGGTACCGCACCGAGCTGGTGCTGCCTCGGCGCACGATCTGCTGCAGGTTCTGCTCCTCATGGTCGGTCAACCTGCGCACACGGACAGGCTCTGCCGCCACACCCCCAACGGTCGGATCGGACGTCTCGGGACATCCAACCGCTGGAACCGCCGATCCGGCGAACCTTCCTGGTCAGAGCAATTGGGCGTGTTTGAAAGTCGTGTCCCATTGCCGGGGGCGACGATGGAAACGGGAGTCCGTCCCCGGGGGCGAATCCATCGGGAGTCCACCCGCCAGCATCCGAAGTGTCACGGGACACGCCTATGAGAGCATCGATCACCTTGTACGCGGCCGGTCCTCTTTGCACCTGCGCCTACCGTCGGGGGTCTCGTTCGACCAAGGCGTCTGACGTGTGGATGCTGGTGGCAGCATTCCGTGAGGAGGGAAGCATGGTTGTGCCGCAGCCGGAGGGGTTGATTTCGGTTCTGCTGGACAGGGCTGCTCGTATCGACGAGCGCGATGATGCCGCGATGGACCTTGAGGCGTACTCGGGTGAGCACCTGGTGAAGGCGCTGGTTGAGGTGGCCGGTTCGCCGGTCGAGGACGAGCTTGTGCTTGACTCGGCAGCGGAGTCCTTGGGTCGGATTCTGGCCCGGGACGGCGGGTGTCCTGAGGGTCTGCTCGTGTCCCTTCGACCTGACGCAAAGCGGATTGTGGAGGAAGTACTGCGAGCGAGTCGCCAAGTGGAGTAGACGTCGGTGTCTCTCGGGCCAGGGGCCTTGTCGCCAGGTGATCCTGGTCAGAGCCATTCGCCGATGGCAGCGATGGTTACAGTGGCCTGGTAGCGGACGGCAAGCTTGTCGCACCGGGTCGCAACGGCGCGGTTCCTCTTCAAGCGGTTGACGCCGCATTCGACGGCGTGCCGGGCGGTCGAGGGTCGGCGGACGTCCGCCGGCCGAGCCGCGCAGTTTGCGGTTACGGATCTGGTCGGCAGGCTCGGGGATGGTGCAAGCGATACCGCGCCGTCGCAGCAGCGCGCGGGAGGAGTAGGCCTGCAATTTCGGCACTCTACAGGGCCGCCGGCCCGGCGGTTGTGGCCGGGCCGGCGGGTGCTCCCTGTCCGACACCGCCGGGCCTGGGTTTCCGGGGGTTGCGGTGGGGCAACTGCGGGGGCGCAATTGATGTCGGTTGCGGGGCAGCGGCTGTGGTCAGGCTGTGGTGCAGGTCCTGCCGCTGAGGGTGAAGGTGGTCGGGGCAGTGTTCGTGGCGCCCCTGTTGGCGATGAAACCGAGAGTGACGGAACCGCCGGCGGTGATGGTGTCGGTGTAGGAGGCGGGGATTACGCTCACGGAGCCGCCTGTCTGGGTGGGGGTACCGCCCCACATGTTGTTGATGGTCTGGCCGTTGGTGAAGGTGAAGCCGAGCTTCCAGTTGCTGACAGCGGCGGCGCCGGTGTTGCGAATGGTGATCTCGCTCTGGAAGCCGCTTCCCCAGTCCCCCACCAAGCGGTAGCCGACGGAGCAGGTGCCCGCCGGGGTGCCGGTGGTGGTAACGGTAACGGTGGCCGAGCGGGTGGAGCGGTTGCCGGCCGCGTCCTTGGCGTAAACGGCGAAGGTGTAGGCCGTGTCGCCGGACAGCCCTGTGACCGTGGCCCGGTTGGACGCCGAGCCGGCCACCTGCGTCTCGGTGCCGCCGGTGACACGGACGACGTCGTAACCGGTGACACCCACGTTGTCCGTGGAGGCCGCCCAGCTCAAGGTCACGGATGTGGCCGTCACCTCGGAGGCGGTGGGAGTCCCCGGAGCGGTGGGCGCAGCGGTGTCACCGCCGGGATCACCGGGGGTCTGGCTGAGCAGGTGCGCCTTGAACCCCTCACCGTAGGTGCTGGACGGTGTGCCGTTCCAGTCCTCGATGAGCACATTGCCACCGCTGCAACCCCAAGGGTTCCAGGTCCACGCCGTGTACCCGACCTTGTTGGCGTCCGCCCAGTCCATCACCTGGTCGATGTAGTCATGGGCGCAGGTGTTCTGACCGATCTCGCCGGCCTGGACCGGCACCTGGGCGGCGACCGCTCCGATGGTGCTGTCCCAGCACGAGGTGGTCACGCAGCCGTTGAAGTTGTAGGAGTGCCATGAGGCCATCAGATTGCCGGTGGGGTCGGCCGGCTTGAATTCCAGCCACCGACTCAGGTTGTTCGTCCACTCCAGACCGCCGGACATGATCACGTTGGTGGCACCGGTGGCGCGTACCGCGTTGACGAGGGTCTGCATGCCGGCGACGGGGTAGGTGATCCCGGCGCAGGTGCCGCCGTCACGCAGACAGGTCCATGCGGCCGTGGCGTCGGACCAGTTGTTGGCCGCGTCCGGGTACGGCTCGTTGAACAGGTCGAAGATGACCGCTCCGTTCCCCTTGAACATCGTGGCCACCTCGGACCAGAACGTGGGGGTGTAGCACGCGTCCGGCATCGGCTTCTGACAGGTGGCCGCGACGTCCGGGCAGCCTCCGCCGGGGCCGGTGTACTCGCCCCAAGTCCAGTGCAGGTCGAGGATCACGTTGATGCCGTTGGCCACCAGGAGGTCCGCGTAGGTCTTGACCGCCTGCTGGTACGCCGCCGCGCTGGGCGCTGTCGGAGGTAAGTTCCCGGTGCCCAGCCAGCACTCCTCGTTCAGTGGGATCCGGACAGTGTTGATCTTCCATGCCTTCATCGCGTCGACGGCCGCCTGGTCCGTCGGCCCGTCGAATATCTCCTTGCCCTGAACGCAGCCGAACTCCCCGCCGGACCGGTTGACACCCAGTGGGCGGAACGTGGAATTGGACCCGGTGACCAGGCGGTTGCCCGACACGTGCAGTGCCGGCGCCGCGGCGACCGCCGAGGCCCTGCCGTCTGCGGCGGACTGACCGGCCGCCGGCGAGGCGACCGCCGAGGCCGGGCCGCCGAATCCGGCCACCGAACCCGCCATAAGCACTCCGACAACGCCGAAGGCCCGAAGGGCTCTTCGCATGCTCATCGCACTCTCCCTCAACGCACGGATATGACCGATCACTCCATATGGGACCGCCGGGCGAGAGACCAGCCTCAAAGCGGGTCCCACAGGGGGCAATGCGCCTTTACCTGGCTGGATGACCTTCGACACTGCGCATGACGCTGTTCCGACGATAGTGGGAGCGCTCCCACAAGAAGTGAGCGTAGACGCGCCGGGCAACCGGACGGAAGCTCTCTGCAGAACTTGTTTCTGACGTCGAGCCCTGAGCTTCGGAAGCGGCGGCCGCCGCCGCCTAACTGCCCGAGGTCTGCTTCGCCGCCTGCTCCTGGGCTGCCCGCCGTACCTGTGCCTGGTTCTCCTCCTGGTGGGCCTCGGCCTCTTCCCGGGCACGGGCATCGGCCTCCTCACGACGGGGATGCCGATCGCTGACCGGCACCGCTCGGTCAGCGGTCATGAGGGCGCCTACGCCATGCGGGAGATCGCGAACGCGATCCTCTACCAGGGGCGGACCGGTTGCCAGTGGGCCTACCTCCCACACGATCTGCCGCGGAAGAGCGCGACCTACTACTTCGCCGCCTGGCGGGACGACGGAACCGACCAGGTCATCCATGACCTCCTGCGCTGCCAGGTCCGGGAGAGGGCTCGACGATTAGAGGGCCCACCCTGGTGGTGCTGGACACTCACAGCGTCCACGTGGCCGCCGGGGTCCCCGCCTCCACGAACCGCCACGATCCGGCCAAGCGGGTGCCCGGGCGCAAGCGCGGCCTGGCCGTCGACGTCCTCGGCTTGGTCATCGCGGTCGTTGTCCTCGCTGCGAACGCCCACGACCACGCCGCGGGCATTGTCCTGCCTGACCAGGTCTGGGACCTCACCGTCCACGAGGTCGCCCGCAACGTCCACGCGCACCCGACCCTGGGCGAGGCAGTCAAGGAGGCCGTGCACGGCCTCGCCGACACATGATCAACATCTAGTGTGACGGAGGCGGCGAAGGGGTCGGTTCATCGCCGCGTTCGCGCAGCGGTGCGTGCGGTGGTGGCCGGCGGGTCGGATGCCAGGGCACCGCGGAAGGTGCGCCGGTAGGCGAGCGGTGAGACGCCTACGGCGGCATGCAGGTGTTCCCGCAGCGAGGTGCCGCCGGCGAAGCCGACTTGGCCGGCGATCTCGTCCACCGGCAGCTCGGTGGTTTCCAGGAGGTGGCGTGCGCGGTCGACGCGCTGCTGGATCAACCAGCGTCCCGGGCTCATGCCCACCTCCTCGGTGAACCGGCGGGCGAAGGTGCGCAAGCTCATGCGGGAATGCTCGGCGAGGTCCCCCAGGGTCATGGGCTCGTGAAGGTGTTCCAGCGCCCACTGGCGGGCGCCGGCCGTTCCGGTGGCCGTACTCTCGGGCACCGGGTGCTGGATGTACTGCGCCTGCCCTCCGTCGCGCCATGGAGGGGTGACGCACATACGAGCCACCTGGTTGGCGACTTCGCTGCCGTGGTCCTTGCGGATGATGTGCAGGCAGACGTCGAGCCCGGAGGCGGCGCCGGCCGAGGTCAGCACGTCCCCGTCGTCGATGAACAGGACGTCGCGATCCAGTTCGACCTGGGGGAACCGCGCACGGAAGAGGTCGGCGGCCGCCCAGTGGGTGGTGGCGGGCCGGCCGTCGAGGAGTCCAGCGGCGGCCAGGACGAAAGCGCCGGTGCAGATCGACACGAGTCGCGTGCCAGGAGCCACGGAGACGAGTGCCTCGACCACGGCCGGCGGCACTTCCTGAGCGACGGCGGTGGGGATGAAAGGCGGGATGACGACGGTGTCGGCGGTGCGCAGTGCCTCCGGACCATGCTCGACGGTGATCGAGAAGTCGGAGTTGGTGCGGACCGGTCGGCCGTCGACGGTGCAGGTGAGGACCTCGTAGCGGCCGTCCACGGCCCCGAAGACCCGGCTGGGAATGCCCAGCTCGAAGGGATACACCCCGTCGATGGCCAGAACGACGATGCGGTGAGCGCGAGCCATGGCAGAATCCCGTCGGAAGTTGGCATTTATGCCATGGTAGTGGACCATGATGGCGGTCAAGCTGGACCCATGACGAATTCCAGCACCGCCACCATGCGAGCCATCCGTCAGGAGACCCACGGATCCCCCGACGTACTCAAGGAGGTCGAACTTCCCCGGCCCGTGCCGGGGCTGAGCGAGATCCTGGTCGCCGTCCGAGCAGCGGGCGTCAACCCGACCGACTGGGGAAACCGCGCCCGGCCCCTGACCATCGACCGCCTGCCGCTCGTCCTCGGCTGGGACGTCTCGGGAGTCGTGGAGGCCGTCGGCACCGGCGTCACCCTCTTCAAGCCGGGTGACGAGATCTTCGGCATGCTGCCCTACCCCGACGGGGTCGGCTCCCACGCGGAGTACGTGACCGCCCCCGCCCGCTCCTTCACTCACAAGCCGGCCGGCATCGACCACGTCCAGGCCGGTGCCCTGCCGCTCGCGTCCCTCACCGCCTACCAGGCCCTCGTCGACACCGCCGATGTCCAGCCCGGACAACGCGTCCTCATCCACGCGGCCGCTGGTGGAGTCGGTCACCTCGCCGTCCAGATCGCCAAGTCCCGCGGCGCGTACGTCATCGGCACGGCCAGCGCCGCCAAGCACGACTTCCTGCGTTCCCTGGGAGCGGACGAGGCCATCGACTACCGCACCGTCGACATCGCCGAGGCCCTCACGGGCATCGACGTGGTCCTCGACCCGATCTCGGTCGACACCGAAGGCCGCGCCCGCTCCCTCGCCGTTCTGCGCCCGGGCGGCACGCTCATCTCGATCCTGCCGGTACCCGTAGGACCCGACGAGCTGGCGATGATCGCCGAGCGGGGCATCCGCTTCGAGTCCCTCCTCGTCGAGGCCGACCACGGCGGCATGCAGGCCATCGCCCGCCTCGTCGAAACCGGCGCCCTGCGCGCTCACGTCGAGGCCACCTTCCCGCTCAGCGAGGCCGCCAAGGCCCATGCCCTCGGCGAGACCCGTCGTACCACCGGCAAGATTGTGCTGACCGTGGAGGGGACGGAAAAGGGGCAGGCCGCCGCCTAGTAGTGCTTCGTTAGGTTCTGTGTCCGCTCCGGTTGCGGGATAGGGGGCGGTTGCAGGTGGTGCAGGTGCCGGTCCAGCCCTTCAGCAGGTCCTGGAAACGGTCCAGGACCTGGTAGAGGGTCAGGCCGACGTGTGGACTTTTGGGTCGAGGCGCCTGAGCGTGAGGAAGGCCTGGCGGCGGTGACGAGGGTGACGTAGTGGTGCCAGCCGCGCCAGGTGCGGCACCCTCGAAGTGGTCCAGGCCCGGGCCGTGCTTGAGTTCGCGGTAGTCGTGTTCGAACACCGGCGCATCTTCGCCCACCGCAGCAGGTCAGCGACCGGAGTGTCGGGCGGGAGGTTCGAAATCCAGTAATCCGTCGGTGCCTCATTCCCCGCAGGCCACTCCACCAGCACCGTGGAAGCAGGCAGGACACCGTCCCACTGGCTGCGGCCCCCGCCTGCCGCCTGGGCGGCGGCCAACGACTGCTTGCCCGCCGGCCGGACGACCAGCACGGCGAACCGGGAGGTCATCGCCCCCTTGCTGCCCTGCCCCCAGCCCACTTCGGTGAACTGTCCAGCGGATGCGGCATCGGTCGCGTGGAGGGAAAGAGCTCGCGGCGGCGTCCGGCATCGGGGAAGCGTCGGCGGCCCCAGCGCTCCGTAACCCGGCTGGTGCGGCTCGATGTTCAGCTCGTGGGCGACTTCCTTCCCGGTCAGCGCGAGCACGTAGGACAGGTCCCGCTCCTGAAGGCCGTGGCACGGAAGGGGGTGCTGACGCCGTAGCCCGCATCCGCGACCACCACCGGGGCCCTCAGCCCCACTCGGTCACGTTGTCCAGCAGCCCAGGGGCGAGCCGCCACTTCTCTCACGTCCCGCAGCAGCATCGCGACGTCCACCGAGGTGTCCGAGACCATCGTCAGGCGGAACGCGCAGCACGAGTGTGTGCAGACGTCCAGGGCCAGCGTGAGCCAGACCGACGTCGAACGACGAGCAGAGCAGGCTGTGGCTCATCGTCGCGTCCCCGGCGAGAACCGCGTCCTCGTACGGTCCGGAGGTGGCGAGCCGGTGCTCCACGAAGCGGCGGAGTGCGGCCAGCTCCTCCGGCGGGTGGCGGGGAACGTGCGGAGTGTGTCCTCACCGACGAACTCGACGCCCTCATCACACGACCAGCGATCGAGGTTGGACCGCACCTCGGCGTCGATGTCGCTCTCACGGGGGCGGCAGGCCCAAACATCCAGGTCACCGGCGCATCGCGGGGGGACTGTCGGTGGATGCCTCTAGTCTTTCGCCAACATCACAGCGAGGTGCGCCCATGAGGTCCGCCTCTGCGCTGTGTGGTGTTCCGAGTGAGGGGAGAGGCGAAGAACCTATGGGTTGGCTGGCAGCAGGTGACACCTACGAAGTGTCGTTGGTGGAGGGGCAGGTGGTGGCACGACGAGCGTCGGGCGCGTCGCCGGCCGGGCAGGAGGGCACGCAGGAGAGGGCCCTGCCAGCGGAGTTGGAGGACCGCCCCGAAGTCGTCGAACTGCAGCGCTTCGCCGAGTGGCTGGACCGGCACGCGGCCGAGTGCGCGGCACAGGTCGGCACATGGATGGTGTCCTCGCTGCCGGTGCCGACCGGTCTGCTGGCGCGGCTCCGGGCCGACGCAGCATGGCAGGCGGCGCTCCGCGACATCGTCCTCGTCGGCGACGGCCCGCACGAAGTCGGCTTCCTGTGCGACGCGGACGACTCGGGCGGAGTACGGGTGATGAACCTGGAAGGTGAGACCGTCCCCCTGTCGGCCCGGTCGGTGACCATGCCCCACCCGATCCTCCTCCCCGGCTTGGAGCAACTCCGGGCCTTAGCCGCCGAGTCGGGCCTGGTCCAGGGCGTCGAGCAGATCCACCGAGCCATCTGGCGCAAGCCCGCCGACACCGACGGTGCCCCCGCTGCGGTCACCGAGTTCGCCGGAGCCGAGTACCGCTCATGGTTCCATCTCTCCTCCCGTGCCACGTCTCTCGGCTACCGAATCGCCGGCAGCAGCGTGGTCGACCAGATCCGGGACGCCGGGCGCATCATCACCGCCTCGGTCGGCATGAGTGATCCCTACACCGAGGAGAGGGCCTGGACCGGCAGCCTGACCTGGTTCGACGAAGGCGGGCGCCGCCGCCTCCCTCTGGACGAGGTCGGTCCCGTGGCGTGGTCCGAAGGCATGCGCATGGCCGCGGCCCTGCACGCCGGTCGCACGGTGCCCAAGGGTGGCGCCGCATGAACGACAGCGTTACGTACACCCACGGAAGGCACACGGTCATGAGCGAGGGGACGACACTGGACGGGGCGACGGCCGAGACGGAGGAGTTGCTGCGTGCGGGCGCGATACTGCCGCCGGGCACCACCCATGGGGGCGACCGGGCGGCCCCCGTGTTCGCGCAGACCTACCGGCATCCTGGGCTGGACGGCCGGATCGTCGTGCGTTTGACGGCAGAGGACCGGACCGGGGACGCGGCCACGGGCTTCCTCGGACTCGAACCCGAGGGCGAGCCGGTAGAGGTCGGTGTCGGGCAGCACCGGGCCATGGGCTTCCCCGAATGGATATTGGTCCGCCATCCTTCGGACGGCCACCTGGCGATGTCCCTGGCCGAGGAGATGGACAAGGTCGCGCGGACGGTGAGATCCCGGGCGAAGAGGGCCCGCGCCGCCTACGAGACAATCGGCGAGCGGCTCGCCGGCTCGGTACCGCACTTCCTGCCGACCTTCTACGAACAGGCCGGG
Source organism: Streptomyces sp. NPDC005803 (assembly GCF_040630435.1). Taxonomy (NCBI): domain Bacteria; kingdom Bacillati; phylum Actinomycetota; class Actinomycetes; order Kitasatosporales; family Streptomycetaceae; genus Streptomyces; species Streptomyces sp. NPDC005803. The sequence goes on along the minus strand of NZ_JBEXXO010000047.1, from coordinate 5,438 downwards.
CGGGTGTTCCTCGCGGCCGACCAGAGCGCGTACGCGGCCCAGATGTTCGTCAACGCGCGCAAGGCCGAGACGGCACACGCACTGCCGTTCGACGAGGCACGCATGGACGCGGTGTTCCTCGAGTTCGCCCTGGCCGGTGCCGTACCGACGAAGATCCTCTCCAGCTACGCCAAGGGGCTCCCGTCCCGCGTGCAGGCCGCGACGGCGTTCCGGCACCTGCGCGGGCTCTTCGTCCGGCTCGCCGCGCACGGGGTGCCGCCGTCGAGTCCGGGCGCGACCGACCTGCGCAGACTGGCGAAGGCGGTCGCGGGCAAGAACGCGCAGGCCGAGGAGATGGCCTACCTGCGCGAGATGCTGCCCCTGCCCGGCACCGCCGAGGCACCCGCCGGCTGGTGGAAGGCCCACCGGGCCGCGCTGCTGGAACTCGCCCGCCGGGAGCCCGCCGTCCGAGGCACGTTGCTGGGCCTGCTGCCCGCCGGGTGGGACCGGGGTGAGCTGTCCCAATGGCTGGATTTGCTGGAGAAGTCCGGGTCCGCCGCCGGGCTGTGCGACGCCGCGCTGCCCGCCGAGGAACGGTCCCCCGACGGCACGGCCGGATGGGCGCAGAGGTTCCTCACGCTGTGTGGGAGCGACGGCCACCACGCCGCGCCGCCGGAGCTGTATCCGCTCGTCGACCGCATGGCCGACGCGCTGCACGCCGAACTCCGTGCCGACGGTGGCGCCTTCCCTCCCCCGGTCGGCGACGTGAACCTGCTCGACCAGCTTCTGTCCCTCGGCATACCGGTGGCACGGCCCGGCGACGGTCAGAGGCTCGCTCTGAGCGCGTGGGCGGCGGGCGTGTACCGGCGTGACCTCCTCGCGCTGGCAGCCGACACCCGTTTCCTTCCGGCGTTCCTGCGTGGCTGTCCCGACTGGCACAAGGAGGACAGCGAGCAGACCGTCGTCGATCTGGCCAGGTCCCCCGGCGGGCGGCCGATGCTCGCCACCTGGGTGGAAGAGGTCAGCCGGGCGTACCTCACCATGGCACTGCCCGAGTTCTCCAGCTGGTCGAGCCCGCTGCGCACGCTGTCCTGGCTGCCGGGAGAGGCGCTGGCGGTCGCCGCCGGCGCGGTACGGGCCGCACTGGCCACCGGCCTCGCCCCCGCGCTGGCCCGCACCCTGCGCACCGGCATCCTCGACGAGTTGGGCTGGCCCGCCTGGGAGGAAGCCCTGGGCTCCGCCGCGTCACGGAAGGTGGCGCGGGACCTCCGGGTCATCGACGGCTGGCCGTACCTCATCGCCGTCTCCGGCGAAGAGGTACGGGTGCTCGGGGCGGAGGGCACGGTCCTCGCCCATGAGCCGCGCCTGCCGGACGGTTCGGACCGGCTCTGGTCGTTCAGCTGCCAGTACGTCGACGGCGGGCTGTTCCTCTGGTGGCACTCGTATTCCGCCGCCACCTGGCAGGGGTACTGGCACGACACCGCCGACGGCGCACCCCACCTGACCGTCGAGGGCGACCACCGCTCCTGGTGGCCCTGCGATCCGGACGGCAGCGGCGGAGTCAACGGAGGCATGGCCCCCGCTTCGCTGCCCCTTCCCGGAGGCGGCCGGACCACCGGTCGCGGGGTGCTCCGCCGAGGGGACGCCTTCTTGCCGGCGACCCGGCCAATGATCGGCGACGGCTCGTCGTACTGGGTGTGGGCCAGGGAGGACGGGCAGCACGGGCCGGCCACCTGGCGGACGTACGACCCGGTCGGTGACACAGTGGGCGAACCCGGGGCACCGCGGTGGATCGACGAGGCCCTGCGCGACGATCCGGAGGGAAGCACCCTCGATGCCGCCTGGCTGCTGCCCGCCCCCTCCGCCGTACCGGGCCCGGTCTGCGCCCCGGTGGACGGGGTACTCGGCTGGCGTGTGGTGACCCTTCCCGACGGCTCGCGGCGGGGCGAGGACCTCGCCGGACGCACAGTCGTCGTGCCGCCCGGGGCGAGCGGTGACCCGGAGCACGCGCTGGTGTTCCCCGGCGCCGACCGGCCGGTTGCCGTGGTCCGGAAGTCGCAGACCGTCCAGCTGCTCGACACCGACGGCGCGCTGGTCGCCGAGGTCCCGTCCGGTTACCGGTCCGGACCCTTCAACGCGGGCACGGCCCGGCTTCCGCACCTGCGCTACTGGCACCTCCTCCAGCCACGCGACCCGCAGGGGTCCGCCGCGCTCCGCCGGATCGACGAGGACACCGCGGCGGCACTCCTGGCAGGGGCCGTGGCGGCGCCGGCCGCCGAGACGGACGACGAGCCGGGGAAAGAACGGGCGGAGACGGAGGACCGGGGCGTGGTGCCCGGCCTGGTCCGTACGTTCCTGCCGGAGGTCGGCCACGACGCACTGCGCGCGGGCATCACCGGGGTGGTGCGGTTCGCTGCCGAGCAGCAGCGGGTCCTGGACGCCGCGCTGTCCCGGCTCGACGCGGCGATCGCCGGAGTCGTCCCGCGGGAACCGCGGCCCGAACCGGGCGACGAACTGCTCGAGGCCGCGGTGAACGGCGTCGGCCTGACGGGCCGGGGCATGTTCTACCGCTACACCCGCTACTACTCCTCCGACCACCACCTGTGCGGCCTGCCACGCCTGCTGGGCCGGTCGATGCGGGGCCCGGCCGAGCCGGTTCCCCCGGGCCGGGTCCACGTCGAGTTCCCCCGGAACGACTCGCTGGAGCGACTGGACGCCACGGCCCTGCCGGAGCTGCCCGCGATCCTGGCCCTGCGGGCCGGCTCGGAGTGCACCGTGGAGAAGCACCGGGAGGCGTTGGACGCGTACCTCGGGGTGTTCGACGCCGAGGGGCTCACGGACCTCGATCCCGGCCACTGGCGCCGTGTCCGGCTGCAGCTGGACCGGAGCCTGTTCGAAGGGCCCAACAGGGTGAGTGGCGCGAGTGAGGAGAACGTGCTGGACCTCGCGGATGGCGCGTTCCTGCTCTTCCCCTCCCACCCGTACCGCTTCCTCAGCGAGTGGGACCCCGCTGAAGACCCCAGGAGTCTGCGCTACGGCGCAATCTTCCACGATCCGTCCGGCCGGTTCGAGGTACCCGAGCCGTACACCCTCATCGCCTCCGGACCGTTCGTACCGGAGCCGACGCGGGCACCCGGCTGGGTGGCGGCGTTCCGCGCCGAACTCGCCGAACGCGGCCCGGCCCCCTGGTTCCCGTCGGCCGCCGAGGAGTTCGCGCGGATCACCGGTGTCACCCCGACCATGGCCCGGCTGGTGGTCGCGGGCCTGCCCAGGATCGACGACAAGCGCGAGGCGGTGCCCTCCGCGACGCTGAAGGTGATCGGGGTGACATCAGCCGACGCGAGCGTGGCCAAGGACGAACTGAAGAACCTCGACCCGGGCGCCCGGCAGGCCGTCGTGGCGGCACTGCTCCCCGCCGAGCCGGCCCGGCTGTGGACCGACGGCCCCGACGCCGCCCGGGCGGCCGAGGTCTGGAACGAGCGGCTGGGCCGGCGCACGCCCGTCCCCGAGGAGGTGCTCCACGACGCGGTCCGCACCGTCGTGTCCCCGGGATGGGCACCCTCCGCCGCGCTGTACGGCTTCGTCGGCATGACCACCGAGCCTCGGCTTTCCCGGGACCTGACCTGGAAGTTCGGCCGCTACTCCCTCGAATCCGTCGAGAGGGCGCCCGGCTTCGGCAACGACGTCCTCAAGGGCTCGGTGGCCCTGGCCGTATGGCTCGCCCACCGGCTCCCCTCCGGCGACCCGGTCCGCGCGACCCTGCCCGGCGTACTGACCGCGCTGCGCGAACGGCTGGCCCACCCCGGCCTGCTGATCGCCCTCGACCGGCGGATCGACTGGGAGGCGTTCCGCCGGACCGCCGGGGACCCCACGGAGACCGGCGAGGGCTTCGTGCGCTTCGGCGCCGTCGTGGCGGGCACCGAGATGTCCGCGCCCGCTCCCTCCCTCAGGCCCGCACTGCTGGACGCGGCGGGGACCGACTCCCACCTGACGGCGCTGTTCGCGGAGGGGAGACCGGACGCCCAGGAGACCGCGTTGCGCCTGGTCCACGACCGGCTGTTCGCCGAACTGCTCGCCGACCCCGGGGACCCGGTAGCGGGCGAACGCGATGCGGACGGGCTCTGGTGGCCGCAGGACCCCACCCGGTCCGTGCCCGACCTGGTCGGCGAAGTGGCCCAGCGGCACGGCGTCGGCGAGGACGCCGCCGTCCTCTACCTGATGCTGCTCGCGATGCCGGACCCCACCGACCGCAACACGGCGCGCTGGACCGGCTGGGGCAAGCAGCACGGTGGAACGGCCAGGCTCCGGGCCGCCCGCGCCGAACTCGCGGCCACGGAACTCGTGGTCGAAGGCAGCCGCTCCAAGGCCGGACGTACGCTGTTCCTGCCAGGCGGGTGGACCCAGCTCGCCAAACCGCACGTGCCGCTGGAGCGGTGGAAGCTGTCGATGTACGACCTGCTCGACGGTGAGAGCGCCGTCCTGGGCGTCGTCGTGCCCACCCGGCCCGTCGCCGCTCTGTACCGTGAGGCCTGGCGTCGGACCCAGGACGGGGACGGGCCGCAGCTGGAGGAACTGGAGGTGCCGCGTCCGCGCAAGCGGCGCCGCTGAGTTCGGCCGCTGAAGGGGAAGGCCGCCAGTGGCGGCGGCCCGGAGGCGGATTGCGGCGTTGTGCCGGCCGGGGCGGTAGCGGGCGTAGTCGTCGGCCCCGGGCCCTGCCCCGGCCCCGGCATCGCCCAAACCGCTGCGACCTGCAAGCAGCTCTCCGCTCGTACCGAGTACAGCGCGGTCGGCGGCGGTGGCCCTCCCGGAGCCCCGACCGCCGAGGCCGAGGACATCGCCCCGCTCTACTGGGACCTGCACACCCAGCGCGACCAGGCCGAGCGCGTCTTCACTGTCTTACGCCTTACGCCTCCCGGCTCTCCCCGTTGAATCCTGATCCCCTCACTCCTGATCCGTCGCGGCGCTCCGCGCCGCGGCGGGACCGAAGCCCTGTGGTTTCTGCGACCGTTTGCCCATGGTTGGCAGCAGCGATCGTTCAGCGCACCGCAATCGCCGATACCTGCGACGACGACCGATCAAGCACACCATCCCAGAACCAGCCAACCGGAAGGACAACCGCCGCCGCCGTGGTAGCGCCGGTGGTAGGCCAACAGGATTCGACCGCGGGAGCGTATGGCCGCAGGAATGAAGTTGAGCGGACATTCAACGCCTTCAACGCCTTCAAGGGATTCAACGCCTTCAAGGGACTCCGTGCCGTGTGCCGTGGCCACTCGCTTCGACAAGCGGCCCTACGTGTTCCACGGCACGGTAGCCGTCGCTGCGATTCGCCTACGGCTGCGCTCCTGAACAGCGTCAGGGCGTCAACGGGCCGGCCAGGATGCGCAGCCCGGCCTCCTGATCGCCGGTCCAGCTGAAGGCGGCGTCCGAGCTGATCGTTCGCCCCCACAGGAGCAGAACCA
>NZ_JBEXXO010000046.1:0-33734 GCF_040630435.1 Streptomyces sp. NPDC005803 | reverse complement strand
CCCGAGGAGTACCCGACCGACGTCTACGTGCTGCCCAAGCACCTCGACGAGAAGGTCGCCCGTCTCCACCTGGACGCGCTCGGCGTGAAGCTCACCGCGCTCCGCCCCGAGCAGGCCGCGTACATCGGCGTGCCGGCCGAAGGCCCGTACAAGCCCGACCACTACCGCTACTGACGGCCACGACGCCGCAGGCGCCCCGCCTCCGGTGCCGTCACCGTGGACCCGGAAGCCGCCGCGTCCCGTCCGCCTGCCCGAGAAGGGCGGGCGGACGGGACGTACGGCAGGCAGGTCCGGCGGCGCAGTCTCGTGGACTCCCTGTCGCGCACCGGTCCCAGGCACGAGACTGGTCATCCAGCGGCCGGACGCCGGACCGGCCGGCAGGGCGGGGAACCGAGGGGGACCTATGCGGATGCGGGACAGCCACCGGGCGGAAGCCGAACGGCTGCTGGCTCGGGCCGTGGAGGAAGAGGTGCGCCGTTCGGGCGGCCGGACCGACCCCGCCACGCTGACGGCCCGCGGCCGCGCCGCGCTCGACACGCTGGCGGCCGGGGCGGACGAGGAGTACGCCGCGTACACCCAGGCGCTCGACGCGGCGGCGGCCGGGCAGCAGCCGCTGGCTCAGCGGTTCAGCCGGGCGGCGATGGGAACGCCGTTGGTCGTCACGGGAGTTGCCGCCGCCGCGGCGTTCGGCGCGGACGTGGCGCTCGGCACGGCGTCCGGCCTGGCGCTCGGCGCGGGCGCCGTCGTCGCGGTCGCGGGCGCCACCGCCACCGTCGTCAAGGTCACCGCCTCGCACTGGCCGGCCGCCCATCGCCGGGCCGGAGCGCTCGGACAGCCCGGCGGCACGGAGCAGCTCCGCCTGCAGTGGCTGACGGCCCTGGAGGTACGGGGCATCCGGCCCTTCATCGACCAGCAGCGCATGCTGACCGCCTCGTCCCGCGCCCCGGCGAAGAAGAAGGCCGCTGCGGACCGGGCCGCACCGCGGCTGCGCGGCGCGGACCGCAGCGCGGCAGCGCGCATGCGCTCGCTCCTGGAGCAGTCCTTCAGCCATCTGCCCTCCGCCGACGGCGAGTTCGCGGGGCGCCGGGCCGAACTCGCGCGGATCGCCCAGTGGGTGCAGGCGGGCCGCGCGTCGACGGAGACGAAGCCGACCGTGGTGGTGCTGCACGGACCGCCGGGCGCCGGGCGCACCACCCTGGCCGTGCGGGCGGCGCACAGCCTCAAGGACCAGTTCCGGGGCGCGTGCGTGGTCGATCTGCGCGGCGGTGCGGACGACGAGCCGCCGCTGCCGACCCGGGACGCGCTGCTGCACCTGCTGAACCGGCTCGGCGCCCCCCGCGAACAGCTGCTGTTCCGCGACAGCTCCTCGGCCGAGCAGCAGGTGCGCCGGCTCAGCGAGCTGTACCACCAGCATCTGACCGGCACCCCGGTGACGGTCGTCCTCGACGACGCGAGCGACGCCGAGCAGGTGCGCACCCTGATCCCGGAGCGCTCGGACAGCCTGGTCCTGGTCACCGCCCGTGAACCCCTCGAACTGCCCGCGTCCCTCCCGGCGTGGGTGCACCGGCTGGAGGTCGGGGCGCTGGACCCGGCCGGCGCGGAGGAGCTGCTGCGCGAGGCGTCCCAGGAGGACGGGCAGGGCCCGTACGACTACCCGTCGAGCGAGGCGATCACCGAGCTGTGCGGCGGCCTGCCCCTGGCGCTGCGGATAGCGGGGTCCGCGCTCGGGGAGCGCACCCCGAGCGCCCTGGCCGCCGACCTGGCCGCGTACGGACCGGTCCCGCCGGTCGAGCGGGCCCTGTGGCTGCGCTACACCGACCAGTCCGAGCAGGCGCGGCGGCTGTTGCGCCGGCTCGCGCTGGCCGGGCGGGCCAGCCTGGGCGCCGCGGCGGCCGCCGCGCTGCTGTCGGCCGACGAGCAGGAGGCCGGGCGGCTGCTGACCGCGCTGTCCGGGGCCGGGCTGCTGGACCACGTGCGGGGCTCCCGCTACCGGTTGCACGATCTCGTACGGAGCTTCGCCCTGGCCCGGCTGAACGACGAGGAGACGGCCGCGGACCGCACGGCCGCTCAGGAGCGGCTCATCGCGAACTACGCCGAGCTGGCGGGTGCGGTGATCCGGATGGTCGACGGCAAGATGTCGACCCGGGCCGGGCAGTTCGGAGCGCACGGCTTCAGCTCCCTCGACGCGGCGCTGCGCTGGCTGGACGACGAGTCGAGCTTCATCACGTCCGCGCTGCGGCACAGCGAGGGCGTCGACCAGGGCGCGGTGCTCGATCTGCTGGGCGCGCTGTGCGATTACTGCCTGCTGCGCGGCGACCTCTACCGGCTGGGCGAGATCAGCGAGCTGACGCAGGCGGTCGACCAGGGGCTGCTGGAGCGGTCGGTGCAGTGGCGGACCGGTATCGCGGCCCGTCAGCTCGGCGAGCTGGACAAGGCCCGCACGACGCTGTCGTCCGTCGTCGGCCTGTACCGCGAGGCGCGGAACGACTCGGGTACGGCGCTGGCGCTGTGCTCGCTCGGCATCACCCTGCACCACCAGGGCAATCTGACGGAGGCGTCGGCGCGGCTGCGGGAGGCGATCGCGCTGCAGTCCTCCGCGGCGCAGGCGGAGGACCGGGCCTGGTCGCTGCACGCCCTGGCCGCGGTGGAGCGCGACCGGGGCCACCTGGCCGAGGCGCTGGAGCTCCTGGACACGGCGCTGGTCCTGCACCGCGAGGGCGAGTCGCTGCACGGGGAGGCGTGGACGCGGTTCCAGCTGGGTCAGGTGCTGCTGCGGATGGGCGATGTGGAGCGGGCCGAGGCGGCGCTGCGTACGGCCCTGGATCTGTACGGGCGGACCCGGGACGAGCGGGGCGAGGCGTGGGCGCTGACCCAGCTGGCCCGGGCCCGGCTGCTGGACGGCGATCCGTTCCCCGCGGTCGAGCAGCTGAACGCGGCGCTGGCCCGCCACCGCGACAGCGAGGACGCGCGGGGCGAGGCGTGGACGCTCTACTACCTGGGCCAGGCCCTGGAGGAGGCCGGCGACACCGATCAGGCGGTACGGCAGCTGGAGCGGGCCCGCACGATGTTCTCGCGGATGCGGGACGTGTACGGGCTGGCGTGCGCCCGCCACCACTCGGGGCGCGTCACCCGCGACCAGCGGGCCGCGCAGACGGGCAACCTGCGCAATTCCGGTTTCGCCCGTCAGTTGCTGGCGGACGCGCGGGCGGACTTCCGGCGCATCGGGGTCGCCCACGGGGAGGCGTGGACGGCTCTGGAGCTGGCCCTGATCGACGCGGGCAACCAGCGCGCGCCGCAGGCCCTGGAGCTGTGCGGCGAGGCGGCCGGGCTGTTCGACTCGTACGGTGACGCGCGGGGCGCGGACTGGGCCCGCTTCCTGCGCTGCACGCTGCTGCCGTACGCCTCGGCGGGCGGTGTCGAGGTGGGCACGGTGGTGGCCCAGCAGGAACTGGCCGACCTGATCGAGGCCGGCCATGCGACGCGGGACGCGAAGCTGGAGGACTGCGCGGAGGCGTTCCGGGTGGTCCTGAACCGGGGCGTGGACCTGGAGGACGGCTGGCAGGCCTGGCGCCTGGGCCTGCTCCCGGCCCGCGAGGCCCGGGAGATCATGGGGGTGCCGGTCCCGGAAAGGCCGTGAACACGGGGGCGCTGCCGACCGCCGTCGGCCTCGTGCCGCGCCGTTCCGGGGCACACACCCGCGCCTTCGGGGGCCCCGTCCCGGGGCGTCCGGCCACGACGGCGCGGCCCTGCGGCCGTCCGGTGCGATTCGTCACGCACCCGGTGCGGGGCCGCCCGGCAGGGCCCATACCGTCGTCGACGGGGCCGGCCAGGGCCTGCACGGACGGAGCGGCCGGTCGCCCGGTGCCGCCCCGCCCCCGCCTACTTCTGCCGCGCGGAGCCCGCGGGCTCCGCCTCGTCCTTCGCGCCGGCCGGCTCCTCCGGGGCCTCCTCGAAGTCGACCTTGCCCATGTGCCGGTTCATCGACTTCATCAGCAGCCACACGCCCACGGCGAGCGCCGCGAAGACGATGAAGCCGAGGACCCCGGGGGTCACCTTGTTCTTGTCCAGTTCCTCGGCGAGCGGGACGAGGTGCGTCAGTGCCTGAGTCGCGTACATATCAGGCATTGTCGCGGATGCCCGCGAAGAGGTCGCTCTCGGGGAGGGAGGTATCGACGAGGGACTTCGCCAGCTCGTACTCCTCGGTCGGCCAGACCTCCCGCTGGATGTCCATCGGGACGCGGAACCAGCCGCCGTCCGGGTCGATCTGCGTCGCGTGCGCGATCAGCGCCTTGTCGCGGATCTCGAAGAAGTCCGCGCACGGAACGTGCGTGGTCAGCGTGCGCTCGGCGCGCTCGAACTCCTTCCAGCGCTCCAGCCAGTCCCCGTACGGCGACTCCAGGCCGCGGGCCAGCAGCGCCTCGTGCAGCGCGAGGGTCCGCGGCTTGTTGAAGCCCTGGTTGTAGTAGAGCTTCTGCGGCGTCCAGGCGGGGCCGAACTCCGCCTCGGGGAACTTCTCGGTGTCCGCGGCGCCCTCGAAGGCGATCATCGAGATCGTGTGGGTCATGATGTGGTCGGGGTGCGGGTAGCCCCCGTTCTCGTCGTACGTGGTGATGACCTGCGGCCGGAACGCGCGGATCTTCGCGACGAGCCGTCCCGCCGCCACGGTCGCGTCCTCCAGGGCGAAGCAGCCCTCGGGCAGCGGCGGCAGGGGGTCGCCCTCGGGCAGACCCGAGTCGACGAAGCCGAGCCACTCCTGCTTGACGCCCAGGATCTCCCGGGCCTCGTCCATCTCCTTCTTGCGCACCTCGTGGATGTGCTCCTCGATGTACGCGTCGCCCTGGAGTTTCGGGTTGAGGATGGAGCCACGCTCGCCTCCCGTGCAGGTCACGACCAGCACGTCCACCCCCTCGGACACATACTTGGCCATGGTGGCCGCGCCCTTGCTCGACTCGTCGTCGGGGTGGGCGTGCACGGCCATCAGTCGAAGCTGCTCAGTCAAGACTCGATCCTCAGTGATTGGTCGCCATCGAAATCAAGGGCGTCGCCCCGCGGACGACGGTGTGGGGTGGCGGTCGGGTGACGGGCGGGAGGCTTCTATAGTGACCGAACCGGGGGGTGGAAAATTCCTCGGTCCCCGGTACGGGAGGAACGATCATGACGGCGGTGCGCGAGGCGCTTCCCGAGAACCGCTACGGCCGCTCCGCCGACCAGCGCGCGGACCGCAAGCTCAGGATCATCGGCTCGGTCCTCGGCGTCGCCCTGCTGGGCGTGGTCGGCTGGATCGGGTTCGGCTATGTGAGCGGCCAGGGCCTCAGCGCCGAGATGATCAAGTTCAAGGTCGTCTCGGACGATCGCGTCGACGTGCACCTGGAGGTCCGCAAGGACCGGGACGCCAAGGGCTACTGCACCCTGCGCTCGCTGAGCGAGGACGGTGCGGAGGTGGCCCGCAAGGACTTCCGCTTCGACGGCGCCACCGACCGGATCGACCGGATCCTCACCCTGCGCACGACGTCCAGGGGGACCGCCGTCGAGCTGCTGGGGTGCACGGACGACGACGGGGCGTAGCGTTGACCGCCGCACGGGTGAGCTGAGCGACTCTCGACCGCTTTGACCTGCGGTTCCACACTCTCAGCCGTTTACCTGCTCCCCCTTTCCCCGGCGAATTGTTAGGCTCGTGGTTTCGCCCACCCGTGGAAGCGCATGCTTCCGGGTAGGGCGATGCTTTGTATTCCCAGTACCGACGAGGAGCACCCTGTGACCCAGACCAGCGAAAACGTCACCTGGCTCACGCAGGAGGCGTACAACCAGCTCAAGGCCGAGCTGGAGTACCTGTCTGGTCCCGCGCGCACGGAGATCGCCGTAAAGATCGCGGCGGCCCGTGAGGAGGGCGACCTGCGCGAGAACGGCGGGTACCACGCCGCCAAGGAGGAGCAGGGCAAGATGGAGCTCCGGGTGCGCCAGCTGACCCAGCTCCTGGAGCACGCGAAGGTCGGCGAGGCGCCGGCCGACGACGGCGTGGTCGAGCCCGGCATGGTCGTGACGATCGCCTTCGACGGCGACGACGACGACACGACGACCTTCCTCCTGGCCTCCCGCGAGTACGCGAGCGCGGACATCGAGACCTACTCCCCGCAGTCCCCGCTCGGGGTGGGCGTGAACGGCAAGAGGATGGGCGAGAGCGCGGACTACGAGCTGCCGAACGGCAAGACCGCCACGGTCAAGATCCTTTCGGCGAAGCCGTACTCCGGCTGATCCGCACACCTCACGCACCCAGCGCGAAGCCCCGGCCGGATGCGGCCGGGGCTTCGTGCTGCGCCAGGACGGCGGGGCTCTTCGCCCCGCTCAGACGGCCACCGAGCGGTACTTGCGTACGGCCAGGGTCCGGAAGACCACGATGATCAGGACGGACCAGATCAGCGAGGCCCAGACGGGGTGGACCATCGGCCACGCGTCGGAGGGGGAGACTCCCGGGTTCCCGAACAGCTCGCGGCACGCCTGGACGGTCGCGCTGAACGGGTTCCACTCGGCGATCGGCTGCAGCCACCCGGCCATGTTCTCGGTGGGCACGAACGCGTTCGAGATGAACGTGACCGGGAACAGCCAGATCAGTCCGCCCGAGGTCGCGGCCTCCGGCGTCCGGACGGACAGGCCGATCAGCGCGCCGATCCAGGAGAAGGCGTAGCCGAGGAGGAGCAGGAGGGCGAAGGCCCCCAGCGCCTTCGGGACGCCCTCGTGGATGCGCCAGCCGACGAGCAGGGCGACGATCGTGAGGACGATGACGGTGAGCGTGGTCTGGACGAGGTCGGCCAGCGTGCGTCCGGTGAGGACCGCGCCGCGCGCCATCGGCAGCGACCGGAAGCGGTCGATGAGGCCCTTGTGCATGTCGTCGGCGATCCCGGCGCCCGCGCCGGCCGTGGCGAAGGTGACCGTCTGGGCGAAGATGCCCGCCATGAGGAACTCGCGGTAGCCGGCGGCACTGGTCGAGCCGCCGATCACCATCGAGCCGCCGAAGACGTAGCTGAACAGCACGACGAACATCACGGGCTGGATGAGCCCGAACAGGATCATCTCCGGAATCCGGCTCATGCGGATCAGGTTGCGCCGGGCGATGACCAGAGAGTCGCGGGCGGACTGGCCGACGCCGCCGCCGGAGCGCGGGGCGGGAGCCGCCGCCGTCTCGGTGAGGGCACTCACTTCGCTGCCTCCGTCCGGGCGGCGAGCTGCGCGTCCGCCCCGTTCTCGTCGTTCTTCCCCTGCTCGGCGGCGTGGCCGGTGAGGGAGATGAACACGTCGTCGAGGGTGGGGCGGCGCAGCCCGATGTCGTCGATCTCCACTCCGCGGGCGTCCAGGTCGCGGATGACCTCGGCGAGGAGTTTGGCGCCGCCGTCGACCGGGACGGTCAGTTTGCGCATGTGCGGGACGACGGTGGCCTCGCCCTTTCCCAGCCGGGTGAGGACGTCGCGGGCCGGTTCGATCTGGTCGGGGTGGTGCACGACGACCTCGACGCGTTCGCCGCCGGTGCGGGCCTTGAGCTGGTCGGAGGTGCCGCGGGCGATGACGAGACCGTGGTCGATCACGCAGATGTCGTGGGCGAGACGGTCGGCCTCCTCCAGGTACTGCGTGGTCAGCAGCAGCGTCGTACCGCCGGCGACGAGTTCCTCGATGACCTCCCACAGCTGCTGGCGGTTACGGGGGTCGAGGCCGGTGGTCGGCTCGTCCATGAACATGACCGGCGGGGAGACGACGAGCGCCGCCGCGAGGTCGAGCCGGCGGCGCATGCCGCCGGAGTACGTCTTGGCGGTGCGGTCGGCGGCGTCGGCGAGGTTGAAGCGCTCCAGCAGTTCTCCGGCCCGCGCCTTCGCGTCCCGGGACGACATCTGGTAGAGCTGGCCGACCATCCGCAGGTTCTCGCGGCCGGTCAGGTATTCGTCGACGGCGGCGAACTGGCCGGAGAGCCCGATCGAACGCCGCACCTCGTTGGGCTTCTTCAGTACGTCGATGCCCGCGACGAAGGCGCTGCCGCTGTCGGGCCTGAGCAGCGTCGTGAGGACGCGTACGGCGGTCGTCTTGCCGGCTCCGTTGGGGCCGAGAAGTCCGAGGACGGTGCCTTCCGGTACGTCGAGGTCGACGCCGCCGAGTGCTCGTACGTCACCGAAGGTCTTCACCAGACCTTCGGCATAGATGGCGCCTGGCATACGGGATTCCCCCAGTGCGTTCGGGTGACTTCCTCACAGATCCTAGATTTGCCCGGGTTTCCGCGCCCGGTGAACGCACGAGAGGAACACCTGTACGCCTCGGACCGAGCGCAGGCACCGTATCGCGATACATCGCGACCGACAAGAGGTCAGCCCATCACGAGATAACCAGCCCCGCGCAGGGCCGCCGCGACCTCCTCGCAGTGCTCCGGCCCCTTGGTCTCCAGGTGCAGTTCGACCTCGGCCTCGGTGAGACCGAGCCGGGGATCGGTACGCACATGGCTGACGTCGAGGACGTTGGCATCGGCCACCGTGAGCACGCCCAGCATGGTCGCCAGCGCGCCGGGGCGGTCCGTCAGGCGCAGCCGCAGGCTCAGATAGCGGCCGGCCGCCGACATGCCGTGGGTCAGGATGCGCTGCATCAGCAGCGGGTCCACGTTGCCCCCGGACAACAGCGCCACGACCGGCCCGCGGAACGACTTCGGGTCGCTCAGCAGCGCGGCCACCGGGCTCGCGCCGGCCGGCTCCACCACCATCTTCGCCCGCTCCAGGCAGAGCAGCAGGGCACTGGACAGCTCGTCCTCGGAGACCGTACGGACCTCGTCGACCCACTCCCGGACCAGGCCGAAGGGCACGTCGCCCGGGCGCCCCACCTTGATGCCGTCCGCCATCGTCTGGAGGGAGCCGATCGACACGGGGCGGCCGGCGGCCAGCGACGGCGGGTAGCAGGCCGCGCCGGCCGCCTGCACGCCGACGATCCGTACGTCGGGCCGGATCGCCTTCACCGCCACGGCGATCCCCGCCGCGAGGCCCCCGCCGCCGATGCCGACGACGATGGTGCGCACCTCGGGGCACTGCTCCAGGATCTCCAGGCCCACCGTGCCCTGCCCCGCGATGATGTCCGGGTGGTCGAAGGGGTGGATGAAGACCGCGCCGGTCTCCTGCGCGTACTCCTGCGCCGCGGCCAGCGTCTCGTCGACGACGTTGCCGTGCAGCCGCACCCGCGCCCCGTACTCACGGGTCGCGGCGATCTTGGGCAGCGGCGCCCCGACCGGCATGAAGACCGTGGACCGTACGCCGAGCAGCGCAGACGCGAGCGCTACACCCTGCGCATGGTTTCCGGCGCTCGCGGCGACGACGCCGGCCGCCCTCTCGACGGGGGTGAGGCCGGAGATGCGTACGTACGCGCCCCGCAATTTGAACGAACCGGTCCGCTGCAGGTTCTCGCACTTGAACTGGACCGGAGCACCCACCAAGGCCGAAAGATGACGGCTGCCCTCCAGCGGGGTGACCTTGGAGACCCCGGAAAGCATCTTCTGCGCCCCCCGGACGTCATCGAGGATCACTGCGGGAAAGCGGCCGGGCGGCGGGAAGTTCATACCGCAAGTCTTGCAGCTGGGACCGACCGGCGGACGGAGGGTGGGCGGGGAGCGGGGCCGGGCCGGTACGGCCGCGAGGCGGCGGGCCGAGGCGGGGCCGGGCCAGGGCGACGGACCGCGACGCCGCAGGTGCGCGCACCCGGCCCCGCTGCACCGCCCCCGCCGCCGGTCGGCCCCGAAGGGGTCGCGACCGCCTCCGCGGGTCCCCTCCTGCGTCGATGTCCGCAGGTTTGTGCGGCACTGGTACGCGTTGCCCCGGGGCCGCGTACTCTGTCCCCCACCCATCCGACACCGCACGAAGAGAGCTCCCGGCCATGCCCCCTCAGGACATGACGACTGCCGCGTCTCCTTCCGGGGGCGCCGCCCCGGAGAACCCGGGTCACGACCACCTTCTCGACGCTCTGCAGCACCAGGTGGCGGTCTTCGCCCGGCGTGCCGAGCAGACCCGCCTCGGCGGCGTCGGCCAGGTGCGCAACTCCATGGACCGGGCCGCGTACCTGCTGCTCAACCGGCTGGACCGGGAAGGCCCCATGGGCGTCAAGGCGCTGGCCGCCGGCATGGGGATCGACTCCTCGACGGTGACCCGGCAGGTCGCGCCGCTCGTGGACACCGGTCTGGTCAAGCGCACCTCGCACCCCGAGGACGGGCGCGCCGTCGTGCTCCAGCTCTCCCCGCGCGGCCACGCGCGGCTGGACGAGGTCCGGTCCTCGCGGCGCGAGTTGATGTCCCAGGTGACGGACGAGTGGTCCGAGGACGAGCGGGACACGTTCTGCGCGCTGCTCACCCGCTTCAACGCGGCCCTGGCCGCCCGGCAGGCCGCGCACCAGACTCCGCCGGCGGGATAGCGCGGCAGGCCCGGGCCCCGGGGGGGTTGACCCGGGGCCCGCCGAGCGCTCCGATTGACCACGTGCGAGAGCGCCATGCGGGCCGACAGCGGCGCCGCGCCCAGGAGTTCGAGGCCTTCGTGGCGGGTGCGGCGGGCCGACTGCTGCACACCGCGACCCTGCTCACGGCCGAACCCGCGGAGCCGGACGGGGCCAACGAGGGCGCGCAGCGGCTCCTGACGGCCGCGCTGGCCCGCACGTACGCGGACTGGGACCGGCTGCACGGCGAGGACCCGTACGACCGCACCCGGCAGGATCTGGCCACCCGGTTCGCCCGGGAGGCGTGGCGCCATCACCGCCCGCGCGGCGGGCTGCTGGAGCGGCTGACCCCGCAGGAACGACTGGTCCTGGTGCTGCGCCTGTACGAGGGCGTCCCCGAGGAGCAGACGGCGGCGCTCCTCGGAGTGCCGGTGGACCGGGTCCGCGCGGTCTGCAACCGCTCGGTGGCCACGATGCGCGGGACCAGGCGCCCGACCGCGCGACGGAGTCGCACCCGGCCCGTGGAGGCCGCGTCGTGAGCGGCACCGGGCGCAAGGAGGACGAGGTCCGGCGGATGCTGGAGACCTCGCATCCCCAGGTGCCCGCCGCACTGGCGGCGCGGGCGGCGGAACGCGGGGCGCGGCTGCTGCGCCGCCGGCGGGCCGTGCGCCGCCTGTGGCTGGTGACGGTGACGGCGGTGGTCGTGGCGTTCACGGTGTGGGCGGTGGTGGCCCAGCCCTGGCAGACCCCGCCCGCCGAGACGACGCCGCCGCTGGAGGGCTGGTAGGCGCGGGAGGTTCGCCGGGCCTGTACCGATCTATCCTGGAAAGGCACCGGCCGAGGAGGCTGTGATGACCAGAAAGATCGCCGACTGCCGCAAGTACCCGAGCGTGTCGAACTGCTCGCTGACCATCTCCGGCGAGGAGGAGGAAGTCGTGCGGGCCGCGACCGAGCACGCGGTCTCCGTCCACGAGCACACCGACAGCCCCGAACTGCGGGAGCAGGTCAGGGCTTCGCTGGAGGACGAGAAGGCCTCTGTCTGAGGAGGAGAGCCGGGGCGAGGCCGGTCGTCGGCCCCGCCCCTGAACCGGTCCGAGCCGGCCCCTGCCGGCCTGAGCCGGGCGTAACACTGCCTAGCCGAGCGCCTGCGTCAGATCGGCGAGCAGGTCGTCGCCGTTCTCGATGCCGACGGAGAGCCGGACCAGGTCGGCCGGGACCTCCAGCGGAGAGCCGGCCGCGGAGGCGTGCGTCATCCGGCCCGGGTGCTCCAGCAGCGACTCGACGCCGCCGAGCGACTCACCGAGCGTGAAGAGCTTCGCGCGGTTGCAGACCTCGACGGCCGCTTCCTCGCCGCCCGCGACCCGGAAGGAGACCATCCCGCCGAAGGCCTTCATCTGCTTGGCGGCGACCTCGTGCCCCTGGTGCTCGGGCAGCCCCGGGTAGAGGACCTGGGTGACCTTGGAATGGCGGGTCAGCAGGTCGGCGACCTTGGTGGCGTTCTCGCTGTGCCGGTCCATCCGGACGGCGAGGGTCTTGATGCCGCGCAGCACCAGCCAGGCGTCGAACGGACCGGCGACGGCGCCCATCGCGTTCTGGTGGTACGCCAACTCCTCCGACAGCTCGGGGTCGTCGACGATCAGCGCACCGCCGACGACGTCCGAGTGGCCGCCCATGTACTTGGTGGTGGAGTGGACCACGACGTCGGCGCCCAGGGCCAGGGGCTGCTGGAGGTAGGGGCTGGCGAACGTGTTGTCGACGACCAGTCGCGCGCCGGCGGCGCGGGCGACGCCGGCGACCGCCGCGATGTCGGTGATGCCGAGCAGCGGGTTGGAGGGGGTCTCCACCCAGATCGCCTTGGTGCGCGGGGTGATCGCCGCCCGGACCGCCGCCACGTCCGAGGTGTCGGCGACCGAGAACTCCACGCCCCAGCGCGAGGCGACCTTCGCGAACAGCCGGAACGTGCCGCCGTAGGCGTCGTTCGGGATGACCACGTGGTCGCCGGGCGTCAGCAGCGTACGGAGCAGGCAGTCCTCGGCGGCGAGACCGGACGCGAAGGCGAGTCCGCGCCGGCCGCCCTCCAGGGCCGCGAGGTTCTCCTCCAGCGCGGTGCGCGTCGGGTTGGCGCTGCGGCTGTACTCGTAGCCGCCGCGCAGGCCGCCCACGCCGTCCTGCTTGTACGTGGACACCTGGTAAATGGGCGGAACAACGGCGCCGGTGAGGGGATCGGCGGTGTTTCCCGCATGGATCGCGAGAGTCTCGAAGCTGTGCTGGTCGCTCATGGGGCCCGAGCGTAGTTCGTTCCGAGGGCGCTCACCGAGCACCGGGCCGTCCGGTGACAATGGGGGCATGGAGATTCTGTGGTTCCTGCTCGCCCTGTGCATGCTCGCCGCGGTCGTCGGCCCTTATGCGCTGCGCCGGCGCGGTGGCATCCGTCAGGTGGCGCCCGGCTCCCCGGACGCCGCCGACCCGGACACCTACGGCTTCCTGCGCCAGGAGGAACTGGACATCCGGATGCCGGGCCCGGACCAGGATCTCCTCGACGTGCTCGACGTCGTCCAGCACACCCAGGAGTGGCGGGCCGCGTCCCAGCTGCTGTCCGGTACGCCGAAGGACGGCGAGGTGCGGTGGCAGCGGGTGCAGGCGTTCGCCGGGGCCGCGTCGCTGGAGCTGATGCGGCGGCCGGGCGAGGGCGGGGCATGGCTGCGCAAGTGGCGGGCCGAGGCGCCGAAGGACGCGGGGGGCGCGGCCGTGCACGCGGAGTTCCTGGTCCAGCAGGCCTGGCGTTCGTCGACGACCGGGACGGACGACTTCCGGATCATCCTGGAGGAGGCCCGTACGGTGGTCGGCGAGGCGGCCCTGCTGGCGCCGGGCGACCCCGTCCCGTATCTGGTGGAGCTGGCCGTCGCCCGCGGACTGGGCTACTCCCACGAGCAGTTCGACCAGCTCTGGGCGAAGATCATCGACCGGGCGCCGGCCCACATGGGCGCGCACATCGCGGCGCTGCACTTCTGGTGCGAGAAGTGGCACGGTTCGCGCGAGGAGGCCGACCGCTTCGCGACGGCCGCCGCCGCCCGTGCCCCGCAGGGCTCGCTGCTGGCCGCGCTGCCGCTGTTCGCGGTGTACGAGCACCTGCCCGAGGTCAATCTGGTGCAGGGCTTCTACCGGAGCGCGGTGGTGACCAAGGCGGTCGAGGGCGCGATGTTCGCGGTCCACGCGGCCCGCGCCGACGACCCGATGCTCGCCCACGTCCGCCATCTGCTGGTGCTGTTCCTGGTCCGGATGGAGCGCTGGTCCGAGGCGATGCACCAGCTGATCCACATCGACGGGCACGTGGGCGCGCTGCCCTGGACGGCGAACTCCGACCCGGCCGCCGAGTACGCCGTGTACCGGGCGCTGGCGGTGGCCGGCTACGAGGCGAACGGCGGCAGCCCGGCCACACTGCCGCAGTAGGGGAGGCCCCCGCGAGGAGCCGGTGTGCGACCGTGGAGGCGCCAGCACCCCGAGGACGCGGCCGCCCCCGTCGACCGCGACCGCCCCCATCGACAAGGACCGGTACTTTCGTGGCACGCCTGATACCCCTGATCCTGATCGCCGCCGGCCTCTACTTCTGGTTCAAGGCCCGCAAGCGGGCCGCCGCCTACGTCGAGGCCGCCGAGTCGGACGACGGCACCCCCCGGCGCTGACCGCGGGGGCAGGAATCCGTGGCGCTCCCGGGGTGTTGTACCGGCAGAACGTCAACCCAGGAGGAGCCCCCGCATGTTCCTGCACCGCCGCACCCCGCAGCTCCCCACCCCGGAGGAGGCCCTGCGCGGCCGCGCCACCCCGGAATTCACCGTCCCGTCCCGCCACACGGTCCTGGGCAACGCCCTGCTGGGCCCGTACCCGGAGGGTCTGGAGGTCGCCGACTTCGCGATGGGCTGTTTCTGGGGCGCCGAGCGCAAGTTCTGGGAGACGGACGGTGTCTGGACGACGCTCGTCGGCTACCAGGGCGGCTACACGGAGAACCCCGCGTACGAGGAGGTCTGCTCGGGCCTGACGGGGCACACGGAAGCGGTCCGCGTCGTGTACGACCCGCGGACGGTCACGTACGCCGAGCTGCTGAAGGTCTTCTGGGAGTCCCACGACCCGACCCAGGGCTTCCGCCAGGGCAACGACGTGGGCACCCAGTACCGCTCCGCGGTCTACACCCACTCCCCCGAGCAGGCGGCGACCGTGGCGGCGTCCCGCGAGGCGTACCAGAAGGTACTCACGGGCTCCGGCTACGGCGAGATCACCACGGAGATCCTCCCGGCCGAGGGCCGCACCTTCTGGCCCGCGGAGCCGGCGCACCAGCAGTACCTGGACAAGAACCCCGCGGGTTACTGCGGGATCGGCGGCACGGGCGTCTCGTGCCCGATCGGGGTGGCACCGGCCGGCAGCTGACGCCGCCACGGCCGGACGACGCCCCCGCCGGTAGGCTCGCGGCAACGTGGAGCAAGGGGGGCACGGTGCGTGAACCGCGTGCGGACGAACGGGTGATCCCGTCGTCGGCCGGGCGGCCCTGGTGGGCCGCCAACGAAGGACTGGCCTTTCTCGTGGAACTGGTGGCGCTCGCCTGCCTGTTCTGGTGGGGGTTCACCCTCGGTGACGGCCTCGCCGTTCAACTGCTGCTGGTCCTCGGGGTGTTGGCGCTCGCCATCGCCCTGTGGGGGCTGTTCGCCGCACCCCGCGCCCGCATCCGGCTGCCACTGGCCGGCGTCCTCGTGGTGAAGGCCGTGGTACTCGGCGGCGGCGCCTTCGGGCTGTACGCGGTGGGGCATCCGGTGGCGGCGGCGGTCATGGCCGTCGTGGTGGTGGCGAACACGGCCCTGGCGGAGACGTTCCGCCACAGGCCCGCCCCTGCTGCGAAGTAGCGCGATTCCGTGCCGGGGAGCGCGAGGAGCGTTCCCCCGACGCCCCTGAACGCGCACGGGGCCGGAACGCGTGCGCGTTCCGGCCCCGTGTCCGTTGCCGGGGACCCCGTCAGATCAGTCCCTGCGCCAGCATCGCGTCCGCGACCAGTTCGAAGCCGGCGATGTTCGCGCCGGCCACGTAGTTGCCGGGGCTGCCGTAGCGCTCCGCCGTGGTGTAGCAGGAGTCGTGGATGTGGCGCATGATCTCCGCGAGGCGCTCCTCCGTGTGGGAGAACGTCCAGGAGTCACGCGAGGCGTTCTGCTGCATCTCCAACGCGCTGGTGGCGACACCGCCCGCGTTGGCCGCCTTGCCGGGGGCGAAGGCCACGCCGGCGTCCTGGAAGACGCGGACGGCCTCGGGGGTGGTGGGCATGTTGGCGCCCTCGGCGACGGCCTTCACCCCGTGGCGTACGAGGGCCAGCGCGTCGGCCTCGTCGAGCTCGTTCTGCGTGGCACACGGCAGGGCCACGTCGCAGGGGACGTTCCAGACGCCGGTGCCGGGTACGTAGACGGCCTGGCCGGGCCGTCGGTCGGCATAGTCGGAGACACGGCCGCGACCGGCCTCCTTGACCTCCTTGAGCAGCGCGAGGTCGATGCCCTTCTCGTCCACGACGTAGCCGTCGGAGTCGGAGCAGGTCACCACCGTGGCGCCGAGCTGCTGGGCCTTCTCGATCGCGTAGATCGCGACGTTGCCCGAGCCGGAGACGGCGATGCGCCGGCCGTCGAGGCTGTCGCCCTGGCTGCGGAGCATCTCGGCGGTGAACAGGACGCAGCCGTACCCGGTCGCCTCCGTGCGCGCCTGGGCGCCGCCCCAGCCGAGGCCCTTCCCGGTGAGGACTCCGGACTCGTAGCGGTTGGTGATCCGCTTGTACTGACCGAAGAGGTAGCCGATCTCGCGGCCGCCCACGCCGATGTCACCGGCGGGGACGTCGGTGTACTCGCCGAGGTGGCGGTGCAGCTCGGTCATGAACGACTGGCAGAACCGCATGATCTCGGCGTTCGAGCGGCCCTTCGGGTCGAAGTCGGCGCCGCCCTTGCCGCCGCCGATGGGCATGCCGGTGAGGGCGTTCTTGAAGATCTGCTCGAAGCCGAGGAACTTCACGATGCCGAGGTTGACCGAGGGGTGGAAGCGCAGCCCGCCCTTGTACGGGCCGAGCGAGCTGGAGAACTCGACCCGGAATCCGCGGTTGACGTGGATGTCGCCCGCGTCGTCCGCCCACGGCACCCGGAAGATGAGCTGGCGCTCCGGCTCGCATATGCGCTGGATGATGCGGGCGTCCACGAACTCCGGCCGCTGGGCCAGCACCGGGCCGAGGGTTTCCAGGACCTCCCGTACGGCCTGGTGGAACTCCTTCTCGCCCTGGTTGCGGCGGAGGATCTCCGCGTACAGCGGCTCGATGAGGCGGTCGGCGGCGTGCGGGGCCGCGGAGTCAGCGGTGGCCGTCATCTGATCAAGACCTTCCATGGTCGGCTCGTGCGCGAAGGCGCCCCGTCCCGAGGGCGCCAGGTCCCCCTCGCCGTCGAGGGCGTCGCCCGACATCACGCATACCGCGCTCACGAAAGCGACGTACAGGACCGTTGTGGCGTACCGAGTGTCCCAGCGGGACGAAGGAATGCTCCACGGGCATCCACAGGGTGATCCCCCGGCCCCGCCCCCGGAAAGGCCGTGACCGCCCGCCTCCAGGCCGGTTCCGGACAGAATCGGCCAGGTTGCGGCCGGGGCGCGAGTCACCCGAAGTGGTGAACCTCACAAGCGGGTGAGGACGGGTGTGAGGTCCGCCGCCGGGCCGTCCTCAGTCCGCGCGCGGGCCGCGCCGCATCCACAGGCCCACCGCCGACGCGAGCACGACCACGCCCGACACGACGCTCAGGGCGATGTGTGGCGCCTCCTGGCCCCCCAGGAAGTTCAGCGAGACGTTCGCGACGAGCGCGAGAAGGAGCACGGTCCAGAGCAGGGGCTTCACGGGGTTCCTCCGGTCGGTCGGACGGCGCCGGGGCCTTGCCCGGCTGTGCCCTTCATGCTTCCAGCGGCCGGGCGGCGGTACGAGGGACCGGCCTCCCGGACCGGGGGTGCAGCGGGCTGCACCACGGGGGTGGTGTTCTCCCCCGGGCGGGCCGCCGCCCGCATCGCGGCCGCCGACGCCGAGGCGTCGTAGTCCGGCGCGACACCGTCCACGAACACGACGTCGGCCGCCATGTTCCGGGTGCGCAGCGGCAGCAGCTCCTGATAGGCGGGCGAGGCGTACCAGGCGCGGGTCGCCTCGATGGTGGGGAAGGCGATGACGACGAGGGCGCCGGGCCAGTCGCCCTCGATGACCTCGACCGGGGTGTTGTGGACCAGGAAGCGGCCTTCGTACGGGTCCATCGTCGACTGGATGCGCTCGATGTAGTCGAGGACCTCCTCGCCGGGCAGACCCTCGGGGTACAGGTGCGCGATCGCGTAGGCGGTCATGAGCTCGTCCTCCGGCTGTCGTGTCGGCTGGTGGACACCATGCTGCCGAGGGCGGAGGACGGCGTCGATTACCCCGGAGGTAAGCGGCACGCAGTGTGCGGTCCGGGCCCGCGGCGAGGGGCGATCGGACATGATTCCGTCATGACGACATCACGGGGGCACCGCACCGGCCGGAACGCTCATACTCCTTACAGACCACCGCCGTTGGCCGCCGGTCCGCTGCTCGGTTACGGGCACCCGGGGCCCTCGTACGTCCCCGGCCGGGCGGAGCGGCCCGCGCCCGGCACACCGCCCCGGGCCGGCGAGATGCGCCGCTACCTCGCCGTGGGCCTCGACTGCTACCTCTGTGTGGTCGCCGGTGGCTTACTCGTCCGGCCGTACGCGGACTCCGCGACCGTTCCCCGGGTCGTGGTTCTGCTGATCGGGCCGGTGCTCGTCCTCTCGTTCCTCAATCAGGTGGTGCTGACCGCGGTCGTCGGCGCGGGCGCGGGGAAGCTGATCATGGGGATACGGGTGGTGAGCCTGCCGGACGTGGGGCGCCCCGGCCCCGGCCGGCTGGTGCGGCGCTGGCTCTACGGACTGTGCTGGCTGCCCCTGCAGCCCTGGTACGGGCTGCGCGCCCGGCTGGCCGCCGACGGCGGCGCGGGCGGTCCCGGCCCGCGGGCGGCCCGCGAGGAGGGCGCCGCGTGCGGCGACCCGGCCGGCCTGCGCCAGGTCCGCCGCACCGATCTGGCGGCGCACCGCCGGGCCGCCGCCGGGCGGACGGTGTAGGGCCTCCCGTCCGGACCGTGCCGGAACCCGTGGCGCGGGCCCGCCGACGACGGCGGACCCGCGATCGGATCAGGTCAGGCCGCGGCGTTCTCCGTGATGGTGACCTTGCCCTTGCGGATGGTCGCCAGCCGCGGGGCCCGGCGGGCGATCGCGCTGTCGTGGGTGACCATGATGAAGGTGAGCCCGTGCTCCTTCCACATGGTCTCCAGCACCTCCATGATCTCGTCGCGCATGGACTCGTCGAGGTTGCCGGTGGGCTCGTCGGCGAGCAGCACCTTGGGCTGCTTGACCAGGGCCCTGGCTATCGCGACCCGCTGCTGCTGGCCGCCGGACATCTCGCCGGGCAGGTGGCCGAGCCGTTCGCCGAGGCCGACCGAGTCGAGTGCCTCGGCGGCCCGTCTGCGCCGTTCGGACGCCTTGCCGCCGAGCGGGACGAGGGCGGTCTCGACGTTCTCCTGGGCGGTGAGCGTCGGGATGAGGTTGAAGCTCTGGAAGACGAAGCCGATGTTCTCGGCGCGCACCTTGGTGAGCTTGGCCTCGCTGAGCTTCGCGAGGTCCACCCCGTCGAGTTCGACGGTGCCGGCCGTGGGGCGGTCCAGGCCGCCGAGCATCTGCAGCAGCGTGGACTTGCCGCCGCCGGTGGGGCCCTGGATGACCAGGCGGCCGCCGTCCTCGATGGTCAGGTCGACGCCGGCCAGCGCGTGGACGGTGGACTTGCCGCGGGTGTAGTGCTTGGTGACGCCTTGAAGCGTGTACATGGGCTGACTCCTGCTGGACGGTGATCGCGGACCCCGGGCGACCGCCTCGGGGTCGCGGATCGCGGGGGCGGGGTGCGGGATGGCCGTCGCCGGTCATCCCGCGCGGGGCTACTCGACGCGGCGCAGCGCGTCCGCGGGGCGCAGCCGGGAGGCGCGCCAGCCGCCGAAGGCGCCCGCGATCAGCCCGCCCGCCACGGCCAGGGCGACGGCGGTCAGGATGACCGAGAGGGAGACGGGCGCGGTGAGCGCGATGTCGAGCGCCTTGGACGCGGTCTGCCTGCCGCCGCCCATCATGCCGCCGCGCATCCCGCCGCCCCCGCCGCCGGACGAGCCGAGCTGGGCGGTGAGGGTGGGGCTGACGGCGGTGACGGCGTACGCGCCGGCGAGGCCGACCGCGATGCCGAGGACGCCGCCCATCAGGCCGTTGACGAGTGCTTCGCCGATGACCTGGCGGGTGACCCGGCCGCTCTTCCAGCCGAGCGCCTTGAGGGTGCCGAACTCCCGTACGCGGCGGCTGACGGCGGAGGAGGTGAGGAGGCCCGCGACCAGGAAGGCGGCGATGAGCACGGCGATGGAGAGCCACTTGCCGACGCTGGAGGCCAGGTCGGACGCGGTGGACAGGGAGCCGGACACGGTGTCCGCGAGGTCGGCGGAGGTGGTGACCGTCGTTCCGGTGATGTTCTTCTGGATCGCGGACTTGACGCTGTCGATCTGCTGCGAGTCGGCGGCCTTGACGTAGACCGTGGTGACCTTGTCCTTCGAGTCGGCGAGCGTCTGCGCCTGCTGGAGCGGGATGTAGAGGTTGGCCGCCGCGTCACCGCTGTCGGCCGTCGAGACGCCGACGATCGTGAAGGTGGTGCCGTGGACGGTCACCGTCTTGCCGGTGGAGAGCTTCTTCTCCTTGGCGTACGCGGCGTCGACGACGGCCACCTTGCCGTTGGTCTCGGTCGCCTTGAACGTCCGTCCGGCGGTGATCTTCGACGAGGTCAGCGGGCCGAGGTCCTGCTTGGTGACGTCGGTGCCGTACACCGTGTAGGAGTTGACGTCGAAGGAGGCGCCGCCGCCCTTGACCTCGCCCTGCGGCCGGCCGCCGCCGAAGCCGCCGCGGCCGCCCTGGGTGGTGCCGCCGTCCTGCTTGAACTCACCGCGCTTGAACTGGCCGTCCACCTTCATGACGGTCAGGCTCAGCCCGCCGACGGCGTCCGCGACGCCGGACTGCTGGTCCACCTTGTCGACGGTGGTGGCGGCCAGCGTCTGGAAGCCCTGGACCATGACGCGGTCCGTGCTCTGCGTCGCGTCGTCGTCGCTGTCCTTGGCGTCGAACTCGAACCTGGGGCGCTCCGTGCCACCGGATCCGGGAGCCGCGGCGGCCTTGGTGACGGTCATGTCGGTGCCGAGGCCGTACAGCGATTCCAGGACCTTGTCCTGGGCCTTGCTCATGCCCGAGGAGACCGAGCTGACGATGATGACCAGCGCAATGCCGAGGGCGAGCCCCGAGGCGACGACGAGCGCCGCCTTTCTGCGGCGGCGCAGCTCGCGCCGGAGGTAGGTGAAGAACATGGCGCGAGGCTAGGGACCGCTTGTGATGGTGGGTTAAAGCCACGATGAGAGCGGGATGAGAACGGCCCGGAACGCCGAAGACGGCGGCCACCCGGATCCGTCGAGGATCCGGGGGCCGCCGCCTTCGGCGTCGGGGACCGCGGGGTGTGGCCGGCCGGCTCAGGCCTGGGAGCCCGCCGTCCACTGGGCCCAGCTCATGTTCCAGCCGTTGAGGCCGTTGTCGGGCTGGATGGTCCTGTCCGGGGAGTTCTTGACGATGACCACGTCGCCGATCATGGAGTTGTTGTAGAACCAGGCGGCCGGCTCGTTGGGGTCACCGGCGCCCTTGGTGTCGGAGAGGCCGACGCAGCCGTGGCTGGTGTTGACGCTGCCGAAGATGGACTTGGCGCCCCAGTAGTTGCCGTGGATGAAGGTGCCCGACGTGGACAGCCGCATGGCGTGCGGCACGTCCTTGATGTCGTACTCACCCTTGCCGTCGTCGTCGGTGAAGCCGACCGTCGAGCCGTCCATCCGGGTCTCCTTGAACTTCTCGGAGATCACCATCTGGCCGTTGTACGTCGGGTTGTCCGACGAACCGGCCGAGATCGGGATGGTCTTGATCGTCTTGCCGTTCTGGGTGACGGTCATCGTGTGCGTCTTGGCGTCGACGGTCGAGACCTGGTTGCGGCCGATCTTGAAGGTGACCGTCTTCTGCTGCACGCCGTAGACGCCGTCCGCGCCCTCGACGCCGTCCAGCGCCAGCTTCAGCGTGACGGTGGAGCCGCCCGTCCAGTAGTCCTGGGGGCGCAGGTCCAGACGCTGGGCGTTGAACCAGTGGCCGGCGACCTGCTGGCCGCTGCTGGACGTCACGGTGATGCCGGCCTGGACGGCCTTCTTGTCCGTGATCGGCTTGTTGAAGTTGATCGAGACGGGCATGCCGACGCCGACGGTGGAGCCGTCCTCGGGGGTGAAGTTCCCGATGAAGCTGTTGGCGGGCGACACGGTGGTGAAGGAGGAGTTCTCGTGCGCCTCGCGGCCCTTCGAGTCCTGCGCCGTCGCGGTGATCTTGTACGTGGTCGAACGCTCCAGCTGGACGTCCGGCTTCCAGCTCGTGCCGTCGGCGGAGAGGCTGCCCTTGACGCTCTCACCGGCCGAGGTGGTCAGCGTGACGACGGTCAGCTTGCCCTTGGCGACGGTGACCTTGGCGTCGTTGTTGATGCTCGCGTTGGTCGCGCCGTTCTTGGGGGAGATCGTTATCTGCGCCTCGGAGGCCTCCTCGGCCGCCGCCTTGTCGACCTCGGCCGCCTGTGACTTCGTCGAGCTGTCGGGGCTGGGGCCGCCGTTGTCGCCGTCGCTGCAGGCAGTGAGCACCAGCACGCCGCCGAGCAGTGCGGACGCGGCCATGAGGCCCCTGCGCCGTTTGCTGTCCGTCATCACACGCTTCTCCATCGTTGCCGAAATCCCCTGAAACCCCGAGCAAGACCGCCAGAGGCGATACTCGTCGATAAACCAAGAACACCCTGCATGGGTGCCCCGTTCCACATCCGCCTGCAATGTGGGGAACACCACTCATCGACGCCGTGCGGGCGGCCGTGGTTCCCGCCGCCGCGCACCGGTGCGCCGGCCGGTGCACGACCCGGTTGTACAGCACGTCGGCGACCGGATCCACCGGCCGCTCACGCACACCGGCCCCGGTCCGCCGGGGTGCGGTCCGGGGCCGGTGTCCCCACCCGCTAGGCCCGCCGCTCCGCGCTGCCGTCTTCCTCGTTCTCCTCCCCATTGTGCGGGACGCCCGAAGTGGATCCGTCGTCCTCGTACACGTCGTCGTACGCGTCCCCGTCCTCGTCCTGGTCGTCATCGAGGTCCCATCCGTCCGGGTGGTCCGGGTCGTAGTCGATGCTCTCGCTGCTCCAGGACGCCTGGGTCAGCTCGACCCCGGGCACCTCGCCGACCAGGTCGAACGGGTCGATCAGCGAGGCGAGGGCCTCCGCCCCGTCTTCCCGTACCGCGGTCTCGGCATGCGTGCGTTCCTCGGCGGACTCGCCGCCGGGCTCGCCGTACTCGGCGGCGAGGCTCTCCAGCGCGGTCCCGCTCAGTGCGTCGGGGTCCGTGATCTCCAACACCATTTCGACCCGAAGGCGTACGAACCGTGATGACTCAGAAGTGCTCATGAAACGGAGCGTAAGCTCCCGGCCGCCACGGCTTTCCCGCGACCCGCTGCGTTCATTAGCATCGGTGCAACAGGCCTGAGGTGACCCGGCATTCGGGGAGCCCTCTCTCTTACGGCTGCCCCGAGGGGGATCGATTCCGTGGCCATCACGCGCCGCCCGCTCCTGACCGCCACCGCTGCGGGAACACTGCTGTGCGCCCTGTGGTTCGTCCCGTCCGCCAACGCGGGCGACGCGACGACCGCGCCGGGCGCCGCGGGCCACAGCGCCGCCGCCGGTCCGGAGCTGGGCTCCCGCACGCTCGCCGACACCGGGACGGGCATCGACACGACTCCGTATCTCATCGGCGGGACGGCGTTCCTGGGCATCGGAGCAGGTTTCGTCACCTACTCGGGCCGCCGCGAAGGCCCACGGCCTGCGGTGTGACCGGCACGCGGGAGCGGCCACCGGGTCCGCCCGGTGGCCGCTCCCGTGCGTACGGCCGTGATCAGGCCAGCGGGCCCGTGACCGGCTCGACCGCCGAGACCAGCTTGCCCGCCCGGACGAAGGCGTCCGCCGCGGCCAGGTCCGGCGACAGGAAGCGGTCCGGGCCGGGGCCCTCGACGCCCGCCGCCCGCAGCGCCTCGATGACGGCGAGCGAGGCGGGGGCCGGGGTCAGTCCCTGAGCGGCGCGCAGCTCGACGGCGCGGGTCGCCGCGTACAGCTCGACGGCGACGATCCTGGCGAGGTTGTCGACGGCGGTACGGAGCTTGCGCGCGGCCGACCAGCCCATCGAGACGTGGTCCTCCTGCATCGCGGAGGACGGGATGGAGTCGGCGGAGGCGGGGACGGCGAGCCGCTTCATCTCGCTGACCAGCGCGGCCTGGGTGTACTGGGCGATCATCAGGCCCGAGTCGACTCCGGCGTCGTCGGCGAGGAACGGCGGCAGCCCGTGCGAACGGTTCTTGTCCAGCAGCCGGTCGGTGCGCCGCTCGGTGATCGAGCCGAGGTCGGCGGCGACGATCGCGAGGAAGTCCAGGACGTACGCGACCGGCGCCCCGTGGAAGTTGCCGTTGGACTCGACCCGCCCGTCGGGGAGCACCACCGGGTTGTCGACGGACGAGGCCAGTTCGCGGTCGGCGACGACCGTGGCGTAGGCGAGGGTGTCCCGGCCCGCGCCGTTGACCTGGGGTGCGCAGCGCACCGAGTAGGCGTCCTGGACGCGCGGCGCGTCGTCCTGGTGGTGGCCGGTGAGCCCGGAACCGGCGAGGACCCGCAGCATGTTGTCGGCGCTGGCGCCCTGGCCGGGGTGGGGGCGGATGGCGTGCAGCTCGGGGGCGAGGACCTTGTCCGTGCCGAGCAGGGCCTCCAGGGAGAGGGCCGCGGTGATGTCGGCCGAGGTGTAGAGGCCGCGCAGGTCGGCGAGGGCCATCACGAGCATGCCGAGCATGCCGTCGGTGCCGTTGAGGAGGGCGAGGCCCTCCTTCTCGCGCAGTTCGACCGGGGCGATGCCGTGGGCGGCGAGGAGCTCCCCGGCCGGGCGCACGGTCCCGTCGGGGCCCTCCGCGTCGCCCTCGCCCATCAGGGTCAGGGCGCAGTGCGAGAGCGGTGCCAGGTCGCCGGAGCAGCCCAGGGAACCGTACTCGTGGACGACGGGGGTGATCCCGGCGTTCAAGACGTCCGCCATGGTCTGGGCGACCTCGGGCCGCACGCCCGTGTGGCCGGAGGCGACGGTCTTCAGCCGCAGGAACATCAGCGCCCTGACGACCTCGCGCTCGACCCGCGGGCCCATGCCGGCGGCGTGCGAGCGCACGATGTTGCGCTGGAGCTGCGCGCGGAGCTCCGGGCTGATGTGGCGGCTGGCCAGGGCGCCGAACCCGGTGGAGACGCCGTAGACCGGCTCGGGCTTGGCGGCGAGCGCGTCCACGATCTCGCGGGCGGCGGCCAGGGCGCTCACCGCGGCTGCGGAGAGCTCGACACGGGCGTTGCCGCGGGCCACGGCGATGACGTCCTGAGCAGTGGTACCGGACGTCCCCACCACGACTGTATGCATATCCATATTCAGAAGCGTACGGATTGAAACCCGCCATGTCACTAGTGGTCGTCGGGTTGACCCCTTACCGAATCCGTCGCCTCCGGGACGGATCCGCGCAGCCGGCGGCGGTCGTGGGCGGATTTGGGCGGCGAGTCGGCCAGTCGGATGACCTCGCCGTCCCGCCCCGCCACCACGGGCCTGCGGGAGCGGGCCGCCTTCGCCCGGTACTGGGCGGCGTCCGCGAGCCGGAAGAGCCGCCGCGCCGAGACCACCGGGCCGATCGGGTCCCCCGTGGAAGCGAGCCCGCAGGCGACTCCGTTGCCGGGCTCCAGCTCGGCGGCCCGCGCACAGAGCTCCGCGGCCACCGCGATCACCTCGTCCGCCCCGGGCCCCAGGGTCAGCAGACAGAACTCGTCCCCGCCGAGGCGGGCGGCCAGCGCTCCGGGCAGCATCGCCCCGCACCGGGACAGCACCGAGCCGAAACGTTCCAGCAGCCGGTCGCCCACGGCATGCCCATGCGTGTCGTTGACCCACTTGAGACCGTTGAGATCGCAGACGACCAGGCTCACCACCGAACCGTCCTCCCGGTGCCGCTCCACCGCCTCGTCCAGCCGCATGTCGACGGCCCGCCGGTTGGCGAGGCCCGTCAGCGGGTCGGTGAAGGCGAGCTTGCGCACCTCCTCCAGGCGCTCCGTCTGGGAGATCCCGGCAGCCACGACGGCGGCCAGCACGGTGGCGAAGTCCGCGTCCCGGCGATCGAAGACCGGCTCCCCCACCGGCCGGGCCACGTACAGCTCGCCCCAGGCCCGCCCGTGCAGCACGATCGGCGCGACCACGCAGCACCCGCGCCCGCGCCGGCGCAGGGCCGCCACCCGCTGGTGGCAGTAGCCGCGCCCGTAACCGTGCGCACCCGCCACGTCGGCGCCCCCCGCGTCCGCCTCGGGCTCCGGCTCCACCGGTCCGTCGGCGGTCTCCACCCAGGCGTCCGGCTCACCGCCCCCGGCCCACCGCTCATGGAGGAACTCGGTGATCTCCGGGAACTGGTGGACCGGGTACGTCTCCTCGTCGGGGAACTCCTCCTCCCCCTGGGCCCGCGCGCCCGCGTTGACCAGGACCCGCAGCCGCCCGCGCCCGCGCTCCCACACCGACAGCGCGGCGAAGCTGCCGCCCAGCGCCTCGCACGCCCCCAGCGCGGCCGCCCGCCAGCACCCCCGCGGGGTGTGCGCCGCCGCCATCGCCTGCGCAAGCGACACCACGGCCCGCAGTCGCGCATCGTCACCGCCCATCGCCCCAGCTTATTTACATTTGGGATGACATGAACGATTTATGGATCAGCTGCTGAGCAGTGCGCCGCCGATTCGGCACGCGGCGTCACCCTCCTCCCGCGTCACTCGCCGGGCCAGTTCGGCTTCCGCTTCTCGTTGAACGCGGCCACGCCCTCCGCCCGGTCGCCGGAGAAGGCCACCGACCGCCACGCGGAGTCCTCCACCTCCAGGCCGGCCCGCAGATCGAGCCCGTGACCGAGCCGCAGCGCCCGCTTGGCCGCCCGCAGCCCCACCGGGGAGTTCGCCGCGATCCGGCCGGCGAGCGCCAGCGCCTCGGCCCGGTCCTCGCCCTCCGCGACCAGCTCGTCGACCAGCCCCAGCTCGCGCGCCTCGGCCGCCTCCACCCGGCGGGCGCTGAAGATCAGCTCGGCGGCGCGCGCCGCCCCGATCCGGCGCGGCAGCAGCTGGGTGCCGCCGCCGCCCGGGATGACCCCGACCGACACCTCGGGCAGGCCCACCAGGGCGGTCCGGTCCGCGACGATCAGATCGCAGGACAGGGCCAGCTCGAAGCCGCCGCCCAGCGCGAAGCCGTGCACCGCGGCGATGACCGGCATCGGCAGTTCCAGCACCCCGGTGTAGGCGGCGCGCGCGGTGGGCCGCTGGCGCACCAGGTCGGCGTCGGTGAAGGAGTTGCGCTCCTTGAGGTCCGCGCCCACGCAGAAGGCCCGCTCGTGGCTTGAGGTGAGCACGGTGACCCGGACGCCCGGGTCGGCGGCGAGCGCGGCACAGGCGGCGGCGATCGAGCGGGCCATGTCCGTGGAGACCGCGTTCATGGCCTTGGGCCGGTCGAGAACCAGCTCGGCGACGTGCTCTAGGCCCTCGTGGCCCCGTACGACGACGAACTCCCCGAACCGCTGCTCGGACGTGACGGTCATGGCTGCACCCCTGTCGGTTAACGAGCGTTACCGAAGGGATCCTAGAGCTCTCCCGGGGCGGGAGGGCAGGGGCGGCCGGACCCCGCTCGCAGCAGGACGCGGGAGCCGTCCGGACGCGCCGGGGCCGGGAGGGCGGGGGCCGGGTCAGGACGTGCGGCAGCGGGGAGGAGAGGGCCGCCCGGCTCGGACCCTGCCGCAGCCGGGAGGGCGGGGCGCGGTCAGGACGTGCCGCGCCGGGCCAGCAGCCACGGTTCGACGATGCCGAGGCCGCGCACCGGGCGCTGCCACATCGGCTGCAGCCCGTAGCGGTACTTGGGTGCGGGGGCCGGCTCCTCGCCGTCCGCGCCCTCCTTCTCGGCCCGCTCGGCGGCGGCGGCCGCCTCCTCCGCGGCCTTGGCCTCGGAGACGGGGGCGTCGCCGGTGCGGGTCAGTTCCTCGGCGAAGGCCCCGTCCACCAGCACCGCGTCCTTGGGCGCTATCGAGGTCAGCCGGCTGGCGAGGTTCACCGTGGTGCCGAAGACATCGCCCATCCGGGTGGTGACGGTGCCGAACGCGATGCCGACGCGCAGCGCCGGCATCGTCTCGTCCAGGGTCATCGCCTCGATGAGGCGCAGCGCGATCTCGGACGCGGTGCCCGCGTCGTCGGCGGCGAAGAGCACCTCGTCGCCGAGGGTCTTGATGAGCCGGCCGCCGTGCGCGGCGACGAGGTCGGCGCAGGTGGTCTCGAAGGACTCGACGAGTTCGCCGAGCTCCTCCTCCTCCAGGCGGCGGGTCAGCCGGGTGAACCCGACGAGGTCGGCGAAGCCGACGGCCAGGCGCCGGTCGACCATCTCCTCGTCGTCCGCCGCCTGCACGACCCGGCCGGTGGCGGCGGCGAGCTGGCGCCGCCACACGTACACCAGGAACTCCTCCAGCTCGGGCAGGAGCAGTTCGATCAGGGGGTAGGTGACCTCGGTGCGGGTCATGCCCGGCTCGGGCGGCTCGGTGAGGCCCTCCAGGAACGAATCGATCTGCCATTCCGCCAGCCGGGCGGTGGTCTGCCCGGTCGACCGGGCGACCTGGATCGCCATCGGCTCGCTGAGCAGCCCGGCCTCGACCAGACCGGACAGCCGTCGCAGCGCCAGGACGTCGGCCTCGGTCAGCGCCTTGGCCTGGCCGATGTCGGCGAATCCCATGGCCCGCCAGAACCGGGACGCCAGGTCCATGGAGACGCCCGCGGTCCGGGCGGCCTGGAACGGGGTGTAGCGCCGGTCGGCGCCCAGGATCAGCTGTTCCAGCCGGATCGCCAGGGGATCGTCGGTCGGTTCGGCCGTGTGGTCGACTTCGTGATGCGGTGTCGCGTGGACCGAGGAGTCCGGCCGGGGCTCCGCGCCCGCGCCGGAGTTCGCGTCGTCGACGGTCACCAGCCGCCTCCTGCCCGTTCCCTGCGCACTGCCCTGCCGATCTGTCGGTGGATCGCCTCAACGATACGGCAGGTGTGCCGTACCTCACGTCGCCAGGGCACCGAGCCCACCGGGTTGGCCCAAGGCGGACGCCGTGGGCGATTGCCCCGGTGGGCGGATTCCACACACCGGGGCGCAGGGGCGCCGCCGCACCGGGTCGGCTCCGGGGCGGACGCCGTGGCCGGTCGCCCCGTCGGGCGCCTTCCGCCACACCGGGGCGGGACCGGGCGGCCGCCGGACGGTCCCGCCCGGCGGCGTGCCGCTCAGGTCAGGCCGCCCGCCGCCCCCCGCAGGTGCACGATGTCGCCCGCCGAGACCGGTTCGCGCAGGCCGTCGTCGGCCGACAGGACCAGGCGGCCGTCCCCGTCGATCGCCACCGCCTCGCCGGTGAGCGTGCGGTCACCGGGCAGCTGGGCCCGTACCGTCCGGCCGAGCGTCGCGCACCCGGCCGCGTACGCCTCCTGCAGACCGCTGGCCGCCGCGTCGCCGTCGGCCGCGCGCCACCGCCCGTACCACTGCTCCAGGGAGCGCAGTACGCCGCGCAGCAGCGTCTCCCGGTCGGTGGAGACCGCTCCGGCGAGGGCGAGCGAGGCGGCGGTGGGGGCGGGCAGCTCGTCGGCTCGCAGGGAGACGTTGAGGCCGATGCCGATGACGACGCCGTCCCCGGCCCGCTCGGCGAGGATGCCGCCCGCCTTGCGCTCCTCCCCGTCGACGGTGACCAGCAGGTCGTTGGGCCACTTGAGCGCCATGTCGACGCCCGCCGACCGTGCCAGGCCGGTCGCCGCGGCGACCCCCGCCAGGAGCGGCAGCCAGCCCCACCGCTGCACCGGCACGGCGCCCGGCTCCAGGTAGACGGAGAAGAACAGGCCGGAGCGGGCCGGGGCCGTCCAGACCCGGTCCAGACGGCCCCGGCCCGCGGTCTGCTCCTCGGCGACCAGGACGGTGCCCTCGGTGAGGGAGGCCGCACGCCCCGCGAGGTCGGAGTTGGTGGAACCGGTGCGGTCGACGACGTCGAGGCCGGTCCACAGCCCGCCCGGCCGCAGCAGTCCGCGGCGCAGCGCGGGGACGTTCAGGGGCGGCCGGTCCAGGTCCGACCAACGGCTCTGTGGCGCATCCGGAGGTGTCATGCAAGCCACCCTAGGTGTGTCAAACGACGCACTGCCGAACCGTATCCGCGCCGATACGCTACGGGGCAGTAGCTGATCAGCAGCAGAGTCGTCCCCGTGACCAGGCAGGGAGCCGCCACCCGATGTCCGAGCCGGAAGAGATCGACATCCACACCACCGCGGGCAAGCTCGCGGACCTGCAGCGCCGTATCGACGAGGCGACCCACGCGGGCTCCGCGCGCGCGGTGGAGAAGCAGCACGCGAAGGGCAAGCTGACGGCGCGCGAGCGCGTCGATCTCCTGCTCGACGAGGGTTCCTTCGTGGAGCTGGACGAATTCGCCCGGCACCGTTCGACGAACTTCGGCATCGAGAAGAACCGCCCGTACGGGGACGGTGTCGTCACCGGGTACGGCACAGTCGACGGCCGCCCCGTCTGCGTCTACTCGCAGGACTTCACCATCTTCGGCGGCTCGCTCGGCGAGGTCTACGGTGAGAAGATCGTCAAGGTGATGGACTTCGCGCTGAAGACCGGCTGTCCGGTCATCGGCATCAACGACGGCGGCGGCGCCCGCATCCAGGAGGGTGTCGCGGCGCTGGGCCTCTTCGCGGAGATCTTCCGCCGCAACGTGCACGCCTCGGGTGTCGTCCCGCAGATCTCGCTCATCGTCGGCCCGTGCGCCGGCGGCGCGGTCTACTCCCCCGCGATCACCGACTTCACGGTCATGGTCGACCAGACCTCGCACATGTTCATCACCGGCCCCGACGTCATCAAGACGGTCACCGGCGAGGACGTCGGTTTCGAGGAGCTCGGCGGCGCCCGTACGCACAACACCACCTCGGGTGTGGCGCACCACATGGCGGGTGACGAGAAGGACGCCATCGAGTACGTGAAGTCGCTGCTGTCCTACCTGCCGTCGAACAACCTCTCCGAGGCTCCGGCCTTCCCGGAGGAGGCGGACCTGGCGGTCAGCGACGAGGACCGCGAGCTCGACACGCTCATCCCGGACTCGGCGAACCAGCCGTACGACATGCACACCGCGATCGAGCACGTGCTGGACGACGGCGAGTTCCTGGAGACCCAGTCCCTGTTCGCGCCGAACATCCTCACCGGCTTCGGCCGGGTGGAGGGGTACCCGGTCGGCATCGTCGCCAACCAGCCGATGCAGTTCGCCGGCTGCCTGGACATCAACGCGAGCGAGAAGGCCGCACGGTTCGTCCGCACGTGTGACGCGTTCAACGTGCCCGTGCTGACCTTCGTCGACGTCCCGGGCTTCCTCCCGGGTGTCGACCAGGAGTACGGCGGCATCATCCGCCGGGGCGCGAAGCTGATCTACGCGTACGCGGAGGCGACCGTCCCGCTGATCACGGTGATCACGCGCAAGGCGTTCGGCGGCGCGTACGACGTCATGGGCTCCAAGCACCTGGGCGCGGACATCAACGTCGCCTGGCCGACGGCGCAGATCGCGGTCATGGGCGCGCAGGGCGCCGTCAACATCCTGCACCGCCGTACGATCGCCGCCGCCGAGGACCAGGAGGCGACCCGCGCCGAGCTGATGGCGGACTACGAGGACGCGCTCCTCAACCCGTACGTGGCGGCCGAGCGCGGTTACGTCGACGCGGTGATCATGCCGTCCGAGACCCGGGCCCACGTGGTGAAGGGGCTGCGGC
This sequence comes from Streptomyces sp. NPDC005803, assembly GCF_040630435.1. Taxonomy (NCBI): domain Bacteria; kingdom Bacillati; phylum Actinomycetota; class Actinomycetes; order Kitasatosporales; family Streptomycetaceae; genus Streptomyces; species Streptomyces sp. NPDC005803. Next base: position 2,248 of record NZ_JBEXXO010000046.1, on the reverse strand, counting down.
AGCTGCGCACCAAGCGGGAGTCGCTGCCCCCGAAGAAGCACGGCAACATCCCCCTCTAGAAAGGGTTCTGACCATGATCAAGGTCGTACGGGGCAACCCGACCCCGGAGGAGCTGGCCGCCGCGGTCGCGGTGGTCCAGGCGCGCGCCGCGGCGGCGGCCGCCGTGTCGTCCGGTGCGCCCGAACTGCCCGCGCAGTGGTCCGACCCCGGCCGGCTGGCCCGGCGCGGCCGCCCTGTGCCGGGCCCGCGCGCCTGGGCGCGTACGTACTGGCCCGGTTAGCCGCACGGTGTCGCCGGAAGCCCGGATTCCCTGCGGGGGCCGGGCCTGCGGCGCGTACCGGAAGGATCTGGTCCGTCCGCACCAGACGGCTGAGTACGGGTACTCAGGCGCGACGGCGACACCCGCAGCAGGATCGGATCATGCTGTGGTCCGACCCCGAGAACAAGCCGCCCAAGGAACTGCGCGACGCCCAGGACATGATGCGCCGCGCGGGGCTGGTGCTCGCGCTCGCCATGGTGATCGCGATGATCGTGCTCGGGACGCGGTGAGGTGGCCCGGGGCCCCGGCCCCGTTTGTACGATGGCGCCCATGACTGATCCCGTTCGCCGCCGCCTCGTGCTCGCCTCGCAATCCCCCGCCCGTCTCGGACTGCTGCGGCAGGCCGGGTTCGCGCCCGAGGTGATCGTCAGCGGGGTCGACGAGGACGCGCTGAGCGCCCCGACACCCGCCGAGCTCGCGCTCGTCCTGGCCGAGGCCAAGGCCGCGGCCGTGGCCGGGCGCCCGGAGGCCGCCGGGGCGCTGGTCATCGGATGCGACTCGGTGCTCGAACTGGACGGTGAGGCGCTCGGCAAGCCCGCCGACGCCGAGGAGGCCACGGCCCGCTGGAAGTCCATGCGGGGGCGCTCCGGAATCCTGCGGACCGGTCACAGCCTGACCGACACGGCGAGCGGGCGCACCGCCTCCGCGACCGCGTCCACGACGGTCCGCTTCGGTGAGCCGTCGGACGCCGAGGTCGCCGCCTACGTGGCCTCCGGCGAACCGCTCCATGTCGCGGGCGCCTTCACCCTCGACGGGCGCTCCGCACCGTTCGTGGACTCCATCGACGGCGACCCGGGCAATGTCATCGGGCTCTCGCTGCCGTTGCTGCGGCGGCTGCTGGGCGAGCTGGGGATCCAGGTCACCGACCTCTGGGTCTGACCGCGCGGGGCCGGCAGGACGGCGCGGGCCGGAGCGGGGCCCGGACAGCCCCGGTCGTCAGGCCGGGGCCGGCGCCGCCGGCTGCTCGGGCTCCGCGGCGGTGACCGGCTTCTCCTCCGGGGGGCCGTACGCCACCAGGGTCAGGACGATCAGCCCGAGCACCACCATCATGAAGACGAACGCCGGCCAGCCCACCAGACCGACCGTCAGCGCGCCCAGCACGCCGTGGACGACCGCGCAGCCGATGAGCACGATCCGGGCGATCCGGCCGGGCGCCCGGTCGCGGAGGCCGGCGAGCAGGAGCAGCACACCGCACAGCACCAGGAAGAGTCCCGAGACGCCGCCCAGCACCCAGGTCCCCTTGGACATGACGCCGGGATCGGTGCCCGCCAGGGACATGTCCTGGTTCTTCACGACGGTTCCCAGGACCACGTTGATGATCACGATGCCCACGGCTTCCGCGAACAGCACGAGCGCGGCTATGAAAGCCACCGGCCTGCGCACCACGGCGCTCACCCCCTGTTACCTGCAGTATCTGCGATAGCGCGGACCCTACTCATGGGTAATCCTCCGGACAAGGGTTTCGGCACGCGGGCTCGCCCGACTGCGCGCCCCCGTCCGTCCCGGCGCGGACCCCGTTTGTGCGGGCCCGGGTGCGTCGGGCAAAGAATTGCGCGGGGCTTAGTAGGAAGCCCACAAAGAAACGCCGGGAGTCGCTGCCCGTACCGACAGAGACCTGGACCACACCTCGTGGCTACTGTGCGGTCATGGTCCCCGGCGTACCGTGGTGCCACAAGGGATTTCACGACTCGAGCAAGCCTCGCATCACACTCCGTGTGGGCAAGCTCACCATTGGGGACGGGTCGTAAGGCCGTGTCGGTTGTCCCTAAACTCAGCTTGTTTCAAGGAGGGAGCCATCGTGCGCAAGGTGCTCATCGCCAACCGTGGCGAAATTGCTGTCCGTGTTGCCCGTGCGTGTCGGGACGCGGGGATCGGGAGCGTGGCCGTCTACGCCGACCCGGACCGCGACGCGTTGCATGTGCGTGCGGC
>NZ_JBEXXO010000045.1:0-39762 GCF_040630435.1 Streptomyces sp. NPDC005803 | reverse complement strand
TGACGTGCACGCAGTTGGCCGACCAGGCTCCACGAAGCGACGCACGAAGAAGTCAACAACCCCGCGTCCACGCCGCACAGGTTAAAGATCAAGTTAGCGGTAGACGCCGTTCGCGGTTGCCGGTTCGTCGAGCGTCGGAGGTGGGCCCATGTCCTGGCCGGATGTCACGTTGGTTGATGCGTGCGTGCGGCGCGAGGGCCGGGGCGGTAGCCCCACGGCCGTCACCGACGACGACCCGGCGGCGACGGACGCGGACCGGCGTGCGGTCGCTGCTGCGGCCGGCACCTCGCACGCGGCGTTCCTCGGCTCGGAGCGGACGCCGGACGGCGGCTGGCCGGTCCGGTTCTTCACCGCCACCGCCGAACTGTCCGGCTGCGGCCACGGCACCGTTGCCGCGCAGGCCGTCCGGCTGGCCCGCACCGCACGGGGCGAGTTGAACGACCGCCAACGCACCGGCGGGCGCACGTTCGACACCGTCGCGATCCGCCGCCCCGCCGGCATCGAGGTGTGGTTCGACCAGGGCCTCGTCGCGCTGCGTCATCCGGCACCGGACGAGCGCGCCGCGATAGTCGCCGCGCTCGGGCTCACCGCGGACGATCGGCATCCGACCGACGCGCCAAGGATCGCCGCGCCCGGCGCACCACGCATGCTGGTACCGGTCCACGATCGGTCGGCGCTGCTCCGAGTCTGCCCACACCTCGGTAGGCTGACAGCGGCGTGCCAGCGGTACGGTCTCCTCGGCTGTTTCGTGTACGTACCGCCGGTGGGCGACCGACCGGGTGCGGCGCGGATGTTCGCGCCGGCGATCGGTGTCGACGAGGACGTCGCCAACGCCAACAGCACCGGCTGCCTCGCCGCCCACCTGCTCGACACGGCAGGGGTGCAGACGGTCGCGATCGAGGTGGAGCAGGGTGACACCCTCGGTCGACCGGCCAGCGTGCTCGCTTCGGCCCGACGCGGGCCGGCGGGCATCACGACCCGGGTCGGCGGGTTAGCGGTGGTCCGCGACGGACACTGAGGCGGCGACTGGTACTTCAGCCGGACTTGGATGTTTTGCCTGGTCAACGGCTTGGGTTTGGGGAGTGTAGCGGGTTGGTGCCGGAAGCGGGGCGAGTTTGCCTGGCCCGTCCCGCGAACGAGTGCCCTCGCCGTGTGTAGTGATATCGGGCTGGACAGCCACGGTGTGTGAGTGATGACCTATCCGCCAACGAGTGGGAAAAGGAGTTGGAAGAACTCTTTCTGCAAGTCGGACACCTTCTCACATGTTGAACCGCGACGCCGGATGCGGACTACGTCCGTGGTCTGCTCGGCCCGGTGGGCCGCAAGAGCTGATGGCAACTGGCCGAGTTCGCCGGGCACTCCACGCCGGACAGCCTGCAGCAACTCCTGGCGAAAAGCCGGTGGGAGGCCGACGAGATCCGCGATGACCTGCAAAGTTACGTTGCCGAGCACCTCGGCGCTGACGACGGTGTCCTGATCATCGACGACACCGGCTTCGTCAAGAAGGCGTCACTTCAGCCGGCGTACACCGGCCCTACTCCGACACCGCCGGCCGCACCGAGAACTGCCAGATCGGCGTCTTCGCCGCCTACGCCACCACCCTGGGCCACGCCCTGGTCGACCGCGGGCTCCACCTGCCCAAGTCCTGGACCGACGCCATCGAGCGCTGCCGCGCTGCCAAGATCCCCAGCGAACGTGGCTTCGCGACGAAGAACGACCTGGCCCGCATCATGGTCCTGCGAGCACTCGCCTCCCCGCTGCCCGTGTTCAAGTGTTCTGGTCAGGTGGGGCAGAGGAGGGAGAGCACGCGCGGACTGAGGGCGGATATCGAAGTTGGCGAGAACGGCTCCGGTGCCGGGTGCACGACTTCGCCTCTGGATCATCGCCTTGGCTGGGTGGTGCCAGGGGCCAAGATCGGCCTGGTGTTGAGTGGTGCCGCCTTCTGCCGAGGCTGTGGCGTGCGCCTGCCACGGCGGTGGGCAACCGTTTGTTGATCTCCGCCGTCATATGCACATGACGACGACGCCTGCCCTCCCATCCCTCGTGCTGCGCGGCAGCAGTGCCACCGCCCCCTTCGGGGACGGATTCGACTACGTGCAGTGGGAACAGGACGGGCGCGTGACACGGATTCCGCTGGAGGCCATCGAAGCGGTCCGCAGCCTCGACCGCTCGTTCGAGGTCGTACTGACGACTGCAGAGGCCGACCGCCGTGCCAGGTACACGGTCCACGATGCCAGCACCGCAGCCGTGGCCACGTTCTGCGCCGCCCTGCAGGCCCGACTGCCCGAGAGAGCGGCCGAAGGATCGCGCGTCGACGGCGAAGATCTGATCACCGAAGTCCCTGCTGGGCATCCCCGGAGGCCCTCGAAGCGCGTTCTTGTTGTCGCCGTGATCGCGGTCTTCGCTGTGATCGATGGGGTGGTGGCGGTGCTCCGTGAGCCGGCGTGGGCCATCGCGCTGCCGTTCTTTCAGCTCTTCGCGGGCGCGGGGGTATCCATGGCTCTGACGCTGGGACGAGGCTTGTACGAAGCGCTGCACCTCCCCAGGCACGGCATCACGGTGATGGCGCAACTCGACCACTACACCCACAGAACCAAGGTGTACCGGTACGAGGACCAGGACGGCGGGCAGCACTTCCACCGGGATCGGACCGGCGGGCAGCAGCTTGAGCTCAGCTACGACCCGAGCAACCCCAGCCGCGCCTCCGCCCGCCAGCCCCTCTACGGCCAGGTCATGATGGCGCTGATGTCAGTCGTGGGCCTCGGGATGGCCTGCGGCGGACTTGGGATCACCGGGTACCAGCTCTTCATCGCGTTGCGTGGCTGACTCCGTATGCGTCCGTGTAGAGCACCTCTTCAACTCGTACCACCGCTTGCGATCGGCACTGGTTGAGGCGTCGGTAGCAGATGAGGCTGCAGGGGAGGGAGACGAAGACGTGGTGGAGTTCGGTGCGCCGTTCCCAGCGAACTGCGAGGCGTTTGAAGTGGTGGAGCAGGGCGAAGGCCTGCTCCACCACGTAGCGAAGTTTGCCCAGTCCCTTGATGTTCGGACAGCCCTTGCGTGAGATGACGGGCAGGATCCCGCGCTTGCGTAGTTCGTCTCGGTTGGGGTCGGAGTCGTAGCCCTTGTCGCCGAGCAGAGCTTCGGGTCGTCTGCGGGGCCTGCCCGGGCGTCCGGCGATGGGTGGGATGCCCTCGACCAGAGCGAGGGGCTGGGTGACGTCGTTGACATTGGCTGCAGTCGTGATGACTCTGAGCGGGGTGCCACGTCCGTCGCAGATCAGGTGGTGCTTGCTTCCCGTTTTCCGCCGGTCGACCGGCGACGGACCGGTATCGGATCCCCCTTTTTCGCTCGAACGTGGGAACCGTCCACGCATGCCCGTGACCAGTCGAGTGCGCCGGCCGCGTTCAGTTCCGCGAGCAGAATCCGGTGCAGCCGGTCGAAGACCCCTGCCTTCTGCCACCGGTCCAGGCGACGCCAGCACGTCTGGCCCGAGCCGAACCCCAGCTCCAGCGGCAAAAGTTGCCAGGCTATGTCGGTGTAGAGGACGAAGGATGCCCTGCAGACAAAGACGACCCGACACCGTCCGCGGCCCTGGCGACCGCTCCGGCCACGGTGGCAGCAACGGCTCGATCAGCGCCCACACGTCGTCGTCCACGATCCACGGTCGAGTACTCACACCCTCACGAACGGCCAAATCAGCACACCGGTCACAGCCAACCAGGACGCTTCAGCAAGATCGTGTTACGAGCTCAAAGGGCCGCGAATCTACGACTGGGCCGCGGCCCGACTGCCGACTGTCTGGGAATTTCGACGGCGATGAGCCCACCCGCCAGCGATGGATGCTCGCCCGACGCAGCATTACCAAACCGGACGAGCTGGCCTACTTCCTGGCCTCGGCGCCTCTGCAGGCAACCCTTGCCGACTGGGTGCGGATCGCCGGCTGCCGCTGGAAGATCGAGGAGTGCTTCCAGAGCGCGAAGAACGAGTGCGGCCTGGACCAGTACGAAGTCCGCTGCTATTAGCGGGTGTTCCACAGGACGATGGCGTTGAGGACCAGGCCAAGCGCGGCGAACTGGTCCTCTTGGCCCTCGAGGACCAAGCCACCGGATAGCGCCCCCGCGGAGAAAGCCCTGAGTGGTGTGGTGTCCTGGGCGTGGACTTCCAGGATGCACGTCCCGTCGGACGCGAACGGACTGCCCTCCTCGTCGGTCTCTCCGCAGCGCAGCCCACGACAGCCTCGCACTCAAGCCGATGATCGAGGGCCATCAAACGAGACACGACCCCCGCCGCGGCCGGTACGTCAAGCTGCAGCGCTTGCACGCCGACCAAGCCTACGACGTGCCCCAACCGCGGAAAATGGCTATGGGGCGAGCACATCGGCGTGCGCATTGCCCGCAAGGGAGTCGAGTCCAGCGAGCGTTTAGGCCGCCTCAGATGGGTCATCGAGCAGACCATGTCCTGGCTGACCGGCTACCACAGACTGAACACCGCTGCGAACGCCACCCCCGCAACTACTTGGCCTTTCTCGGCCGTTCAGCCACCCTCTGCTGCTACAAACGACTCGCTCGACTCACGACATAGGGACACGGTCTCAGGAGAACTTCGCCATGTCCAAGCCCGTGCCTGCCGAGGGCCCACAAGGCCGGGTACCAGTTCACTCGTGCACGTTTTTGGGTCAAAATAGTCAGCTGTTGCGGATCACCAAAGCAGTGCGATGCTTGAAATGAGACGTTCATGATAGAGGCTCGCGACCTAAACCCCCTATGCGTGCTCTGCCTGCCTGTTGAGGATTCGAGCTTGTGCAGTCATGGCTATGGTACCGATGAGGAAGATCTTCATCCTTGCGTCAGAAAACTACGGGGTTCAATCGCTATGCCTTTCGACTTTCATGTTGATGTAAGGCTGACGGACGTTAAAGACCCGAACAGCAGTTACCGAAGCCGATGCCGCGAAGTGAACATTGCCGCGAACTAGGTGATTGTGTCGAGAAAGCCCTGAGTGGTGCGCAGATCCTGGTCGCGCAACAGGTCTGACCACGGTGAGTCGGCATCCGTTATGAGATGAGAAAGGCCCGATGGAATGGATATATCAGCTGAGATGCTGGCAGCCAAGGATGTACTTGCGGCCGCTTTGGGGCAGGCGTTGCCCTTCCTTCCTGGCGTAGTGGGCGTAGATGTTGGCTTTCGCCAAGACGGGGTCGAACTGACGGACGAAGTCGTCATTCGAGTTTTGGTCACAGACGAGAACAATGTGCCCAGCCAGCTGGAAGCTCTAACGGCTGACACCCCTTTTCCCGTGGCCGTTGTGCAACGCGACTTCACTCCATTGGCGGACGACGCCGCCTACGACCCAGTGATCGGTGGAGGCACCGTGAAGGCGGAACATGGCGGGTTCCTGTCCCCCGGAGGCACGTTGGGCGGAATTGCGAACGACGCGCTATTCGGTGGGCAAGTTGGTATCTCCTGCGCGCACGTTATTGCGAGTATCACAGAGCCAGTAAATATCCTCCAGGGTGACCCGATATACCAGCCCAGCCTGAATCGTAAGATCGGTAGACTATACCGCTGGCAAGACGCTACCGACACAGCTGTATTCAAGTTCGATGATGGTATTGCCTTCGATTGGGCGATTGCTGAGATCGGTGCTTATAGCGGTATGGTCAGGGCCAAATTGGGAGATTCAGTGCAAAAGCGAGGTAAAACAACGCTCCGCACTACCGGCCGTGTGAGTGCGGTGGGACTGCAGCCGCTCGGAATCGGAACTCCTCCAAATTCTTTCGAAATCTATACCGACGACGTAGCCAATCAGCCGATCTTCGTGGAGAGAGGCGACAGTGGATCTCTGGTCGTTAATCTTTTCGGGCAAGTGGTGGGGATCCTCACGCAGAAGGGGATCGAGTACAGCTCGATCGCTACCATCGGCACCCCTCCTCCAGGTGCAATATCTGGGTTCGCTACGCAAATGATGACCGAAGGTGCGGTCGCCGGCGCTGCCGACTCGGTTGGAATCAGCTTCTGAACGGGGCGGTTCCCAAGGTAATGAGGTGGGCGGCGGGTCAGGGCTTTGGCGTAGTCGCCTGTCGCCGGGCATCTGGTTCATGACGGTCTGCCGGCTTGACTCGCCGCGGAGAGCGGAATAGGCACGGCCTCCACGATCATGGAGTTCTCGACGCCCCGTGACCTGGATGGAAGCCCATGCGTGCCAAAGCATCATCGTTGATCCCGCCTGCCGTTGACCAACTCCGCGAGGATCCCGAGGCCGCACCGGAAGACCTGCCCGGCCTGCTGGACCGCCTCGCCCAGGTGCCCGATTCACGTGCTCCCCGTGGAGTAGGCAAAGCCCTGGTCGATGTGCTTCCCCTGGCCGTCTGCGCGGTGCTGGCGGGGGCAACATCGCTGGTGGCGGTCGGTGAACGGATCACCGGCGATCCGACCCACGTGCTGGAACACATCGGTGTCCGGCTCGACCCTCTTTGCCCCCAACCGCCTTTACCTGCGGAAACGACGGTTTGACGGCAGCTGGCCCGGATCGACGGTGACGCAATGGACCTGGCTGTCGGACGCCGGCTCGCCGACCGCAGCAACCGGGCGGGGGCCGACTGCGCGGCCTGGCGGTCGACGGGCAAGAGCCTCTGCGGAGCCGCAGCCGCCAGACAAGCGAAATCACCTGCTTCCAGCCGCTGCTGGAGACCCCGGCCGACCTGGCCGGGGTCGTCGTCGGCAGCGACGCCATGCGCACCCAGCGCGAGCGCGCCGCCTGCCTCCTCGGCCGCGAAGCCCACTACATCGTGATTGTCGGCGTACGGATGAGCTTGCACAGTTGGGTACGGATGAACACGCTCAGCTCCGGTGCTCCTCGAGCTGGATTGGCTGCCCGTGTCCGTAAGGCGGAAGACGAGGACGCTGGGCGTTCCGCGGATCGCTTCCTATGGCGTGATATCCAGGACGGCTTTGCCATGGAGGCGGCGGCCCATGAGGGCGCCGATGGCTTCATGGACCTGGTTCCAGCTGCCGCGCCAGGAGATCTGCGGGGTGAGGTCTGCTGCGGCGACGCGGTCTGCGAGCCACGTCAGGTCGGGGCCGTGGAGGGGGCCGTCCTGAAGGTGGAAGGTGACAATGGAGCGACCATGGCGTCCGGCGTTGCCTAGGAACGCGCCGGGCGGGAAGTGCACGGGCTCCAGCGTGGCATCGCCGACGGCGATCAGGGTGCCGTGCGGTGACAGCTTCTGGAATGCCTGCACGAGTTGAGGGCCCCCGACGCAGTCCACGACGGCATCCACGAGGGAGCCGGTGTGTTCCGGCCCCGCGATCACCTCATCGGCGCCCAGTGCGCGCAGTCGGTCGCCGTGCCCGTCGGGGTCGCCGGTGGAGGCGATCACATGTGCGCCGCCAAGGCGTGCGAGCTGGACCGCGTACCGTCCGACGCCCCCGGTGGAGCCCGTGATGAGAACGCGTTTGCCCGCTAGGGAGCCGATCCGCCGCAATGCACGCAGGGCGCTGGTTCCCGCAGTCGGCAGGGTGCTGAGCGCCCCGGGGTCGGTGCCGGCGGGTGCGATGCCGAGCAGGCCGGTGTCCACCGCCCGCAGTTCGGCCCAGCCGCCGTTCTCGCCCAGGGTGACCACTTCTGTTCCGGCAGCCGGCCCGGAACCGTCGGCGGCCGCGCGTTCGACCACTCCGGCGGCGTCCCAGCCCAGCACAGCCCCGTCCGGAGCCTGGGATACGGCGTGGCCGACCTCTCCGAAGTTGAGCGAGGTGGCGGTTACCCGGACCAGGGCCTGGTGGGGGGCGGGTTCCGGGTCGCGGGTCTCGCCGAGGCGGAGACCGGAGGGAGCGGAGTGGTCGATGAGTAGAGCGCGCATGTGGTTCGCCTTTCGAGGGGTGCACGAGCAGTTATGCCACTCAGTGGCATACGCGTGCAAGTGGCGTTTGCCGCCGCGCTACACTCGTCCCGTGACTGCCCGCCCCTACATCTCGCCGACTGCCCCCTCCCGACGGGACGGCTTGCCGAACCAGACGCCCGCCGCTCCGCCACTGCGGGAACGCAAGAAGCACCGCACTCGTCAGGCGCTGATAGACACCGCACTGAAGTTGTTCACCCAGCGCGGATTCGGCGGGGTCACGCTGGACCAGGTTTGCGACGAGGTAGAGGTGTCCAAACGCACCTTCTTCCGGAACTTCACCAGCAAGGAAGACGTCGCGATGGCCCCGCTTCAGGACCTGTGGACCGCCTTCCTGGAGGAACTGCAGAGCAGCCGACTCAACGGCCGTCCACTGCTGGAGCTGGCGCAGGAGGCCCTCCTCGCCGCCCTGGATCATGTGGCAGACGAAGAATGGGCGGACCGGACTGCGCTCAGCCTCCGGCTGGCGGAGCAGACCCCGTCGATGAACGCGCACGGCCTGCATTTCTGCGAACGCACCACCAACGCGGCGCTGGAAATCCTGCACCGCAGATTCGACCTTGTGAACCCCGACGACCCCCGTCCCCGTCTGGTCGCGGACATGCTCGTCGCAGCGTTCCGATACGCCCTCACCGGCTGGGCAGCCCAGGCCGCGGACACCGACGAACCGGCCGCGCTCCGGGCACCGGCCAGGCAGGAACTGGCCACCCGCTTCCGCGAGGCCGTCGCTGCCCTTCCCGGCAGCCTCACGCTGTCCGCTGCTCCGCGCCAAACCGACATCTGACCGGCGACAGCCAAAACCGCCGACTCCGGCACACTCCGACCGAACTCTTCGTCCCGGTCCACTGCCTGGAGCTACCTCGTGACCACCGCGGGGAAGCCAGCAGTGGTCTGACGCTGTCTGTGTACGTTCATCTTTACCCGCCTGGGCACTTTGCCGAGTATGCCGACAGTGATCGCCAGGACAACCAGAAGAAGCTCCGCAAGCAGCTCAAGCCCTTCCGACAACGCCCCCCCGCGTTACCTTTTTCGTGGCTCCGCAACGGGGCCTCCGGCCTTCGGGTCCGGCATGACTTCCCCCCTTGTCGTTGATGATCCGGGGGGTGGTGTCACCGGGTCCGGAGGCATCGACGGACCGCTGATGAGGGGCTTGAGCACCGGCTTCACCCAGGCCGGAAGAGCTCTCCGTGACGCGGATGTGGCAGTTCGGTGCCCTGGCAAGGCCGGACGAAAGGGTGATGGAGGGGCCTGCACGTGATCGACACCGGCGGCATCGACGTCTTCCTCGGCCTGGACGTCGGCAAGGGCGAACACCACGCCACCGCCGTCACCCCGGCCGGCAAGAAGGCGTTCGACAAGCGTCTGCCCAACACCGAGCCCAAGCTCCGCGAGTTGTTCGCCAAACTCCAGGCCAAGCACGGAACGGTGCTGGTCGTGGTCGACCAGCCGGCCTCGATCGGCGCCCTGCCGCTGGCCGTCGCCCGGGACCTGGGCTGCCCGGTCGCCTACGTGCCGGGCCTGACGATGCGACGGATCGCCGACCTCTACCCGGGCGAAGGAAAGACGGACGCGAAGACGCGTTCATCCTCGCCGACGCAGCCCGGGCGATGCCCCACACGCTGCGGGCGATCGACGGCCAGGACGAGACGATCGCCGAGCTGGAGATGATCGTCGGCTTCGACGACGACCTGGCCGGCGAGGGCACCTCGGTCGCGAACCGGCTCCACGGCCTGCTGACCCAGATCCACCCTTCGCTGGAACGAGTCCTGGGGCCGCGGTTGCCACACCCGGCCGTCCTCACGCTGCTGGAACGGTTCGGCTCACCGGCTCAGATCCGCAAGGCCGGCCGTCGGCGGCTGGTCACGCTGTTACGGCCGAAGGCGCCAAGGATGGCCGAGCGGCTGGTCGAGGACATCTTCACAGCGTTGGACGAGTAGCCCGTCACCGTTCCGGGAACCGAGGCGGCCGCCCTGATCGTCCCAAGCCTCGCCGCCTCACTCACGGCCCAGAGCCACGTCGACCAGTGCGGGATGACCTGTTAGCCCGCCTCCGTCCGCCGACCGCGTTGACGCGTTCACCACGTCCGGCCAGACGGCGGGCTCGGTCGCCTTGTGCGGCACGGGGACGCGCGCGACGCCACCCCGCATCACCTCATCTGTCCGGCGCGCAGTTCCAGTGCTCCTTCAACTCCTATTGGGGCATGCGCAGTTCATTGGACCAGGCGGCACCCGCTTCGCCTTCGCGGGCGAGGGTGTACTGCGCGAGCGCCTCCGGGGTGCGGCTCACCGGTGCATCTACTGCGGCTGATGGCTACGCGACAGACTGCCATGGGAACGGAAGCATCGATCACAGGTTTCAGCGGTGGACAGAAAGCCCAGGTGGGCACACGCTGGATGTGGGCAGTCTTGCAGCTGGATATGGCTATGGCCCGCCGCACCACGGCGAGTTGGCCGCCCCGGCGGCGTCTCGCAGACGCCGAGCGTGGAGACCTGCGTGCGAACTCCATACTCATCGCCGCTTTGGGGCATGGCGAGGTTGTACGCAGTTGTCTCGCTCATCCAGGACGGCGTATCGAGTGAGAAGCCCGCACTTGTTGCGGATGCCTGCACGTGAAAAACCCAGGAGCCGGAGCGGATTGTGACACATATTCCCAGCCACACCACAGGGCTCATACCCGTAAGAATGCGCCTGGACGAGACAGATCAGTTCGGAAACGGAATCGCCCGATTTTCGTTCAATCATTACGAAGACGGGGAATTTCAAGGCGCATTCGATTTCACCAGTCTCGATGCGGCCGAGGTTTCAACCTCCGGTCTCGATCAACAACTGGCGGTTGAAATCATGATAACCCCGGACTCGGTCGACTCTCTTCCCCTGGTAGATCAGGATGCAGGCGTGCAGACACTCTCCGACGCACCGGCGACATCTGCTCTGGAGACTCAGACCATCAGCCTGTCTCTTGGCGGGTCCCTTGTAGGAAAGTGGTCTGTGACGTTCGAGGTCCCCATCCATGAGTTCAGCCTCGACGGCGCATGGGTGAAGCTCTAGCGAGATGGAGGACCACCCAGTTCTCCCTTCCCCTCACGTCCGGGCTCGACATTCCTCAGCAGCTGCCGCGGGCTTCAGCAAGGCAAAGCCACACTCATCCACGTCACGTTCTCAACCCTCAATCCGGAGACCGGATTCCCGGGCTCCTGCACACGTTGTTCGCCAACGACTTCGTCTAGACCATCAGGGAGATTCGCATGCCCGCGGACGAGGTACCAGTCAAGAGGGCGGCCCCGCTCAAGGAGAACGCCTTTGGCCTGCTGCAGCTCGCGGGGGTGGGCGGCCTCGACGTCGGAGCCGATGACGCCGACGAATACACGCTGCGAGTTCTGCTCAATCCGGAGGGGGTTTGGTCACGATCCGGGGAATCCGGGTCTGCAGTAGTGAACGAAAGAAACAAGATCGTCGCCCTGCACTCGGGTGGCGACGGAATGCGCGGCTACGCATCGGGTTTCGCCCCGATTGCGTTCGCGTTCGGGCTGTAGGCGGCGCTCGCCATGGCGATCTTCGGCAAACCTGGGGCCAGTTACCTGCGACCCGGCAGGCTCGACGTCTTCGTCCGCTCCCGCGAGGCCACGCTGGTGCACCTGTGGCTTGCCGACGGCGTACCCGGTGCCCTCGATCTGGGCGGCCGGGTGGACCAGTTCGCCGAGCCGGTCGCCGTTCACCGGGAACCGCAGGGCCTCGACGTGTTCGCGGTTGGCGGCCTGAAATTGCTGCACTGGCGTTGGGACGCCGCGCGCGGCCGGATGATCGGGCCGGAGGAACTGCCCGGCTACATCGCGACCAAGCCGGTTCCGGTCGCTGAAGGCGACTGGCTCTACGTGTTCGCGGCCGACGTCGGCGACCGACTGCGGTACTGGAGCCGCAGCCCGGGCGGCCTGTGGTCCCATGACAAGCTCACCGATGTCGGCGCGGCCGGCTTGGTCGCGGTGCACCGCCAGCCCGGGATCATCGACACCTATTCCGCCTCGAACGGCATCGTGCACCAGGTCTTCGGTGGGATATGGCAGGCGCCGGTGCTGTTGCCGCACAGCGATACCCTCGAGCCTGGCATCGCCGCGGTCGAGGCGATCGCCTGGACCGACGACCACGGAGCCGTCCGGCAGGATGTGTACGGCCTGCTGGGAGACGGCACCCTCCGGCATTGGGGATACGGCTATTTCGCCGGCCCCGATCCGACCCGTTGGTGGGGGCCGGATCCCGTCCGCCCGGAGCGGCTGCCGTTCGGGGTCGCCGTGGCGGCGCGCGGGCCCGACATCGTCTTTCGAGACGAGGACGGGCGGCTGCACCACTGGATCTGGCAACACGGGGAGCGCCGCTGGGACGACTTCTCGCCGCTCACCACCGGCTGGCAAGCCGATCCAGTCATCGTCGAGCGTATGGGGGGCTCGCCGGGTATGGACGTGGTCGCCCAGGTCAAGGCGGACACGGTGCGGGTGGCGTCCTGGGACACCCAGATCTGGTCTCCTCGCACACTGGGTCTGCCCAGCTCGCGTGACGCGTCCGGCGCCGTGCTGCCCGAACCGGCGCAGGACGCGCTCGCCGGTGCCACCGACGACGTTCCGCCGGCGTTCCTGCTCACCCGGCCCGCTGACCACGTCGTGCTTGGGGTGCACGCGGTGGGCTACCGGATGACCACCGACCCGGTGCCGAGACTGGTCGCCGATGCGGCTGACGCCCACCTGGTGGTGACCTTCCCGCCGCAGCACATCGCCGAGGAGGTGTCCGCGCCCGGCGCGTCGGCGCTGCTCGGCGACGTATGGCAGGCGCAACTGTCCGGTTCAAGCCGGGTCGCGATCACCGCCGCGCCCACGTTCGAGTTGACCGCCGCGGGTGTGCTGGCTGCGTTGCACGACGCTCCGATCGACCCCGATGAGCAGCGCACGGCCGTCGAGCTTCCCTGGGGCCTGATCGTCGCCCCGCAGGCCCACTCCGGCGCGGTGGTCACCCGGCACCCGAACGAGCCGGTGGACCTCGATGGCACGACCGGGCTGTGGCGCACCCGATTCGGCACCGACGCGGGCGACGGCGGGGTCGCGGTCGCGGCGCTGCGGGCCGGGCGGCCGGACCCGTTCCCCATGGCGCTGACCAAAGCCAACCGGGTCAACATTGCCGGGCAGTCCCCGCCTGCGCATGCGGACCGGCTGGAGCTGAGCAGCCTGGGCGGCACTCTGATCGCAGCGGGCAGCTGGCGGACGCTCGAGTGGGAGCAGCGCACAGTCGGCGGGCGCGACCAGCGGGTGCGCACCGCCACGAAGGGCGTGCTGTACCCGTTCGGCCACCGGGCGGTGTTCGTCGAGACAACCGAACGCAGCGCCGACGAGCCGGTCGCGGTGTTGCGTAAGACCCGGGTGCTCTACGTCACCGAGCCGACGGTCGACGGACTGCGCTCCCGGGCGTTCCCGTTCGACCAGGTGGAATGCACCACGCTGGAGTACGGCGGCCTCGCCGACGCCGACTGGCAGACGGTGCCCCGGCCGACCCGGGAGATCGCCGAACTCCAGAACCGGGAGCAGGAGGCCGCGGTCGAGGCCGATCGGATTTTTGAGGACCTGTACGGATCGGACGCGATGCTCGCCGGGATGCCGCAGGTTGAAGAACTGGCGGCTGGCTGGACCGACGACGCGGACGAGCTGCTGGATCCGGACGACCCGGAGGGGTTCACCCGTGCCGGGGCCGCGCGCACCTGGTTGGCGTGGTATGTGGCCCGGCGGGATGCGTGGCGCGCGATCCAGCTGCTGCAGCGGGAGAACCTGGGCGCCGAGCCGGTGGAGACCTTCTTCCTGCCGACGACGGGCAACGGCGAGCCGATCCGCTTCCCGATGCGCTGCCGTCAGCCCGGACGTCAGGTGGGTTTCGAGCTGCCGCTGGTCTTCGTCGCCGACCTCGAGCTCGGCGACGAGGTCCGCGCGACGTTCCGATCGCTGGACAACCTGGAGGTCACAGAGCAGGTCCACCGGTTCTACACCCAGCCGGGGCATGGAATCGTGGATCTGCCGGGCGCAAAGATCAACATGGTGCTCGACGCGGCTCGCACGGCGCCGGGCGACGTCCAGGAGGTGCACCGGCTCAACATCGCCGGCAGCCCGACGCCGAGCGGTGCCTTCGTCCCGTCGCTGGGCCGCGCCGGCGAGGTGGGATCCTGGGCGGCCGAGGTGGCCTTGCCCGCGCTGCGCACCCTGCTGGACCGCGACCCGCGGGTGCGGACCGTTTTCGACCAGGCGTATCTGAGCGCCGCCTCCGACGACATCCCCCTGCGCATCCTCGACGACCTCGGCGTGGACTTCACCACCAAGGCCGATCGCTCCGGCGGGCTGGCCGCACCCAAGTACGTCGCAGACGGCGTCTCCCGCATCCAGGGCCTGGTCAACGTCGCCGGATCCCAGTCGCTGGACCCGGCCGACCTCTTCACCGAGGGAGCCACGCTGCTGGGCTTCGACCTGCGCGAGCTGGTCCGCGACATTCCCGCGCCTCCTGAGATGGTCACGCTCGACACGACACCCCCGGAGGTCCGACTGAGCTGGGCGGACATCCCCCTCGGCGAAGCGCCCGGCGGGGACTTTCTGCCGCTGTCCACGGAGACGTCGACACTCACCCTGACCAACACGAGCTCCGCGGAGCGCAACGAGACGACCTGTGTGATCACCGACTTCAAGCTGGTGCTCCCGCGAAGCGAGCCGATGATCGAGATCAGCTTCGGGCAGGTCGGGTTCCGGCAGGTCACCGGCGAGGCGCCGCAACTGACCATCGACGGGCTGAGCGCGTCCTTCGTCGGCAAGCTGCGGCTGCTGGACGTGCTCCAGGAGAAGGTGGGACTGGGCAGGCTCGGACCCCAGATCGTACCGACCAGCAAGGACATCACCGCACGCTACGCGGTGCCCTTGCCGGACGTGGCGGCGCTCTCCTTCGTGCTGAGCAACCTGAACTTCAGCGCCGCGCTGCGGGTGCCGTTCGACGGCGCACCGGTGTCGCTGTCGCTCGGATTCGCCTCACGGGCACGCCCGTTCACGCTCACCGTGCTGATGTTCGGCGGCGGAGGCTACGTCGACCTGGAGCTGGACCGCTCAGGGCTGCGCCGGCTGGAGGTGTCGCTACAGTTCGGCGCCGCACTGGCGATCAACCTCGGCATCGCCACGGCAGAAGTGCACGCCTTCGGGGGCATCCGGTACGAGTTGGTCTCGGACACGCCCCGGCTCACCGGGTTCCTCCATATCGGCGGCAGCGTCGAGCTACTCGGGCTGGTGTCGGTGGCGGTGGAGCTGCACGTCGAACTGGCCTACCAGTTCGATACCAACGCGCTGGTGGGGCGCGCGAAGATCGTTGTCGAGATCGACGTCACCCTGTTCTCCGAGTCGGTCGAGCTGGACAGCGGTGAATGGGTGATCGCTGGTGGCGCGCCCCGCGAACCGTCCGGTCCGCCGCCTCCCCGGCCGGTGGATTTCGCCGCACCACCTCCCGGACCGGATCCGGCCCTTCTGCAGGCCTGGCGGGACTATCGAGGAGCGTTCGAGTGAACGAGATCCTGTGGATCGCCGTGCCGGCCGGCACCGTCATGAGCGATCGCGCACCCCTGAGGGTACTGGTCGTGCCCAAGCTCGACACGGCGACACCGCAGCCGCTCTCGAGCTTCGGGTTGCAGGACTGGCCTGCGACTCTGGCCGGAGCCCAGTTCACCGTGGAGACGGCGCCCGACGCCGAGTCGAACGTCACCGCCGTCGTCACCGGGCTCACCCCGCTGACCGCACCGGCCAGCGAGGTGTGGCGGTCGTTCTTCCCCGCCGAGACCGTGGTGGAACCGCCACGCCGACGGGTCTACGACACTCCGACGGTGAGCCCGACATCGACGGAGGCCGCCCGGGTCCGGCAGACCTACACCCTGTCCGCGCAGGCGATCGCCGACCCGGCGGTCGAGGCCGACCCGGTGCTGCGGGAGCAGTACGCGCAGTGGGCCGCCGAGCAACGCGCCGGGGACCCCGGATCGCTCGGGCCCGAGGAGTGGCGGGCACCGGACTTCGCCCGCACCGTCTCGCTGCTGCGCGAGCATCCTGCGGTCCTCACCCGGCTGGGCCTCATCCTTGATTTTGCCCTGGAGACAGCCACGGTCCCGGTCGGTTCGCAACTGATCCGGGTGCGCTGCACACTTGGCGCGGACCTGCCCGGCGACTGGGGCACGGTCACCCCGTGGACCCGCTTCGAGTTCGATCGCGTGCATTTCGTGCCGGCCCCAGGGGCGGACAGCGACCTGCGCACCGGCATGGTCGACCTCACCGGCACCACGCAGATCGGCGCCGATCCAGCCGCTACAGCGACCTGGAGCGTGGCTACCTTCGACGTGGCCGGCGGGGTGGACCGGCTCCGCGACGGCGCCCGCTCGATCTCCGACGGCGAGCGCGCGATAACGCTGCCGGTGTTGCGGTCGGCGGGACTGGCGCTGCTGCGCAACGGCCGTGGCGAGCAGCTGAGACAACGCGCCGCGAACGCCGAACGGCCGCTGCAGGAGCGGGAACTGACCGCGGACGAGCTTGTACTCGGCTATCGCGTCGACATTCGCCGAGCCAGCACCGAGGGGCAGACGGGCCAGTGGTTCCCCCTGTGTGAGCGCACTGCCACCTACAGAGTCGGTGATCAGCAGATTGGTCCGCCGGCGCAGGTCGAGGAGGGGCACGTCAAGGCCAACTCCGCGGTGATCGGCGACGACCGGGTGGTGCGCGCTGATGAGATGGTGGCCCGGTGGAACGGGTGGAGCCTGGTGCTGCCCCGCCCGGCTTTCGACGAGCGCGGCCCCGTGCCCAGCGCGGCGACCCGGCTGCCCCTGCCTTTCGATTTCCACTGGGACTTCGGCCAGTCCGCGCGCAAGCTGGGCGAACTACGGTTCGGGCAGGGCTACCAGATGCGCATCCGGGTCGCGGACATGGCCGGCGGCGGTCTCCGCTTCGACGACCTGCCGGCCGGCAGCAACCGCAACGCCACCGACCTGGTGCTCTATCGGCGGCACGAGCCGATCCCGCCGCCCGAATTCGCGCCGCCACCCGACGCGTTCCACCTGGAGTCCGGGCAACTGGTCGCCAACCCGGCGGCGTTCGGTCCCGGCGGCACCCTCGACTGCCTGGTCATCCGCAGTGACCCGGCCGGTACGACAGCCCTCGACGTCGACCAGTTCACCGCCGCGCACCCTGAGTTTCCACGCGACGACCGTCGGATCCTGCTGCCACCGCCGACCTCGTTGACCCTCGCCGAGCAACACGGCCGGCTCAGCGGGACCGACATCGACGGCAACCCGATCGACGACAGCGTCGTGGCCGGCTGGGTGCAGCGGGCCGTGGCCCCGCCGACGGCAACCGAGGAGGGCGACTACAGCTGGCTCGCCGATCCGGCCGGAGTGAGCGTGCTGGGCTTCCTCACTCCCGGCCCGGATGCGCCGGCGCCGGGGGAGAGCACCGACAGCGCCTGGCAGCCGCGCTGGCCCGGCTACTCCGCCAAGGCGCTCGAACTGCACGCTCACCGCAGCGCGGGTGAACCGGTCATCCAGTGGGTGGACGAGACGCTGATCGTGCGGCTGGCGCCCGGGGAGCAGGCTGAGCTCGAGCTCAGCTCCCGCGCGGACGCCAGCAGGCTCGACGAGTTCGAGATCCAAGAATGGGTGCCCAACGCCGCGGAGGCCAGCTTGGCAGCAGGGCGGCACCCGATGCTGACCCCGCCGCGCGTGGTACGGCTGGTGCACGCTGTTCGCAGACCACTCGCCCCACCGGCCGCCGCCCTACGCGCCGACCGCGAGGCCGGCGCCACCTGGGTTACGCTCACCGACCCTGACCGCCCGCTGCTCGGCGTCGACCGCAAATCCACCGGTCAGGTCGACGTGGCGGCACAGTGGCACGAACCCGGCGACAGCGAAGCCGCAGGCCCGCTGCTGACCGAACAGGTGTGCTCGACCGCGGTCGCGCCCGACGCCACCCAGCTGTCGGTACGGCACGAGTTCGGCGACACCCGGCATCGCCGCGTCACCTACACCCTGACCGCGCTGAGCCGGTTCCGGCAGTTCTTCGCGGCCGGAGAGGACGCCGCCTTCCGGAGGGACACCACCCTGGCCGAGGCCGTCAGTGTCCCCAGCTCGGCGCCACCCGTTGCACCGGTCGTGCTCGCGGTATCCCCGTCCTTCCGCTGGGAGGGCTCGGCCGACCTGGCAGCCGGGCCGGTGCGGCGAACCCGTCGCGGCGGCCGGATCCGGGTCGAACTGGCGCGACCGTGGAACCTGTCCGGCGAGGGCGAACTCCTGGCCGTGCTCACCGGCCCGGACCTCACCCGGGTGTCGCGGGATCCGATCTGGACGACCGGCGATGCCGCCGGAATCGCGCCTCCCGAGCTGTTCGCCGGTGCGGCGGCCGCTACCGCCGAGCACGTGCTGCCGGGCACCGACACCACGGTGCGGGCCGTCCCCTACGCAGTGCACCTGCACAGCGAGACCGACCGCTGGTACGCCGACGTCGAGCTGCCCGGCGCGGCCGCCGACTCGTACTGCCCGTTCGTACGGCTGGTACTCGCGCGCTACCAGCCGGAGAGCCTGCCCGGCTGCGCCGTGTCGCCATCGGTGACCACCGATTTCGTACAACTCATGCCGGACCGCATGCTGTCCGTGGAGCACGTTGCCGACGGTCTGCAGGTCCATCTGACCGGAACCGGACCACTCGGGCCGACCCAGAACCCCGTCGTCGCCCTCCTCGAGGAGTCCTCCGGCACGGCAACCAGCGACCTCACCTCCGCCGCCCCTGACGTCGCCGGCCTGTGGCACCGTGTGCCGGGACACATGGTGTCGGGCGTACTCGGCGAACCCCTCCCACCCCTTGCGGTCCCGGCGACCGACGGCCGGCTGCGCGTGGTGATCCGTGAGATCGAGAACATCCAGCCCGCCGTCACTGGCGACGACGCCACCCTGGCCGGCGAGTTGCGGCAGCGGACCGTGTTCATCGACGTGGTGACGCTGGGGTGAACCTCTCAGACAGCGCCGTCGATCCGTGCCGTGACGATCTCGGCGAGCTGCACCTCGATCCGCTGCCCGCCTCCACGTCGTCGCCGACCCGGACCCGTACGGGTCAGCGACCCAGATCCAGACGATCAGCGGGGTGGCGCGCGCTCTTCAGATCGTTGCCCGCCGCGTAGGCGATCGTTGCCCGGCAGCCGTCGCAGGGCATGTCAACCCCATCGTTCTGTGGAAGCAGCGATGTCAAGCCGTGTGCTTGTGCATCACATCGAGGTAGTGCCGATCACGGTGCGGCACGTGGTTGTCCCGTCCCGGCAGGCTGAAGACCGCGCAGACGTCAGCGGGCTGGGTGAGGACGCTCGACTGGTCGCCGAATGTGAGAGTGCTGTTGACCGCATGCCGGCAGCCTGCGTCGTCGAGGGCAGTGATCAGCTCCTCGCGGAAGAAGGTGGCCTCGAACGACTCGGAATCGGGCAGGACGAGCGGCGGGAGTTTGGCGGTCGAGCCGGGCCAGAGGTTGATCCAGATTCCGCTGACAGCCCGCTGAGTGATCACCAGCTGCAGCCCATCCCAGGAGTAGGGGTAGCCGTCGATATCAGACCCCTTCAGCATGTGAGCCGGGTGCGGGCGCCCCGGGCCGAGGAGATCTTCAGCCTCAGCCAGGGACATTCCGCAGTTCAGGGGCCCGATCCGGCCAGTGCGGGCGAAGTCGACGAGTACGTCCATCAAGGTCACGACAGTGACTGTGACACTTTCCCCAGCCGGTTCGCACTTCGATATCAGCGCGGTGCCGAGCTTGTGCCGCCTTGTCGGACGGCGATGAGTGGCAGAAGGCGTGCGGTCGCCGGCACGTCGAGTTCGCGGGGCGCTGGGCCTGCGGGTGTCGGAGTATCGGCCACGCGGTCGAGCAGGCGGTCCAGTGCTTCCTGGCCGTCGTCAACGGCGGGGATATCCGCCGGGCCCGGAACGCGAACAGCGGGTCCACCTGCTCGGCGGTCCTCCGGTCGACAAGCGGGGCTGGGAGGGTCTGACACCCTGCCAGGCGTCGATCGAGGCTGCGATGGCGGTCAGTCCCACCAGCCGTCGCCGGTTTGCCAGCGCTGAACCCACTCCACGAAGCCGAAGGCTTCCGGCCCCGGGTACGGGTAGGCGCCCACGTCGCTGATCAGCCAGACGTTGCCCCGTTGGGGACCGGTAACGACGAGTACCCAGTAAGAGAGTTCGTCGTCGGTGCCGAGCACGATGGAGCCATGGCCGTAGACCTCAGCGACGCGCTCGTTGTGGTCCTCGGCGAGGGGCTCGCCTTCCCAGGCCCACGTCTCCTGGAGCGGGAACGGCGCCGCGGGAATCCGATCGGCCTGGTAGGGCCAGCCCGGCGTGAGCCAGCCCAGAGGCAGCAGGCCACCGTCCTCCGGCGGCCCGAGCGAGGACCCGTTGGCGATCTCCGCGACCATGCTCCGGTACGGCTCCGGGAGAACGGCCCCGTTCTCGGCCTCCCATGCCGCGACCGCCTCGTATCCAAGAGCCGGCTCTCGCCACTCCGGCTCGAACGCTGAGCGCAGGAACTCCAAGGCGGCCTCATCGGGACGCTGATCAGGTGATGCGACTGTCATGGCGACATGCTCGCAGAGGAGACTGACCGAAACACCGCGAGCGCCTGTTGACGCCGGGTGGGGCCACTTCGCACCGTTGCTCAGGCGGGGCCACACGAAGCCGTTACCCCGGGGCCAGAAGGCACCGTCCTAGACATTCGGGTCGCCAACGAGATGTTCGAAGAACTCGTTGAGCAGTCTGAAAAGTCCACCCACAGCGTGCTGGTCGTCCTCGTGTGACCACGGCTCGGCGGGGCGGCCGTCGGGAAAGGCCAGCTCTGCTACCAATGCCCACCACACCAGGTTCCCACCGGATCCCAGCCTGGCAGCCAGCCACTTCTGAAGCCCATTCAGCAGGGCACCTTCAGACGCGACATCGTAGCCAGTGAGGAACCCGGTCACCGACTCAAAGCTGACGCGGGCGACGAACATGCCCGGATTGCTCTTGAAGCTCTCCCAGAACTCCTGGCGCGACCACACCGGCCGCGCCCGACCGCGCCCCCAGGCAGCGGGCACGTGCGACAGATCGGTGCCAGCCCCCCAAACGGAGTACGAGACCGCTTCCGGCCCCACACCAAGAGCCGCGAGAAGACCGCCCACGCGTGTGCCCGAGTCGATTGGCCCACCCTTCCGGGTCCAGACATGCGTTCCGGGAGCATCGCCCTCGTGGTGGGTAACGACGAAATCCGTTCCGTCCAGCACGAAGAACGCCGCCCGAACAGTGCCGTGCCCGTCCCATGAGGTCTCAAGAGCCAGCCTCAGCCGCCGAGCCACCGCCTCCAAGTCCACCGAGAGCAGGGCCAGCGAGATCAGCGGCCAGGCTGCACTCTGGAACATCGAGGCCTGCGAGGCCGGATTGTGCCTGCCCGAAGTTCTGTCGCAGGCTCCCAGTCGCCTTCGGCATCCGGTACGTACATCCGTTCAGTCACAGCGGACAGTCAACCGGTACAGCTCGACCTCGATACGGCTGGCTGTCGGCAGCCTCGCGGTACGCCCGACCGGCTGTTGACGAAACCCATGCCTGAACCAGATGCAAATGTCTCCATGAGCCAGGAACCCGCCATTCTCAAAGCCGTCGATGACGCACCCACGCGCGGCTTCCGGCACTCGGCGGGGGATCAGGTGCCGTACACCTGGAGCTGGGCGATCTGGCCTGCGGGCCAGCCTGTGTTGGCGGTGCAGACGAGTCGCAGGTGACGGGTGGTCGTGGCGGCGGGCAGGGTCAGGGTTGCGGTATTTCCTCTGAGCGGGTCGAAGGCGCAGTCCGTGCTGCCGAGCAGTTGGCCGAAGGAGGTGCCGTCGACACTGCCCTGCACGGCGATGGTCTGCGTGCGCGCGGCCCAGCTGGTGGAGGGCGGCAGGGCAAGGACGATACGGCGGACGCCGGTGGTGCCGCCCAAGTCGACCTGTAGCCATTGGGGGAAGGAGTGGTTGGCGCTCTCCCAGTAGGTGCCCGGATCGCCGTCCACGGCGTTGTTGGCGCTGTACGTCTGGGTATGGCTGCTTTCCGAGGCAGGCCGGCGCAGGGCCAGGTCGCCGGTGGAGGAGGCTGCGGCTGTGGTGACGGTGATGGGGCGGGAGGACGGGGAGACCGAGCCCGCCGAGTCGAGTGCCTGGACGTCGAAGGTGTAGGACGTCGAGGGGGAGAGGCCGGTCACCGTGTACGTGGTGGCGCTCGCCGGGGCGGTGCCGATCGGGACGGTTGTGCCGTCAGTGATCCGGCGGACGCGGTAGCCCGCTACGCCGACATCGTCCGTCGAAGCTGTCCAGGCCAGCGCCACGGTGGTGTCGCTGACGGCGGTGATGTGCGGATTGCCGGGAGCGGTCGGCGGCCGGTTGTCGCCGCTGCCGACCACCGGCGGGGTCGGTCGGGTGGCAGTGAGGGCGAGCAGGCCCTGCAGCATGCGGCCACCGTCGCCGGTCAGACGCAAGTAGTAATCGGAAGAGCAGGCGGTGCCGTCCTCGTCGAGTGCGAGGAAGCCCGATCCCGCCGGTATCCAGTCCTGGGACTCAGCGGTCTTGGCGATCTGGTTGCCCTCGTTGTACTCGTCGAACATGGAGATGTAGACGCTGCGGACCCCGGCCCGGCCCATGTTGTAGAACTGCCGCCACATGAAGTCGCCGTGGGCGCGCTGCCGGTCAGTGACCCCGCCGGGCAGGACACACGGCTGGTAGTCGATGCCGTGCGCGGTGCACTCGGCGAGGTCGGGCACGGTGGCGACGGTGTAGAAGTTGTCGGCGTCCCCCGCATTGCCGATCCGGCCGACCAGCCACGGTGAGAGCATGTCGAAGGCGTGGTAGACACCGGTGAAGCCCGGCCGGGAGTCCCGGTCGCCCGTTCGCCACCAGGTCGGCACGCCACCGATGACGTAACAGCCTTGGGCCTTGAACCAGTTGAGCACGTCGAGGCAGGCTTCCGGGGTGAACGGCCGCTGGGCATCGTTGAAGCCGAATCCCCATAGGCACACCACCGGTTTGCCGTTCTGCCGGGCGTAGGCGGAAGAAGCGGTGTGCGCACGCATCTTGCCGGTCCAGTCGGCCTTGATGTCCGTCTGCATGCTCGTCCAGTCGGACACGTCGTACATGATGTAGAACTTGACGTTCTCAGCCTCCGCTGCGGCGCGTACCTTGCCCGCCATCGCGTCGCGGGTAGGTCCCTCGCCGCCGGTGGGATTGAACCGCTGGAGAGCGGCGGTGTCGATGCCGTACTGCTTCATCCATCGGAAGTGCACGTCGACGGTCGACTGATCGTAGGAGGAGAACAGCGAGGCGGGTCGTCCGTTGCCGAGGTTGCCGAAGGCGGTGGGGTACGTGGTCGGGTAATCGCGGACGTCGGGCCAGGCCACGATGGCGTGGTTGGACGGGGACGGTGTGTCCCCCCAGTTCCGCGCCCAGTGCCACCAGCCGTTGATCGGGGCGCCGTCGCCTGTGCAGGCGAACCAGCCCTGATATCCCACGGTTACTTTGCCGACCACGTCGCCGGAACTGTCGGCCGCGGAGGCCGCGCTCGCGAGTGCGGCCTCCCCGGCCCCGATGGCTCCTGTCAACCCTGCCGCTGTCGCTGCCTGCAAGAACATGCGCCGCGTGAATTCCACCCGGGAGCCCCTTTGATCAGTTGTCCACTTCGCTGCTCAGCGGGCCGTGAGCGGATCGGGCCGGCAGCGCTGCAACTTGACGCGGAGAACTCTATTGACACGAACACGTCACTGCAAGAGGTCGTCATAGGAATGAAAAAAGCCGGGATGTGGTGTGCTCGGATTGACTGTTTCGATCGCCGCGACCCGTTGCGCCAGTCGGCGAGGTCGGCATTCGGGCGGGTGGCGACCCCGTGGAAGAGGTTGTGAACGGGGGCGGAGACCCGGCTGAGGGCCGCACCGCGCCGACGACCAGGACACCCTGGACCTGACCCGCGCGTTCATGAGCCTGCACGTCACCCTCGTCCTGGTCGGCGTCGACATTCCTGGCTCCGGCCTCATGGACGAAGGCCGCCCTGCCGCCCGAAGCAAGGCCGTCGGCCGGTCAACGGATGGCAGCCGACCCAGACCGAAACGCCGCTTTGACCTCGTCGAACTCGACCGCTTCCACTACGACACCCAGAGGAGGCCCCAGCCTGGACCTCTCGCCTCGCCGGCGTCGAGAGCCACCTGCGGCTGCTTTCTTCCGCTCGAAGATGGCTCTGGATGTCGGGCAGAAGCGGGCGGCGATCTGGGCGGATAGGTAGAAGACGCGCAGGAGGCGGTGGTGGTATCGGTGTGGTCGGCGCATGTTGCCGCTGATCCGGCCGGAGTCCCGTGGAACCGGCGCGAGACCGGCGACGCCGGCAAGGCGACCGGCATGCCGAAGGCGTCCATGTCACCGCCGGTGCAGGCGATGAACTCCGCACCGAGGGTCGGGCCCGCGCCCGGCATGCTTACGATGATCTCCGCGTCTCGATGCTCGCGGAAGCAGGCCGCGATGGGCGCATCGGTGCCGGCGATCTCTTCGTCCAGGGCAAGCACCGAGTTCGCCAGGCTGTGCACGACGGCCGCGGCCGTCGTTTCGCCAGTGACGGCTGCGTGCTGGGCTTGTGTCGTGGCGACTGCGGTGTTGGCCATGGTCTGGGCGCCCCGCATCTTGCGGTTCTTCAGCCAGGTCGTCAGCCGGCTCGGACCGACCCGGCGCAGGGCGGCAGGGGTTTGGTAGCCGGTCAGCAGGATCAGCGAGACCCTGGAAGCGGCATTGAGGCCCGTTCCAGCGCGGAGAAGTACTCCAGCGCTTGCGCCCGATGCCGGTTGATGGCGCCGGTCCGCCCGCCGCCAAGTCGTAGCGGCGGGCGGTGAGGTTATCCGAGTCCGCGAGAGTTCCCGCCGGACTGCACCCGGATCAGGACGCGGTCGGCCAGCTCCCGCGGGGACAGACCGGCGTCCAGGAACACCGTGTCGCTGGGCAGCGTGTCGGCGGCGGCTATGCACGGACTGATTTGGTCCTTGCACCAACGGCGAACCTGTTCATCCTGCTCAGGGCTGTCCGGGGTGAAGCTCCGGCCGTCGATCCGAGTCTCCAAAACTTCCCGGGACGCTTTGAGGAAGAAGTGGTGGACGTCGATGCCCGCCCCCTCCAGCGTGCCGAAGATCTCGGTTACGTAGGCAGGGCGGACCAAGGTCATGGGGACCAGGACTGGACGGCGGTATTCCTCCACCAACCCCACCGCCAGGTCGCAGACCTGGCGTCGCCACAACCGAAGATCCTGAAAGTTGCCGGTCGGCACCTCCACGATCTCCCGCAGCACATACCCGACCATCTCCGGGTCATAGACCAGTGCCTCTGGCCAGCGCGGACGCAATTCGTCCACCAGCGTGGTCTTCCCGCTGCCGAAGGCACCGTTTACCCAGACGATCAACGCGACTCTCCCCACCCCGGTGCCGTGCCCGCAGTTGGGCCCAGCATGCCGTGCGGTCTGGTCGGGGCCAAGTCAATGCTCAACCGTTCCTGCAACAGGTCACCCTGTACTGGGAAAACGCGCACCGGAACATGCAAACGGGTCCTCAGCCTGTTCTTCAACCTCCTTCCCTACGCTGACGCTCCTCCTTAATGGGGTGATCATGACGGGCTGATCCGACACACTGGTTCGATGCGGCACGATGATGAACAGCCTTTGTCCGGTGGCAACGTCAGTGATGGTGTCGTTCGCGTCGGGGGCACCGTTCGCCGTCCGGCCGGACCATGGACTCCCGCTGTGCATGCCCTGCTCGCCCACCTGCACGAGGTGGGATTCGGCGCGGCGCCGCGTCCGCTTGGCATTGACGATCAGGGGCGTGAGGTCCTGACCTTCATGCCGGGAGATGTGGTCTGGCCCGACCGGTTCTCGCTGATGGAGCCCGCTCGACAACTGGCTCGCGTGGCACGGCTGATCCGGGACTTCCACGACGCCGTGCAGGACTTCACGCCGCCCTCCGATGCGCGGTGGCAGACGCTGATCCCCGCTGAGGGCGGTGACATCATCGCCCATCACGACCTGGCCCCCTGGAACCTCGTGGTCGCAGGCGAGGCGCGGTGGGCCTTCATCGACTGGGACACCGCAGGTCCCGGCTCGCGCCTGGGGGATGTCGCATACGCCATTCACGGGTTCATCCCGCTGTCCGCGCATCCGGACTGGCAGAGCCCGGACGCGGCGGACCGCCTGCGAGTCTTCGCCGACGCCTACGGTCTCGGTGAGTCCGAGCGGCGTCGGTTGGTCCCTCTACTGGGGCGCCGTACGCGTTCCATGCACGATTTCCTGCGCGACCAGGCAGCCCAAGGAGCCCAACCCTGGGCAAGGCTCTGGGCTGAAGGCCACGGCGACGCCTGGCGAAACGACGCCGAATACATCGAGCAACGCGAAGACCAGTGGATGCGGGCTCTGCTCGCCGGCTGAGGCATCAGTGCCCGTGCCTGGCTCCCGGTGAGGAACGACATCTCGAACTGGATCACTCACCTGGGCATCCGCCGGACATTGAGGCGGTCTTCGTCTGATCATGCGCTCCGATCAAGGTGCACCGATCAAGAGGAAGGCCGTGAGGGTGAGAGTCTGCTGCCTGATACCGATCCCGGAGAAGCGTTCGCGCAAGCCTCCCGCTTCCGGGAGGACTCATTCGACTGCCTGACCGCACGCGGGGACGAACTGGGCGACCTCGTGGACGCGTTGTTGTACGCGGACGGTCCGGTGACCTCGCCGGTGGACCTCACGCTGGTGGCCGAGCACCGCCGCGGACACGGCGCGATGCACGAGGCGCTGAACTGCGGGAACGTGGACGTGCTGCGGCGAGGGCGCAAATCGGTGGTCTCTAGGAGGCGTTACCCCCGGAGGGAACCGTCAGACTTGGAGTCAGATCGCGTGTCCGGTTCCAGAAGTCCGTCCGTCATCGAGCCGCCGGCCAGCAGGGTCGAGGTGTGATCGGGCAGCCGGGACGGCTCGTCTGGGAGGTGGACCACGTACAAGTAGCCGGAGTCGCGGCGGAAGGCGAGGGCACCGACGGGGGCCTCGACCCGAGGGATACCGCTGCATACGAGAACCCCCAGGTTCGGCTCCAGCTCGAACT
This sequence comes from Streptomyces sp. NPDC005803, assembly GCF_040630435.1. Taxonomy (NCBI): domain Bacteria; kingdom Bacillati; phylum Actinomycetota; class Actinomycetes; order Kitasatosporales; family Streptomycetaceae; genus Streptomyces; species Streptomyces sp. NPDC005803. Next base: position 12,687 of record NZ_JBEXXO010000045.1, on the reverse strand, counting down.
GATGGTCCGGGGTCCGCCGCTGACACCGCAATCGCTTACATAGGGGTGCCACACCTAGGCCGTGTTTTGGAAGTGACTCCTGTGTTTCGCCTCGTGCCGTGATGATCTCGGTGTGGGGCGCGGGGATCTTTTAGATGATCAGTGGGCGGTGCTGGGGCCGTTGTTGCCGGTTGCGGTGTTGGGCAGGCCAGCCCTCCGTGGGCGCCGGTTGATTGACGGGATCCGTTGGCGGGTGCGGACTGGTGCTCTGTGGCGGGATCTGCCGCCGGAGTACGGTCCGTGGCAGACGGTCTATGGGCTCTTCCGGCGCTGGCAGCGCGATGGCGTCTGGGCGGCGGTTCTGACCAGGCTGCAGGCCCAGGCGGATGCCGCCGGTTTGATCACTTGGGACGTGAACGTCGATTCCACGATCTGCCGGGCCCATCAGCACGCGGCTGGTGCCCGGCGGGACAGCCGAGCCCAGAAGGAACCGCCTGGCGGCAACCTGACCGAACCGGACGATCACGGCCTGGGCCGGTCTCGCGGGGGCTGGACCACGAAGATTCATCTGGCCTGCGAGCAAGGGCAGAAGCCGTTGTCGCTGCTGATCACCGCAGGGCAGCGGGGTGACAGCCCGCAGTTCAGGGCGGTGCTGGAAGCCATCCGGGTTCCCCGTATCGGGCTGGGACGGCCGCGAGTTCGTCCGTTGCGGGTGCGCGGCGATAAGGCGTATTCATGTGCGCGAACCGTGCGTATCTGCGGCGGCGCGGGATCCGCTGCACGATCCCGGAACCGGCTGATCAGGTCGGCCACCGCAAACGCCGGGGAACGGTCGGCGGGCGGCCTCCGGCCTTCGACCGCGAGGACTACAAGGCACGGCACGCGGTCGAGTGCGGCATCAATCGGCTGAAACGGAACCGGGCGGTGGCCACACGGTTCGACAAACTCGCGGTCCGATTCGAGGCGACCGTCCTCATCGCCGCGATTAACGAATGGCTGTGACCTGCCTGAAGTGTCAGCGGCGCGTGTCATCCTGGCTGGGATCAGGTCAGCAGGCTGTGTGAGGGGACAGGGTCGATGGGAGCTGCGTACTACCGGGCCGAGACTGAGAGCGGCGACCACATCGAGGACCCGTCCGAGGACGCACTGTTCATGCTGATCGACGACCTCAACAGCTCGGACAACACCTTCGTCGTCATCCAGCCCGACGAAGACGATCCGGTCTGGTTCACCTCGGTCGCCGTCCTGGACGAAGGCGGCTACGAGGTCGTCCGCCGCGACACCACCCGCCGCGAACACGATGTCGTCACCGAGACGAGCATCGATCGGATCGCCCGCGACCTCAGGATCTGGTTGGCTGCCCGCAGTATCAGCGCTCGCTGACCCCGATCTCACCGCGGCGTCGAACATCTGCGGCTTGTTCCCGTGTTGCCGCAGCCTCCGCCCTGGCTCTGTCCCGGTCCTCCTCGAAGTTCAGTACACAGGCCAACGCGTCCAAGGCCCCAGCGATCCTCTCTCGCCAGTCAGCGAACTCGACGAAATCCCCATCGGACGGCTTCTGCGACTTCACTGAGCGGAGAAGGCGCAGGGCGTCCTTGAGCGCGGGGTCAACCACCAGGCTTCCTTCAACGGGTACGCAGTCGACTCCATCGTGCACTAATTCCAAAACACGGCTTAGCGCCGGCCCGGATTGTGTCCCCCAGGCCACCTGCCCGAGGCGCAGCGAGAAGTCCGGCTTCCCGGTCAGGTCGATGACTCCGGGCCCGGCGATGAGGTAGGGATACGGTTTGACCAGCCCGGTCCTGCGGCCGGGCGCCCACACCCCGACCCCCGAGATTTTCCCACCCGACCCAGATGAAGTCGCCGATGACGGACGGGTATTGCGTGACGAGGTCCCATGCGCGGGCGATGTCTCCTGGCATGGTCTCGCTGCCGACGATCACGCGGTCGGGGTATGCCTTCACGTCGCGCTTGCACCGCGCCGGCCCGTAGTTGTAGCCGGCGATATCCACCTCGGCGAACGCGTCGCGTGTCGCACGGTCGGCGATGGGGAGCCGCGAGACGACGTCCATCATGCGCCCGATCTGGTTGACCATGCGATTGGCTTCCGTGCTGCCAGGCCCCTGCTTGTTGTGTGGAGACCCCTCCGGAGTTCCGGATCCTCAAGGCGAACGGCTTCAACGCTGTCCGGTCGGCGCACCACCCGATGTCACGTCACCTGCTCGACGCGAGGGCAAGGCCGTCTGCGCCTGCCGTGGACTCGGTCGTTGGCGGGCACCGAACCGCAGCGAAGAGCTCAAGGCACCATGGCGGTCCTCAGCGCGTCCGTCAGCAGAAACGCCGCGAGAGCGACGAAGGTGACGCCGGCAACCAGGTTCACCACTGCAGCCGTGCGGCGGCCTTGCGCGAGACCCTGGCCCAGCCGGCCGGCGCACAGGCCGATCATGCTGTCCCAGACAAGGCCCATCATCAGGAAGATCAGGCCGAGGATGAGCAACTGCAGCCAGAGGTGCCCGCGTTCGGGGGTGGTGAACCGCGGCAGGAACGCGGCGAAGAAGAGCACTGTCTTCGGATTGAGCAGATTGGTGAGGGCGGCGCGGCGCAGGACCTGACGCTCGGGGGGCGTCTCGGGAGCCTTCACTGTGGTGTTCCTGGCCGATCGGATCGTGGTGACTGCCAACCATCCGAGGTAGAGGCCACCGGCCAGTTCCACGAGGAGCAGCACAGTCGGTGCCGAGCGCAGCAGGACCGCGAGACCGAGCGCCGCCGCCGTCACATGGACGACCATTCCCACGGCCATTCCCGCGGCGGAGGCTAGACCCGCTCGTGGACCGCGTTCGAGGGCGACGGCCACGATGTACGCGGCGTCAGGTCCCGGAGCGACAGTGATGATGCCGACCGCTGCCAGGTAGGCCGGCAGGAGAGTGAGATCCAGCATGGCGGCCTTCCGCGTCCGTAGGGTGTAACGCATAGGAGTGCTTCAATATGTTACTGCCTCAGGATGGCCGCTGCAACGCGAAGGAAACCCCTAACGCGTTACGATCGAATGTATGGCAGTGACGATCACGGAAATCTCTCTCGACACGCTGACGGAACTCGTCAACGGATGGGGCACGCTGCCGCGCCAGGAGGACGGCAGAGGGGATGCCCCTCACCGTCCCGTTGCGGACATCGCGGCGCGCCTCGGCCTGCCCGCGCACGTGAGCGCCGCGCTCACTCCGCAGGCGCTCGCCCACGCTGCCGATCGCCTCCACGCGGTCTTCCGCGCCGACGCCGGGGCGGCGTGCGCCCAGGGCCTGTCGCGGCTGTTGACCGACAGCGGCGTTCGCCCCGCCGTGGAGACGGGAGCCGATGGCGGTCTGCGCGCCGTGTGGAGCGTCGACCACGCCGATCACGCCTTGGTTGCGGCGGCCGCGACCACTCTGCGTCAGTACCTCGCCGATCGCGGGTTCACGCGTATCGGTGTCTGCGCCGGCGGCCACTGTGCCGACGTCTACATCGACCAGTCCCCTGCGGGCCGACGCCGCTTCTGCTCGGTGACCTGTCAGAACCGCACACGTGTGGCGGCATTTCGCAGTCGCAGGGCGGCCGGTGTCGACAGCTAAAGCGTGTGGACGTCTCAGCCTCGTGGGTCTCAACACCACGGCGATCACCGAGGAGCTCATCGCCCGGCGGCGGGGCCACTCCACGGTGCTGGAGAGCGGTCACACCGTAGTGCTCGGCTGGGCGGACCAGATCTTCACCGTGGTGGCCGAGCTCGTCACGGCACACGCCGACCGGCACCGAAGCGGCAACGGGAGTAGTCGATGCGGGCACTTGGGTTGACCCGCCGTGCCCCGGGTCGATGCTCAGGCGAGTGCCTGAAGACCGACCGGCCACACCAGCGTGGTGGCTGCCCAGGTGAAACCTGCGCCGAAAGAGGTCACGAGGACTCGTTGCCCGGCTTCGAGCTGCCCGCCGCTCGCGCAGTGGCTCAGTAGCAGGGGGATCGAGGCCGCCGAGGTGTTGCCGACGTGTGCGATGTTGGACGGAACGCGCTCCGGTGGGAGGCCCAGCTTGTTGGCCACGGCTGCGCTGATGCGTGCATTGGCCTGGTGGATGATCAGTCTGTCGATGTCCTGGACGAGCCATCCGGCTGCGGTAGCTGATTCGTGGGTCACGGCGGTGATCCGGCGCACCGCGTGACGGAATACCTCGCTGCCCTTTATGTGTACGTACCGTTTTTGCGGGTCGCCGGTCGTGTGTGAGGGTCGGCGGGACCCTCCGTCGGGGATGTGGATGGCGTCTGCGTGGTCGCCGTCGCTGCCCCACGCGGCTGGTCCGAGGACTCCCGGTTCGTCGGCGCGCCCGGTGGTGAGGACGACTGCGCCTGCACCGTCTCCGAAGATCGGCGCGGTGGATCGGTCGGCGGGGTCGATGACGGCTGACATCTTCTCCGCTCCGATGACCAGAACGGTGATGGCGGATCCCGCGTGGATGAGTCCGGCTGCGACGGTCGTCGCGTAGACGAACCCTGAGCAGCCGGCACCGATGTCGAAGGCGGGGACCTGACGCAGGCCGAGGCGGTGGGCCACCAGCGGTGCCGTGCCGGGAACGTGATGGTCCGGAGTGCTGGTCGCCAGGACGACAGCGTCGACGTGTCGGACCTTCGCCGAGTTCATCGCCCGTAGCCCTGCCTCTACCGCGAGGTCACTGGTGGCCGTCGCTGGGTCGGCGACATGCCGCTCGGCGATGCCGATACGGGTGCGGATCCACTCATCTGTGGTGTCCAGGCGTGAAGCCAGGTCGGCGTTGCTCACCTTGCGCGGGGGCAGGTAGGCGCCCAGGCCGATGAGTCGTGAGGCGTGTTCCGCCGAGGGGGGCGTGGGTTTGCGTCCGAAAATCAAGGGATTCGTCGCTTCTGTGCCTGCTGATGGGCGTCGCCGAAGGCGGGGGCGTCGCCTTCGGGGCCGGAGGCCCGGTCGCTCCGGTGATACCGGGGCACGGTTACGCCTGCGGTACGGCGCGCGTGCGGTCCGATTGCGGGTGGGGATCCTGCTCGCCCGGCTTCCGCTTGCCGGAGCGTGGTGCTGCTCGTCGGGCCACCAGGCCGGCCAGGTCGGCCACGGTGACTGCCTGCGCCAGCTCGGGCTCGGTGATCACGATGCCCATAAGGTCCTCGAGCGTCATCGACAGCACAGCAACGGCCAAGGAGTCGATGCCGGCTTGCTCCTGGGTGGCCCGGGGGGTGATCGGTGCAGCCGGCAGGCCTCCCTGTCGGACCAGGATGTCTTTGATGAGCCCGAAATCGATCACGGATGCGGCATCGATTTCGGCGCCATGTACCGGAAGGGCCACGCCGGTGTGGAGCGACGGACCCGGCACCTCGTCCGCCTGCGGGAGTTCGTCCACGGCGTCGCGGAAGAGGCGGGGCAGTTGGTCCAGCCCGGGGAGAGCGGCGTCGGTGACGAAGCAGATGCTCGTGACGTCGTTGTAGCTGCAGGCCACGATCGAGGCGGGCTGGTGCCTCGGGAGCCAGTTGAACGGCTGGATGTGGGTGACGGGGTCCGCTTTGTAGCGGAGGGGCCGGTGGATGGCGAGGTAGGAGGTGGTGATGGCAGACCGGTCGGAGGTGGTCATCCGGGTCGCCAGAGCCTGGAAGATGCGTGCGGGCAAGAAGTCCATCAGAGAACGCATGGCAGTGCGGCGGCTCGCGTCCTTCGCGGAGCGGGTGGCGGCGATGACGTGGTCGAGCCGGCCTTCAGCTGTCGGCTCGTGGCAGGGGAGGGGCATGGGGGCGAAGCCGATGTAGTTCCCGGGCCGGTCCTGTTCCTCGGGGCGGCGCAGATTGACCATCGTGATGGCCGGCAGCGGCCTGTCGCCACCTCGGGGCCAGGACTGGGACGTCCACGTGCGCAGAGCTCCGCCGAGGGCTGCCAGGAAACCGTCGTTCGTGTCACCGCCGCGGGCGGTGGCGGCTTGCCGCAATTGTTGCGTGGGTACGCGCGTCCAGCTGATGGCGCGGCTGCCGGTGAGGGGCAGCGCGGAGTCGTTCCATACGTCGTGGGTGGCGCTTGCGGAGAGCATGTCGCGCGCGGTGCCGAGGTAGGCTCCGGCCCCTGCCCGGGGCGCGGGCTGCTGGGCCGGCGCGGCCACTGTGCCGAACAGCGTGGTGAGCGTACCGACCATTCCCATGCCGTCCTGGGTGCTGTGGTGCGCGCGCAGGCAGATGGAGTACCGGCCGGGCTCGTATCCAGCGAGCAGCCAGATGTCCCACAGGGGACCCGCTTCGGGCAACGGACGTGCGACGAGGTCGGTCAGGGCCGCCTCGAGGTGCTGCTCACGTGAGGCGCAGAGCTGTTCGCGGACTCGGATGCTCAGGTCGGGTGAAGGGTCGTGGTACCAGCGGGCTTTGAGCCCGAGGCCGCGGAGGTAGTGGGTCAGGCGCGGCTCGTGCTCCAGGTGGGAGGCGACATGGCGGCGGAGTTCGTCGAGAGGAGGAGCGCTTCCGTCCAGGTGGAGGACGACTCCGATCGTCTGGGCGACCGAGGGATGGGCCTGAGCCATGGCGTGCATGGTCAAGTCCATGGAGGTGGGACGCAGGGGCACGGTCACGGTCTTCTCCGCTGTGGTGGGTTGGGGTGGGGAGACAACAGGGGGTGTCGGCCGGCTCGCGTCGCTCCCCGAGAAGGCGGTCACGTCAGGCTTCCGTCCGCGGCATGTCACGCCTCTCCGGAGTCTGGCGATGAGGCGGCGGTGCCGGATGGCGGGTGGGCGAGGTCGGTGTCGAGGGGGCGCGAGCAGGAGGGCGCGACGGGGTTGCCCGCTGTGGTGGCAGGCTCCGTACCGAGGTGTCTGCGGGGCGGCACGATGACGCCTGAATGCCGGATGCGTCGGGTGAGGTGGCCCAGGGCGAGGAGGGTGAACGCGTCGGTCAGCAAAGGGACGTGGTACGGGAAGGGGCGCGGGCCGAGCATGTCGGGGACGGAGCTGACGCCCCCGTCGGAACGCTGTTGAGCGAGCAGATAGCGCGCGGCGCGCACAGCGGGAGCAGGGTCGGCCTGCCCGAGCAGGATGATCAAGGCGTACGCGGTGCTGATGGCATCGCTCGGGGCGCCGTTCCGCTGTCCGAAGCCGCCGTCCTCGTTCTGCGAGGCCTGCACAAGGCCGATGATCCGGCGGTTCATGTCGTGGACGACCGGAGGGAACTGCCGGGAACCGGGGTGAGCGGCGAGATACGCCCGGAACGGGGTGTGCAGGCAGCTGCCACTCCAGCCCGGAGGAAAGGACCCGTCAGACTTCTGGCAGTCGGCGAGAAACCGCAGAGCAGGCTGGACGACGTCATCGTGGCGGCCCTGGGTACTGAGCGCGTTGACCGCGGCGGCGGTCATGCACGCCTCGGAGGGAGTGCCCGCTCCGTAAGTGGGGAATCCGCCGTCGGCGCCACGAACCGCGATCAGGGAGTCCACGGCGTACCGGATCGGGTCGCGGTAGGTGTCCGCGTCGAGTTCATGCAGGAATTCGACAGCGACGGTGGTGCAGTCCGTGTCGGTGAGCTGAGCACCATCGGTATAGGACCAACCGCCGTTGGCATGCTGAACGCGCACGAGGTGCCCAGCGATGTGGTGCAGTACCTCGTGCGGCGCGCCGGAGCTGCACAGGGCAAGGCCCGCGATGACGGTGCACCAGGTATCGGTGTCCGTGACGAAGGGCAGACCGCCGTCCTCCCGCTGGTGCATGAACGTGGTGCGCAGACCGGCGTCGACGACGCCTTCCATGCCGGGTACGTTCACCAGGGCATGGAGAACCGACAGGTGAACGAGAAGGTTGCCCTCCCACACCGTTCCCGGGCGCTGCGTGGACACCAGCAGGGTGACATCGTCCCGGCCGACCGGGGCCCTGCCCCCCGCCAGGATCGCTTTCACGGCAACGGCCTGCACGGCAGCCCACGGATGCAGAGCGCTCACGTCGAAGGCGTGTGAGTCGACGTTGTCAGGTGCGTCCCCTACGCCGAGCATCCTGAAGATGGCGCGCACCAAAGCACGTTTGCGAGTTCCTGCGAACTCCGGCACGCGGCTGACGACACCTTCGAGAACCTGCCGCTGCCACAGATGCCCGGTACCACGGCCCAGAGCGGCAGAGGCCACGGCCGCGTCCATCAGACCTCCACCGCCGCGGTGGCCCTCCAGGTAGCGCACCATGCGGTCACGGTCATCTGGACGGACGTGGCATGACCCGGACCGCTGCACCAAGGCCAGGGCCAGTGCGGATTCAAGAACCCGGCTTCGACAGGTGTCACGCACGGCACCGTCCGCTCCCACCCGGTTCAGCACATACGCCATGAGACGGCTGTGTCCGGCGGACAGCGATGCCGGGAAATACGACGACGGCCAGGCTGGGGGAAGCTGGTCGACAGCAAGGGGTCTCATCGGGGGCACAGTCCTTGAGGGCACGGCAAGCGCAGTGACGTGCGAATCGGTGGGGGCGAGGGCGAACGGGAGCAATCACATCGACCGGCGGTTGAGCGACCAACGGGCCTCGAAGCGATCGGTGACACCAAGCCAATACAGCGTTGCGGCCACGAACGACCCGAGGGTGTTCACGAAGCTCCGCACCCTGTCCCGCTCGGTTCCGGGAGCGGCCATCGCGGTCAACGAAGCGGCAAGAGCGTGGAAATCCTCGAGCCGACGGTCCCGCATCCGCGTCACCTGCTCTCGTGCCGAGCGCGGAGAGCAAGCGCGTTCACGGCTCAGCACGGTCACCAGGTTGTCGCGGTCCTCCCGCAGGTCGTCCTCGGCCGAGACCAGGTCATTGGTCCAGCCGGCTACATCGGCCGCAGCCAGCCGCAACGCACTCATGAGGTCCACTCCACCGGGGAGTCCGGGCCACGGTGCGCGGGCAGTACATTCCAGTACGTCTGCCATGGGCAGCGCGGTAATCGTCCTGCGGCGCCGCAGGACGTAGTCACCGAGCCCCAGCCGGCCCCGCTCCGTGCGGTCGGCGGCCTCCTCGCGTGTCGCCAGGGCGAAATCGCGGTAGTCGGCGACGAACCGTTCCCGCCACTGGAGGGGCATCCGAGGGGCTGTACGCCACCACAGGTCGTCCAGGGCATGCTCGGCCCCGCTGGACGGCCTGGCCGCCCGGCCGCAGAGCACGCCCAACAGCCCGTCGAACACAGCCCCGGCCTCTTCCGGCCGGACATCGACCGGACGGCGGTCGAACCGGTCGTCGACCAGGCAGATGAAGGCAGCCCACTGAGCCGTCAGTTCCAGGTCCCGGGCGCTCGCCCCGGGCACGGCCACGCAGGCGAATTCACCCAATCGCATGGCAGCCAGGCGCTTCTCCTCAACAGCGTCGGTGACCAGGCCCAGATCTCGCGCCCACACCAACACTGCGGCCCCGGCCTGTTCAGCCCGGGCGTCACCCGGCGGCCGAGGACGGGTAACACCGACGTCGGATTCACCCGGCATCAGATCAGCCCAGATCCGGGACCACATCGACACGAGCGGCGACCGTGGCCAGACTGCTCCCAGCGGGAACAGGCGAGGCACCGTACGCCCGGGAGAACACCGCCGCACCGTCCTGCGTCAGCATCGTGTCGAACGGTTCGGCGACGACTGCACCGGGCGAGCTCAAGGACGGCATGGTGACCGTCATCTTCGTCATGTCGAGTTCGTAGGTGGAGAGATCAACCGGCTGCGGTGCCTCACCTGCGACCGAAGCATCTGCCGACAGGGTTCGCCGCGCCAGGTCACCGTGGGCCCCGGTGAAGCTCAGGCTGCGCCCGTCCGAGGCCCTGGTGAAGGTCATGGCGCCCTCGGTGGTCCAGGCCCCTTCCGTCAAGTCCAGACTGATCTTGCCCTTGATCGGCCACTGCACGCACGGGGCAGGCCCTGAGGAATCGAGCACGGCCGGAGCGGCAGCTGACACCACGACGCCGTCCGCCGCCAGGTGCTGAGCAGCCGCAGAAGAAGGGCACCAGGTCACCACCCCGGCCATGGGCATTACGGGTCCTGCTGCCACAGCGCCGGACACGGCAAGGGTGGACAGGGAAGCCAGAAGAGTGGTGATCACAGCACGACGCCGCATGGGCAAGCCTTCCGTTGCAGAGACGCCACAATTGCCTGGAATCATGCGAAGACTGGATGGATGAACGTTTTAGCACGAGAAGTTCACCTGAAGGCGTGAGGCAGTGACGCCACCGCAGACCGCCCTGATGAGGGCGTCCGCGCAGGAAAAAACTGTCCGGCGGATCAAGTGATTACTAGGATCCAGGGGTGTCCGTTCCCTGTGGGTCAGCGCCGGGGGCTGGGTGGATGCGACAGTGGTGAGCGGTGCGGATCCGGTGCTTCCCGCAGCGGATGGCGAATGGGGGGCCTGTGGGGAGTCGACGGCTGCATGGATATCTCGGGGCAGCGGTGGCTCTGCTTCTGGCGATATCCGCTGCCATGCTTCTGGGCAGGTCGTGGACCGCATGTGACGTGGGAGTGAACAACGCGGCCAACAGCGGTTTCCTGCTTTGGCTGTTCATCCCGGGCCTCTGGACGGTCCTGGTGCTGGTCTGGGTTGCGGTGGGCGCCCTTCTCGGGAACCGTCCCCTTCTCCATGCCTTTGCCCTCGCGGTGACGCTCCTCGGTGTTGTCTGGTGCGTTGTCTCGCTCTTCTGGGAGGGCCTCGCCACTCCTCCGTGCCCCAGCGGCGTGCCCCAGTGGTGGCCGAACTTCATCCCCGCCCCGGGACTCTGAGGGGTGGAGCCGCTCGACGGCGTCGGGCCGCCCGTGCAGGCTGTTCCCGCCGCGGACGACTACGCCACGGCGAAGCACTGGTACGAGGTACCCCAGGCACAGGGAATCGAGGGCGTGTTGCAGGCAGCGTGTGGAGTTGACCGATTGACCCTCGCCACCTCGTCACACCCAGTTCTGGGGCATGACGTCACGGCCAGTGGCAGAGAGCGTTCCGCACCAGTTGTGTCTGGGTCGCCTGTTGTTGCGAGGTTCAGGGTCGGTCGAGGCGAGTGATGCCCCGGCCCGGGTCCTCCGGCCGATCTCCACGTCGACGTCGGCACCCTCGGGAAGGTAGGTGTCGACGTGCGAGCCCCGCCCGACTCGCGTCCGGGCCGCGTCAGCTCGGAGGTTTGCCTGACGCTGGCCTGATCACGGGGCGGCCCGTGGACCGAGTGACTACGCTGACCGCTTTCACGCTTCGGAGGTTCGGTTGGTACGGCAAAGTGCGCTCGGGCAGGACTTCCGGCGGTTCTGGGTTGCTTACGCGGTCAGCGCGGCGGGTAGCGCCGTCGGCATGGGGGCGTTGCCGCTGGTCGCCCTGCTGGTCCTGGATTCCTCTGCTCTTCAGGTCTCTGTGCTCGCTGCGTTGTCCGCGGTGGCCAGCGGAGTGATTGTTCTGCCGCTCGGGGTGCGCATCGAGCACCAGTACAAGCGGCCGGTCATGATCACCGCAGATCTGGTCCGCTGCGCGGTTCTGGCGAGCATTCCGATCGCCATGGCTTTCGACGGACTCACCTTCGCTCAGCTGTGTGCGGTCGGCGTTCTCCAGACAGCGGCGTCTGTCGCCTTCGACGCGGCGAGCGGGGCGCACTTGAAGGCACTCGTTCTGCCCGAGCATCGCCTTCGTGCCAACAGCATGCTCGAGACGACCAACTGGATCACCGTCAGTGCCGGCCCGCCCGTGGGCGGGCTACTGATCGGCGTGCTGGGCGCGGCCGCGACGCTGGTGGTCGATGCTCTGTCCTTCCTCGGGTCGGCGCTTGGGATCCGTCGCATCCGTGAGCCTGAACCCACGCCGCCGAAACGCTCCGCCACCTCTCACCTGGGCGCTGACATCGCTGCCGGTTGGCAGTACCTCCTGCGGCACCCAGGACTGCGGCCGTTGTTCTTCAACGCGCTTCTTTTCGGCGGATCCATCATGATGACGTCACCGCTGATGGCCGTCCTCATGCTGGATGATCTCGGCCTGGCACCGTGGCAGTACGGACTCGCCTTGGGACTGCCGTGCCTGGGCGGCGTATTGGGCTCGCGCCTGACCCCACTGCTCACCCGGCGATTCGGACAACGTCGCATTCTGCTGCTGTCCGGTGTCGCACGCACACTCTGGACAATCCTTCTGCCGCTGACGCCCTCCGGTGCCCTCGGCGTGGTCATCATCGTGGCCGCCGACTTCGGCCTGCTCTTCTCAGCCGGCGTCTTCGGCCCTTCGTTCACCACGTACCGCATGGCTGCCACCCCGGACGCGTTCATGTCCCGCGTCGGCACCTCCTGGTCCGTCGGCTCCAAGACCTGCCAAGCCGTCTTCATGATCGCCGGTGGTCTGATCGCCGCCGCGACAGGGGTGCGTGCCGCTCTGCTCATCGCCGGCCTGCTGTGCATGGCAAGCGCGCTGCTTCTGCCGTGGCGCAAGGCGGGCATCTCTACCGGGCTTGTCCCAGCGCCGGCGACGGAAGCGACCGCGTCCCCGACTACGGATAGTTCCTCCGCCTAAGGGCTGTCCCGTAATCCCTGGCGGGCGCACGACGACAGCTACGGAACCTCGCCGCGTTGTCGGAACGCCCGCATACATCCAGTATGCGGACGCTCCTCCGCCTTGCGATGCACCGCATCTGACGCCGCGCGCTGATCCACCAGGGATTACGGGACAGCCCTTAGCTTGATCTTTAACCTCAGGGCCCGAACGATCTCTCGTACTTGATCACTCGGACTGGTAACTGCGGTGCAC
>NZ_JBEXXO010000044.1:0-41214 GCF_040630435.1 Streptomyces sp. NPDC005803 | reverse complement strand
GCTGGAACAACTCCCACAACTCGTCCGGCACCAGACGCTCAACGATCCCCACCATGACTCACAGAATACCGAGTCACCCAAATGAGATGACCTCTAAGCATGCTCGCGAGTCCGGTCGCCGGAGCCTTCCTCGTGGTTGCCGGCGCCGCGTATCTGCTGGATCGGCAGTGGATGAAGGCAGCCTCACTGATCGTTCCGCCTTTCCTGCTGGCCGGTGCGGTCATGTTGCTCTTCCCCTTCCGTGGCGAACAGCCCATGCCCCTGTACAAGGTGTGGATGCCGCTGGCCCTCTGCGCGGTACTGTGGTGGGCTGCCCCGCGGGGCTGGCAGCTGGTGCGGTACGCAGCGGCCGCCTACGCCGTGGGCGTTGTTGTGGCCTTTTCGGTCGCTTCGCCGATAGGGGCCAACGTCGACCGGCTGGCAGGCTTCGCGGGACCTCCGATCCTGCTTGCCGCACTACTGACTCGCCAGCCGATCCGCGCGCCGCGCCAGGCGTTGCCCCACTTGCTGCTCGCGGCCGCCCTGGCCTCATGCACCGGTTGGGTGGTCAGCAACACCCACGACGACTTGGTGACCTCGACCTCCGTGCAGTCCTGGGCCTGCCACACCGACGGTGTGTTCACCGCGCTCGACCGGCTGCGCGCGGACCGAACCCGCGTCGAAGTCGTTCCCGCCCGCGACCACCGCGAGGCGCACCTCCTCGCCCCGCACATCAACATGGCACGCGGCTGGAACCGTCAGCTAGACGTCGAGCGCGGCCGCCTCTTCTACGACGGAACCTTCTCCGCCGAGAAGTACCGTGCCTGGCTTAATCGTTGGGCGGTGGGCCTCGTTGTCCTGCCCGCCGGCCGACCCGACGGACCCGCAACCGCCGAGGCCGCCCTCGTCAGGAACCCGCCCGCCTGGCTCAAGCCCGTATGGCGGGACAACGGGTGGGCCATCTACCGGGTCCAGGACGCCATACCACTGGTATCCGCCCCCGCAACCGACCTGGGCGGCAACGACGCCGAGCTGATCGTGCGGATGCCCTCGGCCGGCACCGCCACCGTGCGGATCGCATACTCTCCCTGGCTCAGCGCACCGGGCGCATGCATCGAGCGCGCCGGTGACTGGACCCAGCTCACCGTCCACAAACGCGGCGACTACCGCCTCGGCTCGGACTACCACTTCCCGCGAACGAGTGGCTGTGCCTGAAGACACGCCACGCATCCGGACTGGATGAACCCGTACGTACGTAGCCGGGCAGGGCGGCCAGGAACATCGACTCCGGCTCGGTTCAGTCCCTCCACTGTGCCCTTCAGGTGCGGGGGTGTATGGGGGCAGGGCCTCGACTCGCGACGACGGGAGGGCTGCCACGTCAGGTAGGTCCGATTCTGGTGGCGCGCAATCAGGCTGACGCGGACCGGCAGTTCGGACGGCCAGGGGAGTGAGACACGCAGGATCGGCGAACCGATGCCTCCTGTGCCCATCCAGGCGAGGCAGAGTAGGCGTAGATGTCGCGGGCTCGTCCCCCAGTGCTGGCATCCGCCGTGGTCCCCGGGCTGGTGCCGTCACAGGACGCCTGGGGACCACGACCCGTAGACGAGGCCCCGGCCTGTACCCGACATCGGCGCAAGTAGCCGGTAAGGGCTCAGTGATGACGAAACCGACAGGTATTTTCCACTACCTACGTGGCCGCCACAAAGCGCCGACTCGACCGGAATGAACTCCGAACCGAGATTCGCCGCCATCTCCTGTAGGTCGGCTGCTTTGCGAGGCTGCAGGAATAGGGTTGCGTGGATTGCGCTCATGCTCGCTCCTGATGGGAAACGGATGAGAAACTGTCAACTATCGATCGTCGTGCCGTGTTATAACGAGGAGCAGGTCGTCGGGAGGTTTCACCGGACGCTGGTCGATGTCATCGAGCCGACGGGGGAGAGTTTCGAGGTCTGCTATGTGGATGATGGTAGCGATGACCTCACCAGAACCCAGCTGACCTACCTGGCGTCCACCGACGAACGGGTTCGCTACACGGCGTTCAGCCGCAACTTCGGAAAAGAAGCCGCCATGCTTGCCGGGCTGCGGATGTGCCGCGGCGATTGCGTGGTCCTCATGGACGCCGACCTCCAGCACCCACCCGAACTCGTGCCCCGCATACTGGAGCTGCACCGGCACGGCTACGACCAAGTCATCGCTCGCCGGGACCGCGAGGGTGAAGGGCTGCTGAGGTCATTCGTCAGCCGCTCCTATTACCGCACCATGGGCCACTTCATGGAGGTGTCCGTGGTCGACGGCGAAGGGGACTTCCGGCTGCTGTCACGGCGCGCGGTGGACAGCGTGCTCTCCCTCCCAGAGTCGAACCGCTTCTCCAAGGGCATCTTCTCCTGGATCGGCTTCGATACCGTCAGCTTCACTTATCACAACGCCGAGCGCGTGGCGGGGCGCTCCAAGTGGGGCGGCAGACGGCTACTCAACTACGGCATCGACGGGCTGATCTCCTTCAACAACCGCCCCCTGCGCCTCGCCATCTACGCTGGCCTGCTGCTTGCTCTGGCCGCGATGGGATACGCCCTGTGGATCATCGTGGGCGTGGCACGCCACGGGGTCGGGATTCCGGGATACACCAGTCTGCTGACGGCTGTAGTGGCACTCGGCGGGATTCAGCTGGTAACGCTCGGGATCGTCGGTGAGTACGTCGGGCGCATCTACTGCGAGACCAAGAACCGGCCGCACTACCTGGTCCGGGAATCGAGTGACCACCCGGGACCGCCCGCCCCGGAACCGCCGATACGTGCCGGTGGAGGCGCTTCGACCGCCTCCGGCTCCACGAGATCCCGCACCCTGCGCCAGTTTATCGTCTTCGCGATGATCGGTGTCGTCAATACCGCTGTCTATCTGGCGGTATACGCGACACTCAACAACTGGATCCCGTACCTGGCCTCGCACGTAATCGGATACTGCGTCAGCATTGTCGGATCATTCCTGCTCAACTCCTTCATCACCCTGCGGATCAGGCCGACATGGCGGTCCCTTCTCCGCTATCCACTGTCGAGCCTCGTCAACCTCGTACTCTCCGGCGCCCTTCTCTACATTGGGGTGAGCCATCTCGGCATCGAAAAGAACATTGCTGCACTGGCTGCGGGGATTCTCGCCACACCGTTCTCGTTCCTGGTCGCCCGGTGGGCGATCACCTCGGGTGCAGCCGCCTCCCTGCCACCGGAGCCCGAGCAGGTGCCAGCCGGCACCCGATCCGGACGGACCGGCGACTGAACTACCTCTTCGTGTACGCACTGCTGCTCGCAGGATCGGCGCCCTTGCTGGGCGGAGCTCTGCCCGATGCCCCCGCCCGGTTGCGCCGCTGCACTGACGGCTGCCGCGGCGCTGCTGTGCGCGGTGACCTGCGTGGGGCTCGCCCTTCCCCTGGCCGACCTCGAGCAGGGCAGGACCGACCGGGCGGCCCACGGGGACTGCCAGGACCGACTCCTGCGCGAGCAGGTACGGCAGGGGGACGAAGTCCTGTCGTACGTACCGGCGTCAGTGGGGCATATGCGCGACCCCTTCGGCAATCACGGCCGCACGCTGTGGCCCGCCGGCTGCGTGGCCGACTACTACCACCTGAAACGGGTCACCTACGTACGTGACGGGCTGACCCGGCTCGGCGCCCCGGCCCGTGTGGGACTCGAATTCCGCCGGCCCGTGAGCGCGACGTATAGCCGACAGACGAACGGGCTCGCACTGCCCACAGAGCTATCCCGCGGTGTGCCAGGTCAGCTCAGGTCGTAGAGGAGCACACGGGCGCAGGACCAATCGCGCATTTCTGGCTGCCAAGTCGTCCTGGAACAGACAGCGCCCGCCGGATTCGATCCGCCCGTACCTGTCCATCCGCCACTTCTGCTGAGGGCTGTGGGTGCACGTGGACATGGTGGCCCGTCGCACGGCAGCGGTCAGGCAGAGCCGACCGGACGTTGATTCGATGGTTCCGGCGTGCATACTCCAATACTGGTCGGATTTGCCGTCGCAGTCGGAGGTGCTCACCTCCACTCCTTTGGGGGAGCCCGGCGAACTCCCCGCCGAACTCAGGCAGCGTCCGTGGCGCCCCGCATGATTCGCCGGCCCCATCGCCGACACGATCTCGCCGGGCTGCGCCACCGGCGGCTTGAGAGAGTACTCGCGGCGCACCCATTGCTGGTACTTCCCGCTCATGTAGTGCCCGGCCGGGCACGGTCTGGATTCGCAGCCCGCGCCCCTGCGATAGGACTGGAAGATCGCGTCCTTCTGCCGGCCCCGGATCGGGCTGAGGTTTTCGGGAAGACGGGACATGTCGTAACCGAGGTAACCCCGGGCCTCCGTCGTGATATTGCCCGGCAAGCGAAACGCGACGCGTCGGAAGTACCGGCCGGCCACTCCATGGTCACTGTGGTCGGCGCCCTGCGTATACGTGTGTCCGAAGACCGCGTTGTCGTAGTCCAGGGTGAGGATCCGCTTGATGCCGTCCTGTTCGGCGAGAGCAGTGAGTGTGTCGATGAGTTGCTGCTCCGTGTAGCCCCGCGTGCCGTCCACGGGCTGCATGGAGCGGATTTTGCCGCGGAAGAGCTTCAGCAGGCTCTGGTGGGAGTACGTCGCGGTCCCACTGCCGTCCGGGGTGCCGTCGGGGAGCCGGAGGAAGGAGAGCCGTACGCCGGTCTTCCCTTTCAGTGTGTAGGAGGCGATGGTGCGGCCGCTCACATGGAGGTCACTCCTCGTCCAACGGTCCGGGACACCTGCCATTTCTGCGTACGCGGCTCGTACGCCTTCTTCCCTGCTCTGGACGTAATCGCCCCCGTCATACCGGCGGCCGGCATCCCCGGCGGTCAAGTAAACCGTGCTGAACGCGCACCGGGGGCCAACAGCTTGCTGGATCTCCGGATTGATGAACAGCAGATCGTCGTCTTCATGTGCCACGCCAACCATCGTGCCCTCACAGACGCGGGCGCTGCCCCGGCGCTCCGGGCCGTCGAGCAACGCTGAGGCGCGGTCATGGGACACCCCGGCCGGGCGGTAGAGCAGCGGAAGGAGCAGAAGGCTCGCCGCCAGGGATGGTGCGCCCCAGCGCAACAGACCCGAACCGCTCCAGACGCTCTTCGCACGTGGCACGCGCATTCCGGTCCTCCGCCGCTTTGCCCACCGGCAGTCCACAGCGAGCATACGCACCGCCACGTGTTCGATGATCCATACCGGTTCGCCTATCGATCAAGCGCCGGGCCGGGCCGTCACCCGCCTGCGTGGTAAGTGTGCCGTTCGCGTTGCTGCGCACACTGAGCTGAGCGTGTGCGAAGTACTCGATCCGAACTTTTGAGGTAGAGCGGACGCGAAGGCATCACGTGCTGCCGAGGACATCGGAACGCCGGTGACCGACCGAGGATGGATGGGGTAGTGAGAGAAGCAGAGCAACCGGCCCGCTCAAAGGCCCCCGGCTCCCGGACCGCGGCGTGGGCATACGTACTGTGTATCCTCCCGCTTGGCCTCCTGGGACTGGCCGCGTCATACGCTCGCTGGGTGCGGCCGAGCGGCGATGAATGGTGCTTCCTGCCAGTCATCCGCGAACACGGGCTTCCCGGCATGGCCAGCAGGTTCTACGTTCACGACAACGGCCGGGTCATGAACGGTGTGCTGGTCTGGCTCTACGGGAGATTCGGCGTAGCGGGGCACCAATGGTTCGCTCCCCTCAGCACCGTGTTCGTAGGGGGAATTCTGTGGGTTGTCATGGCGTTGGCCCTGCGCAGGGCAGCCATGACCGTTCCGCGCGGGGTCCCTCTTCTTGTGGCGTCCATGGTGACGGTGCTTTTCCTGCTGGGATCGCCCAACACGTACAAGACCCTCTACTGGCCCGCCGCGTCCGTCTCGCACACCCTGCCCCCGGTCCTCGCCTGCGGTGCGGTGATTCCATTCCTTCTCGCCCGGTCACGACGGGGCAGGGTTTTCGCCCTGACCGTCGGCCTGGTGATCGGACTCTGCATCGGCACGATGTCGGAGCAGACCACGGTCGTCGTGCTGGTGGTCCTGCTCGCCTGTCTCGCCCTGACCATCCGGACTCCCGACGATCCGGTGCGCCGCCGACTGCGCGTGTGGTTCGCCGTGGGCCTGGCCGGAACACTCGCCGGCGCGCTGATCCTGTTCACGTCGCCAGGCTCGCGACAGCGACGAGCTCGCTTCGGCGCCGGTGAGGGCACCTCGCTGATCTCCTCGGATTCGCTGTCCGGGGCCGCGCGCGCCTTCGCGCACATCATGATCGACACACTCTCCACATGGCAGTACCTGGGCGCGATCGCAGCCGGAATCCTGCTCGGCCTCGTGATGAGGGGCCCCGCCGGCGCCCCTCCGAACCCACCGCGGCACCCGGTCCTGCTGGTGTGCGCCGGCGTCGTCACATTCCTCATCAGCGGCTATCTCGCCACGCTAGTTGCCTACCCGGTCTTCCATGCAGGCGTGGTCGCCTCCACCCGGCTGTGGAACGACTTCCTGTTCCTGTACATCGTCCTGCTGACCGGCCTCGGGATGCTTCTTGGACAGTCCCTCCAAGGCATTTCTGCTCACCGTGCCGTCATGGGCTGGGCCGCCGTCGTGATGTGCGCCGTCACATGTATCGGCCTGACACCCTCCCTGGTCCACCTGGGGAACCAGATGCGCGTGCGGGCGCACGACTGGGAGCGGCAGGACGCGTGGATCCACGCCCAGGTGGCGCAGGGGGCGAGGGTCGTCCTTTACACGCCGACTCCGATCGCGGTGATGACCGAGCCGTTCGGTAACGGGAAGCGAAGCTGGGTGACGACGTGCGTGGCCCGTTACTACGACGTGAAGCGCGTGGACTACTCACCCGTGCTTCCCTGACCGGACGGTCTCTGGGGCCGTGAGGCGGCGTCTCTGGCGCGACGCGGTCGGTGGGCCGCCCGTTGTGGCTCCCATTGGGTCGGGAGCTCCAGGGGTGTTGCCGCAGGTTCCCGAGCTCGGTGTCGTGCGGTTTCGCTGCACTTCGAGATCTTTGCGTTGTGGAGTGACCAGCTGAACTGCGCCCCGAACGTCCGTCACCTGTCCGGGGCTGCCTGCCCGGGCGTGACCGTCTCGAGCCGGTATCCGTGGCCACGCAACGTGGTGATCGCCGGCAGGTTCAGGGGCCGGGGCGCGGCGTCGGCGGCCTCGCCCAGTCTGCGGCGCAGCGAGGCCAGGGTGACGTCGAGGGTTTTGGTGGGCCCGAACCAGTTCTCGTCCCAGACTTGTGCCATCAGGTCTTCGCGGGAGACGGCGGCGCCCGCGTGGCGGGCGAGTACGGCGAGAAGCTCGAATTCCTTGGGTCGCAGCGCGACCTCGTCGGCGGCCAGCGTGCAGCGACGCGCTGAGGTGTCAACGGTCAGGTCGCCTACGTGAATTGCCCCATCCTCGCGCGTTGCGTTGGGTGGGCGGCGGCGTAGGTGGGCACGGAGCCGGGCCAGCAGCACGGTCAGGGTGAACGGCTTGACGAGATAGTCATCGGCTCCGGCGTCGAGGCCCGCGATGACGTCGATCTCGTCGCTGCGGGCGGTGAGGATGACGATGAGCAGGTCGGGAAATTCAGCGCGCAGGGTGCGTGCGATGTCGATGCCGTCGACATCGGGGAGGCCGAGGTCGAGCAGCACAACATTCTGGGCGGTGGCACGGGCTTCGGCCAGTGCGTTCATGCCCGTACGGCACCAGGTCGTGTGGTAGCCGTGGCCGCGCAGTCCGGCATCCAGGTGCCGTCCGATGGTGTCGTCGTCCTCGACGATCAGGATGTGGGTTCCCTCTAAGGTTGCGGGCACTCGCATGTTCCGAAGCGTAGGGGCTGCTGCCGGCGGTGGGGGCGGGCGGCACGCCTGGTTGGGGACGGGAGAGACCGGGTCGGGCGTCTCCGGCGGACAGCCACGCCCGACCCGGCCGCTGCACTGGCTTTCACAGTTCGCGCAATTCCTCGACGGGTGGTCGGGAGGAGCCGCGGGCGGCATTCATAGCCGCAGCGGCGATCGCGACGATAGCGGCCCCGAGGGTGAGGGCGAGGTAGGCCCAGGGAACGGCGATTACTGAGGGAGGGGGGTCGAACACGCCGGTGAGCACCTTGATCAGCATCTGGGACAGGGCCCAGCCGATGAGAGCGCCGCCGAGTAGGCCGCCTGCTGTCATGACTGCCGCCTCGCTGAGGACCAGTCCGCGCAGCTGACGCCGGGTGGCTCCCAGGACAGTGGCGATGGCGAAGGTACGTCGGCGTTCGGCCAGGCCCAGGGCCAGGACGATGCCGCCGGAGGCGGCGGCCAGCAGAACGGCGAAGCCTAGCTCGATGCGGGTGAGTCCGGCCAGGTCGACCGAGGTGAGGCTGGAGCCGACCGTGGAGCGGGTCTGGGTGACATCGGTGACGGTCGCTGAGGTTCCCACCTGTTGGCGCAGTTGGTTGGCGACGCTCTTTTGATGGGTGCCGCCGGTGTCGACGAGGAACGCCCCCACCGCGTTGCTGCCGGTTGTCTTGGCGATGTAGCTGGCGTTGGCGACGAAGAAGCTGTCCTTGGGCGCCGTGGGGAATTCCTTGACGATGCCCGCGTAGTGGAAGGGCACGGTGCGCAATGCCTGGGTCCGGGTGTCCTGCAGGCGCAGGTTCACCGTGTCGCCCAGGGTGAGCTGGAAGTCCTTGACGGTCTCTTCGCTGACGAGGAGGGACTCGGGTCGGACTGCGAGCTTGTTCATGAGGCTCTTGGCGGTGCCGCCGGCGAAGTAGGCGTCCTGCAGCGAGGTGGCGGAGGTGATGGTGGACGGCTGGACCCCGTACAGGTCCTGCAGGTCGGCGCCGACGTAGGCGAAGCGGTGCTGGAGGGGTTCGACATGTCGCACGCCGGCCACCTTCAGGGCCGTCCCGGCGCCGGGGCCGACGCTGACGCCCGGGGACTGGGTGACGGTGACGTCGGCACCGTTGCTCAGCTTCGCGTCGACCTCGGCCTGCTGCCTGTAGGTGGCGTTGAAGGTGGCGGTGGAGGCGGCGAAGGAGAGGGCAAGCGCAAGGAGCACGATCGCGCGGGCCAGCGGACGGCGCTGGCGGGACATGCTCGCTGCCGTTGTGCCGGCGAGTGTCCCGGTCAGAGGGCGGGCAAGACGGGCCAGTGGCCTGCGTCCGTGGGCCAGGACCACGATGGCCAGGCGCCACAGCAGCAGGGCGGCCCCGATCCAGAGCAGGGCCGGGCCGAGGAAGGCCCAGTACGACACCGAGATACTCGCCACGCCCTCCGGAGCCAGCACGAGGGCGTACTGGTTGCCGCTGGAGGCCCGGAATACCAGGAGGGATGCGGCCAGCAGGATGAAGTCCAAGCCGAAGCGCATCCACCAGGGGGAGCGGGCGCGGCCGACGACCTTGCGGGCAGCAGAGACGGTGCCGGTGCGCAGGTCACGCAGCGCGGGTACCAGTACTGCTGCGGCGGCCACGGCCAGTCCCAGGATCAGGGCGAGGGCGAACCAGACCGCTGCTGAGCTGGTGCTCGCGCCGAACGAGGCTGTGCCGAACGCGGCTCGCCCGGCGAGGGCGGCGATGCCTACTCCGAGCAGGCCGCCGGCTACACCGACCACGCCCGCTTCCGCGCTGGCCGTGGTGGCGACCTGGCGGGGCCGCAGCCCGCGGGTGCGCAACAGGGCCTGCTCACGGCGCCGCCGGTCGGCGCCCGCGCCGGCCACAGCTGCGGTGAGCAGGGCGGCGAGGACTGCGCCGGGTACGCCCAGGAACAGGAACAGGATCTGCGCGTACAGGGCGTCCTTGCGGGCGGCGTCCAGTGCGGCGCCGAGGTTGTCGCCGACGACCGCCCCGCCGGAGGTGCGGGCCTCCAGGTTGCGTGCCTCGGCGGTGACGGAGGTGTAGGCGGCCGCAGGGTCGGCGGGCAGGGGGGCGTTGCGGGCGATGTGGATCTGGGTGGTGACGGCGGCCGGGTCGAGTTTCTTGACCGGCGCGGTCAGCGTGTTGAACATGGCCGCAGGCAGCAGGATGACGTTGTCCGGCGGTGCTGCCGGCTGGGACTGGGGCGGGGCGCCGACTTTTTGGAACAGCGAGTCGGCCTGCGGCAGGTCGACCACTCCGGCCACCTTTACCTTCGCCGGCTTCGTGCCTGGCAGAGAGACAGTGACTTTGTCACCGGCGGCGACGTGCAGGTTCGCCGCGGTCTGCTGGGCGAGCAGGACTCCTGAGGTGGCACCGGTCAGCTGACGGATCTCTCTAGGGAAGGTCGTCCGGTAGGTGTCGGGCAGGCCCAGGATGACACCGGGGCCGGTGCTCTGGGTGCTGCCCGCGCTGGTGGCCTGGAAGCCGGTGCTGCGGGCGAACCCGACGCTCTGGGCGCTCTGGACACCGGGCGCGGCTTCTACCGTGTTCTGGACCGTACCGGCGTCGGCGCCGGGCTGAATCTGGACCTGCCAGTCCACCGACACAGAGCTTACGGCGCGGGCGGTCATGGTGGCCTTCGACGCGGTCAGAAACGAGCCCAGGGACGCGACGAGGGCGACAGCGAGGGAGATGCCGAACGCGGTGGCGATCAGCCGCCCGGTGCGCCGGCGGAGCAGTCCGTTAATCCAGGTGATGATCACGACGGGTCTCCCTGGGATGCTGCTTCCGCCGGCGGCCCGGGTGGCTCGGTCGCGGGGTGCAGACGGCCCTCGTGCATAGCCCAGCGTTCCTTCAGGCGCTGGGCGACGGTGGGGTCGTGGGTGGTGACCACCAAGGCGGCGCCGATCTCGTCGGCGGTTGCCAGGAGCACGTCGATGATGTGCTGGCCCGTGGCGCGGTCCAGTTGCCCGGTGGGTTCGTCCGCCAGGACCAGGCGCGGCCGCAGGGCCAGCACGCGGGCGATAGCCACGCGCTGGGCCTGGCCCCCGGACAGTTCCTCGGGCAGCTTCCTGGATAGACCGTCAGCTGCGACCAGGGTCAGGGATTCCAGAGCCCGGCGCCGGGCTTGCTCCTGCGGGATGCCGGCCAAAACCAGGGGCAGTGCGGCGTTTTCCGCCACATCCAGCGCCGGGATCAGGCTGGGCCCCTGGAAGACGACACCTACCTGCCCCGCCACGGGACCTTCCGTCAGACCGGGCCAGGTCACCTCGCCGGCGGTGGGCTTTTCGAGAGCTGCCATCAGATGCAGCAGGGTGGACTTGCCCGAGCCGGAGGGCCCGGTGATCGCAATCCGGTCACCCACGCCGACCTGGCAGGTCGCACCGTGCACCGCGACGACCGCGGCAAGCCCCCGGCCGTAGGTGCGGGCGGCACCCTGACAGCGGACGAGCACCTCCGGGGGCGCGGTCATGACCCGATCCGTCCGTCACGCAAAGTAATGACCCGGTCGGCGATCCTGACGGCTTCGGGGCTGTGGGTGACGAGCAGCACCCCGCCGCCTGCCTGTGCACGATCGCGGAGCATGGCCAGGATGCGCTGCTCGGTCGTGCCGTCCAGTTCCCCGGTCGGCTCATCCGCGAGGAGGATGTCCGGGTCGTTCGCCAGCGCGACGGCCAACCCCGCGCGGGCGAGTTCCCCACCGGCCAGCTCCTGGGGCAGGGCGCGGGCCCGGTGCCCGAGCCCGACCTGCTCCAGCAGCTGTGCGACGGACTGCGTGCTTGCGCGGGGCGCAGCGGTGCGCGCGAGGCGGATGTTGGCGGCGATGTCGAGGTGGGCGATGAGGTTCCCGGTCTGCAGCAAGACGCCGATCCGGTGAGCTCGGATCCGGGCCCGCTCTGCCTCCGGCCGGTGGCTGATCCGCTCCCCGGCGACGTGGACGGTGCCGCCGTCGGGTTCGTCCAGCCCGGCCAGGCAGGCCAGCAAGGTGGATTTACCCGACCCGGACGGTCCGATGACCGCGACGCTCTCCCCACGCCGCACCTCAAGGGCGACGCCGCGCAGCGCCAGAGTTTCCTCCTCGCCCGCCCGGTAGAACCGGTACAGGTCCCGCGCCGTCAGCGCCTCCGCGTCCGTGGGGCGCTGGGTGTGTGTGCCGGAGGCGGTCATTACTGCCACTGGAAAGAGTCGGTGACGATGCGCCAGGGGTCCACGTTGTCGGCGCCCACCGGCCCGGACAGCGTCAGGTCGACCTGCCGGCCGGCCTTGAAGAAGGAATACCGCTCGAAGGCGTCGTGCGCGGCCTTGCCGGTCACCGGATCCGGGGTGCTGTCCCCCTGGTAAGTGAGCAGGACGGCCTGCCCGGCGGGACGAGAGACGACGGTGATCTTCCCCATCTGGAACTTGGGGACCTGCCGCTGCAGAACCGGCACCACGTCGGACTTGACCGACTGGGGCGTGGGCTTGGTGGCGGCTTTCCCGGAGGTGATCTCAATCCGGTTCAGCTTGTCCGTGAAAATGACCGTGCTGCCCTTGATAGTGCGGGCCCAGCCCTCCGGCACCTTGACAGTAAATCCGCCCCCGGCGGGTTGGTAGGCGACATACGCCTGATTATCGGGGATATCCCCGGCAGGATTGGACTCCGTCGGGGCCGCCTTGATGGTCGTGCTTACGCTGGACGGCGCGGAGCTGCTGTCGCTGCCGCATCCCGTCACCAACCCGCCGGTCAGGATAAGGGCGGCAAGGGAAAGAACGAGTGTGCGTCGCATGAGCGTGGTGCCCTTCACGTGTGAGCCGGACGGCCATACCGGCGACCCTAGGCAAGAACCGGTTAACGCCGGGTCCGAGCAGGGTTAGACGACGGCAAAAGCACACTTCCGAGATCCTCCGGACGCCTCCACAAGGCCCAACGCCCTCATGATGAGCGCATGAGACAGCGCGTGGTCCGTGTAGCCCTGGTGGCCGCCTCGGTGGCCCTTGTCCTGCTGGCCATTCCGCTCGCCGTAGTGATCCGGACCTCCTTCTTCGCCGACGAACGCGGTGAACTGGAGCGTGACGCCATGGCGACCGCGATCCGCGTGAGCCCCGACTTCACCGCCGGCGACCCCGTCGAACTGCCCCCGGGGCGATCTGAGGGACAGATCGGCCTCTACGACACGACGCTTCGCCTGCGTGCCGGAACCGGCCCGGGCACGGCCGATCCCGCAACCCGCCGTGCGCTTGCCGGCACCGTGGTACAGCAGAGCGCCGACAACGAACTCGTCTCTGCCGTTCCTGTCTCTCAAGACGAGCGCGTCATCGGCGTGGTCCGTGCAGCCGTCACCACGCGCAGCGTGTGGAACCGGACCCTGGCGGCCTGGGCTGCCCTACTGGCCACGGCCCTGATCGCACTAGGCGTCGCCATCCTCGTCGCCCGACGGCAGGCCCGCGCCCTCACCGCCCCTCTGGAAGCCCTCTCCCACACCTCCCAGGCCATCGCCGCCGGCGACCTGAGCGCCCGAGCAGCGTCCTGCGCCATCCCCGAGATCGACCAAGTAGCCACCGCACACAATCTGATGGTCCACCAGCTGACCCAGCTCCTTCAGCACGAGCGCGACTTCACCGCCAACGCCTCCCATCAGCTACGCACCCCCTGACCGGGCTGCAACTGGGACTGGACGCAGCCCTGACCACTCCCGGTACAGACCTGCGAGCCGCCGTCGAAGAAGCCCTCGATCACACGCGGCACCTGGACAACACCATCGACGAGGTACTCCAGCTCGCCCAAGCCGAACCGGTCAACGGCGCAGGTGCCTCCTTCCGGCCTGCCGGTGAAGTCCTGCAGCGCGCCGAGCGGCGCTGGCATGGACCACTCGCCAACGACGGCCGCCGCCTCACCCTCGTCTTCGACCCGGCGGCGGCCGCCCTGCCCGTCCCCGGACGCACAACCGACCAGATTCTTGACATCCTGCTCGACAACGCCCACCGGCACGGCAGCGGAACCGTCACGGTGAGCCTGCGCGACCTTGGTTCTGCGCTTGCCCTGGACGTCGCCGACGAGGGCAACCCCCCGCTCGAGGCTGCCGCAGTCTTCGCTCGCGGCGCGACCACGGGCCCCGGCTCGGGCATCGGCCTCGCCCTGGCACGGGAGCTGGCCGGGGTCGCCGGGGCCCGTATCGCCCTGAGCGGGACCGCGCCAACCCGGTTCACGCTGCTGCTCCCGCAGTCCGGGCACGCGTGAAACGGTTGGCCAAGAGCTTCTGCAGAAGGCTGTAGGCGAGAACGGGGAGCAGGATCTGCGGCCGGTCGGGCATCGCGGTGCTGATGAGGACGGCGCCGGCGCTGCTGTTGCTCATACCGCAGGCCAGGGTCACGGACGTACCGGCGCGGGCCTCCAGCCGCAGGATGCGGACCGCGAGGCGGCCCCAGGCGAAGGACAGACCACAGACCGCCGAAGCGGTGCCCGCACCCGCCACGAGCAGCAGAGGGCGGGGGTGGGTGAGGAACTGGCCGATGGCACCGCTGGCGTTGACATAGGTGAGGGCGAGGGAGGCGAGCAACACGCCGAGGGCAGCGGTGGGGAGCACGGCCCGCGACACGGGGCCCGGCAGGAGGAGGCGGCAGACGATGCCGGCGGCGCAGGGCAGCAGTACCCCGGTCAGGGCGAAGCCGTTTCCCACGTTCTGTACGGCAACGGCCAGGGTGTGTGCGTAGTCCGCGCTGAGCAGAGGGGCCAGGGTGCCGACGGTGGCGGGGACGGTAAGCGGGCTGATGAGGGTGGAGACGAGGACAAGGCCCAGCATCGTCGCCTCGTCCCCCGTCCCCCGTCGCTCCACACGGTGGCTCCGGCGGCCACCGGCATTGCTACGGTCAGGATCATTGCGGCAGTCATGCCGCTGCCGCCGTCGGAGTCGGGTGAACAGCGCAGCGCGAGCGAAAGGCCCGGGATGATCAGCAGCGGGGCTGTCAGGTGGAGCGCGAGACCGGCCAGCAGAATGCCCGGGCGGCGCAGTATCCGGGTCAGGTCGTGCGGGCAGGAGCGCAGACCGGCGGTGAAGAGGACGGCGGCGAGCAGGATCTGAGTGGTGTTGAGGCCGACGCTCAGGCCCGTTCCCACGGGGAGGCCGTGGGTGCGGCGAAGCCACAGGCCCGGCGCGGGGAAAACCGCTGCGGCGGCGTAGGCCGTGCAGGAGGCCCAGCCGAGCCGTCTACGCAGGAATTGCAGGGGCCAGGACGCCGGATGCACAGGCTCTGTCGCTGTCAGCATGGCGGGGACGCTATCGCCGCAGACGGACCCGCCGGGATAAATGAGTGCGCCGGGGGTGCACGTGCTCAGGATGTGTTCAGGTTGGGACTGGCAACGTCTGGCTGCATGACATCTGAGACGCAGCAACCCCCTGCCTCCGACAGCGGCACGGCCCGGGTGCGCTGGAACAAGGTCCCCGAGATCACCGCCTACTTCTGGGTGATCAAGGTGCTGTGCACCACGGTGGGCGAGACAGCGGCGGACTACCTCAACGGCCAGCTGGGCATGGGACTGACCGGCACCTCGCTGGTGATGAGCGCCCTCCTGGTCATGGCCCTCATCGCACAATTGCGCACCAATGCCTACCGGCCCGGGATCTACTGGCTCGTCGTCGTGCTGGTCAGCATCGTGGGCACGCTGATCACCGACAACCTCACAGACAACCTGGGTGTGCCGCTGCAGACCACGACCGCCGTGTTCGCGGTGGCGCTGGCGGCCGCGTTCCTCATCTGGTTCACGACCGAGGGGACTCTGTCCATCCGCCGCGTCGACTCGGTGCGCCGCGAGGCTTGCTACTGGGTGGCCGTGCTGCTCACCTTCGCTCTGGGCACAGCCGTCGGTGACTTGTTGGCGGAGCAACTGTCCCTGGGCTACTGGATCGCGGCGCTGCTCTTCGGCCTGGTGATCGCGGCAGTCGCCCTGGCGCGCTATGCCATGGGGCTGGGCGCGGTGCTGAGCTTCTGGACGGTCTACGTCCTCACCCGGCCGTTGGGCGCGTCGGTCGGCGACTACCTGTCGCAGCCGGCAGACGAAGGCGGTCTGGCTCTGGGCACGGTGATCACGAGTGTGCTGTTCCTGGCCGTGATCCTCGCGCTGGTGGTGTTCCTGGCCGTGTCGCGGCGCGACGTGACGGAGCGGGAGCAGGTCAGCCGGCCGGCAGCGTGACGACGAACCGGGCTCCGGGGCTGTGCTGTTCGTCGTGACGCACATCTCCGTCGGCGGAGCGGGCGAGGCGTTGCGCGAGCGGCAGTCCCAGGTCCGCTCCGAGGTGGCCGTCGGCGGGCTCGGCACGCCGTCCCGGACGGAAAAGATCCGGGGTGAAGGACTGGGGTACGCCCGGAACGTCCGCGGTCACTTCGATGAGAACGCTCCCCTCCTCTCCATGGGCCATGACCCGCACTCTGGAGTGGGCGTAGCGCAGCGCGTTGTCCAGCAGCGGGCCCACCGTACGTTCGAGCAAGGCGGCCGGCACGCCGGCCGTCAGGCCCTGGACCGCAACCGCAACCACGACCTCGATCTTCTGAGGAGCGGAGCAACGGTCGACGAGGCGGAGCAGGGCGGGCCGTATCTCGGCGGTGCCGGGCAGGGCAGTGGCGGCGCCACGGGCGTCGTCGAGCAGGGTGTCGCAGATCGTCCGCATCGCCTGTGCGGCGTCGGCGATCGCCGCGCAGGCGAGTTCCGTCTCGCCGGCGGAGCGGGGCCAGCTGCGCCACCAGTCGAGTTCGGCGATGATGCGGGCGAGCGGGTTGCGCAGTTCGTGGGACAGCTCCCTGAACAGCTGCTGTTCGTGACACAGCCCCGCCCGGATACGGTCCAGCAGTGGCGGATGGCGTCCATGACCTGCTCGAAGCGGGTGCAGTCGTTGACATTGCCGCCAGTAACGACGAATCCGAGGGGCCGGCCTTTGCCGTCGCAGGCGAGATGAACTTTCGTGGTCAGTCCATCACGGGATCGTCCGAGGGCGTGATCGTGTAATTCGTCCTCTCCGTCCGCCCCCTTTTTCGGGCGCCGGCGGCGTGCTGGTGTGCTCGCGCGATCGTGGAGTCGACCGACACCAGCCAGTCGATGTCCCCGCTCGCCTCCTTCTGTGTCTGCACTGCCCGCAGCATCCGCGTGAAGGTGCCATCCAGGGCCCACCTGCGAAAACGTGTGTACAGCGTCTGCCAGGACCCATACCGCTCAGGCACGTCCCGCCAAGCCGAACCGGTCCGGAGCTTCCAGACGATCCCGTTCAGAACCAGCCGGTCATCCTGCCGCGGCCGTCCCGTCACCGCTTTCGGCAGGAGACCGGACAGCATCTCCCACTCAGCATCCGAGAGCTCATGTCGACGCACCATGCCCGACATGATTGCTCATCAGCAACCTTTGAAGACACTCCCGGTAGGCCGGGTGCTGGGGTATCTGGGTGCGGGGTGGCTCGTCGACCGGTGCCTGTGCCGGGGCGGGTGCGGGGATGTTGTGGAGGGTCTTGCGGGTGATCTGCAGATTCTCGCTCTCGGTGTCGAATTCGTCGAGGCGGGCGGTGAGTTCGGCGATATGGTCCCGGAGCTGTCCGGTCTGCTCGGCGATGACCTTGCGGGCGGCGGCGAGCTCGGCCAGACGGGCTGCAGTCTCGGCGAGGGCGGTGGTGAGCCGCTCGATCTGCTCGCGCAGGTCGTCGGCGCGGCTGCGGACTCCTCGTGTTCGGTCTGCAGCAGCCGCAGCAGCCGCAGCAGTTCGCTGATGTTCACGCGGCCAGCTCCACGTTGTCCCGCCAGGTAGGGGTAGGGGTAGGGGTGGTGAGGCGGCGGAGCATGCCGGCGGTGGAGGCCCAGTAGACGCGAGAAGCCGCGTTGTCGGGCCGGTGGTCGTAGTCACGGGCGAGGCGCCAGTGCAGCGCGAGGGTGCCGTTGACCGGAACACGTGAAGGA
The DNA here is from genome assembly GCF_040630435.1 of Streptomyces sp. NPDC005803. NCBI lineage: Bacteria > Bacillati > Actinomycetota > Actinomycetes > Kitasatosporales > Streptomycetaceae > Streptomyces > Streptomyces sp. NPDC005803. The sequence continues at coordinate 23,486 of NZ_JBEXXO010000044.1, read as the reverse complement.
GAGCGCGCCCCAGGAAGGGCACACGGAAAAGGGAGCCCAACTCCTCCAATGGGCTGCGGGCTGTCCGTCGTGGCCACGGCGCTGTGGTGGGCCTACCGGCGGGGGCGGCCTCTTCCGCCGCGGGCGCGAATGGCCAGATTGGTGGGAGCGGAAAGCCCGGTACGCCCTTGCGGATCACGGTCGTGGAGCTCTGGTTCGTCGTCGCTACCGTAGTGGGTGTGCAGGTCTGCCGCATCGGCGACTTGGGGGCCAACGCAACCTGGAAGGCCGTCGTGCCCACCCAGCCCGTCGGCCGAAACAGTAACGCTTGAAGTCGCGCAACTGGCCGTCCCGCGCTCAGCGGCCTCGGCCAAGAGCCCGGTCCGGCCTTGCCCGGCGTCCTGTCCTACGGCTGTACGGGGATCCGTACCCGGGCACGGGCGAGCAGACCGGCCGGGTCTGGTTTCGCCTGTAGGGACTTGAGCGTCAGCAGCCACCACTGGTCGAGCTGCTCCCCTCGGGGCCGCCCGCCCGGCAGGTCGTCGGTCAGCGTGCAGAGCCCGAAGAACGCGCACACGAGCGTCACAGCCGCGGCCGACGGCTTTACGTCGGCCGCGAGCTCACCCCGGCTGCGGGCCTGGGCGAGAAGCCGGGTGACAGCCTGGGCCCAAGCACCGAACGGTGTGGGCACGGCCGCCTCGATGCCCCGGCGCTCCGCCCACAGCCGGGCGCCGGCGCGCGCCACGGTGTCCTCGCTGAGAGCGCGCGCGACACTGAGGCTGAGGACGACCAGCTTCTCCAGCGGGGGGATTCCGGGCGCGGCGTAGGGGGCGGCGAGCTGCGGCCAGGTGGCGAACTGTTCCCGGGCCACCGCCAGGGCCAGCTTCTCCTTGCTCGAGTAATGAAAGTAGATCGCGCCGCTGGTTTTTCCAGAGTGATCGCTTATGTCATTGACACTTGTGCCCGCATATCCCCGTTCGGAAAATAGGTGTGCGGCTGATTCCAGCAATGCTTTGCGGGTTTCTCGGGCCCTGTCCTGCATTTACGTTCCACCTTCGCTCGAATGTTCTATCGCCGCGCGGCGAGATAATGCCACCCCCTCCACGGGGGGCTCAGTCGCATCGCGCGAAGATCTTATTATTCTTCGGTCTGGGTAGAGGCGTGTTCCCGCAATCTGTCGCCCGGCCAGGGGAAACGTTTCGCGTGAGTGTCCCGGCTACGCCCCGCGCGACATGGCGGGCTGCCGGAAGCAGCTCTCACCAGGCCCGTCGACGGCACCGCGGGCGCGGCGGCCTCTGCCTCTGGCCTGTTCCTGTGCCCCGTGAGATGGGGGCTGGGGGCATTTCCATGCACTCGAATTGGTGATTGCGGAACGCGGAGAGAGCAAAATAACGTAATGGCTACGATGTTTTTGGCTCACGCCGAAAGTGACGATTCACGTCCGCCATGACGCGCGCAGCAAAGTGCCCGCGGTCGCCGCGGCTGTGGCGGGTTGCGCGGTTCTCTCACTGCCGCACATTTCTCATCCACACCCCCGGCATCTCTCTTGTCACCCGTGGACCGTGCACCGAAACGGTTAGCGCAGTCATCGAGTTCGAGAAGGGCAGTTACATGACAGCTCGTAACATCCTTGCCTGGTCCCCGTCAGCCATCGTCTTCGACTGCGACGGGACCCTGATGGACACGGAACGACATTGGCAGGAGGCCAGGAACGTCACCTTCGGGGTCTTCGGTCTCAAGCCGCCTGCCGGATTCGCCGACCGTGCCAAAGGCGTGCACTACACCGAGTGCGGCGCGCTCATGGCCGAGGAGACCGGGAAGCCGGACCTCGCGGAGGACCTGGCAGCCGGCGCTGGTCGACGAGGATCCGGTCACCATGCCGGGCGCTGCCGCACTGGTCCGGCTGGCCGCTCGGCACCTCCCCCTCGCGGTGGCGAGCAACTGTCCTCGGGAGACAGTGGAAACGTGTCTTGAACGGGCCGGACTCCTTGCCTCCTTCAGCCACGTCGTTGTCGCCTGCGAGGGAGTCCGGCCGAAGCCGGAGCCCGATCTGTACAGCGTGGCCGTCCGTCTGTGCGGCGTACCGCCCGAGAAGGCTCTGGCCGTGGAGGACTCTCTCACGGGCATGGAATCCGCCCGCCGGGCGGGCCTCCGCGTCATCGGCCTCGGGCCCTGCCCGCCGGGTCCCGAGGCGGAGCGGGCCGACCTGTGGATCGAGAGCCTCGCCGACCGAGAGCTGGTGGGCTGGGCCCGCAGCCGAATCGGGGAGTAGAGCGTCCTGGTGTCCCTCGAAGCGGCCGCGGTCAGCCGGTGGGGGCAGATGAGGCCCCAGGGCGGGTACGACGCCGGTCGCGGAGGCGAAGAGCAGGGCGATGCCCACCGCTCCGGGATCGGGTATGCCCGTCGCCCGTTCACCGAGATAGCTGGCCCGGCCCCGTGCGCGCCGACAGGGACGCGGTGTCCCGTACCCCTCGCCAGGCGCCGTCCGCCGCCGTGACCAGGGCGGTCGCAGGCGGCGCAGTCCCTGTCGCCTGCAGTGCGGCCGCAGCCGGATCCAGTGCGTCGATCAGCGTCTTGTCGCCGGGAGCCGCATCGCCCACACGGCGGATGGCAGCGAGGCCTTGAACGGTGCCCTCGGCGAGTGCAGCCGTCGTCAGATGCGGACCGGAGTCCGCGGCTGTCCTGCTCAGTGCCTGGAAAAGCAGACCGAACAGGGGGCCGCTGGTCCCGCCGATCTCATCGAGGAAGGCGGTGCCCATGGCGCTGAAGATCCCCGCGGGGCCGGCCGACTCGTCCGTACGGTCGAGCCGTAGCCCGGCGGTCCGGACCCCGGTCGCGAGGTTGGTCCCGAAGTCGCCGTCCCCCGCCCGCTGGTCGAGCGCGGTCAGCTCGGCCTCGGTGGCGTACACCGAGTCGGCGAAGCGACGCATCCATTCACGAGTCTGTGTCGCGACGAAAGCGGCAGTCGTCATGGGGTTGTCCTCCTGCTCCTGTCACGGGCCGCCTACCAGCGCAACGCCGAGGTGCGGACCGGCGCATCGTAGAAGCCCAGGGTGTCGCGGTCGGCGGCCATGAGGGTCAGGGAGAAGCCCCGCATGTCGAGCGCGGTCACGTAGTCGCCGACGAGGTGCCGGACACCCCGCACGTGCCGGCGTCGAGGACTCGGCCCAGTTCACCGAAGATGCCGTACAACTCGAGCGAGGTGACCGACCCCAGACCGTTGACCAGGGCCACGACCGGTTCGTCGGGGCCGGGGCGCAGAGCGTCCAGCAGGACGTCGGTCATGTCTTCCACCAGTGGACCCATGTTGCCCTGTCTCCTGGTGCGGTCGGCGCGCTCACCGTGGATCCCAACGCCGTACTCCAGTTCCCCGGGCAGAAGCCCGAACGCCGGTTCGCCGGTGGTCGGTGAGTGGTGGGCGGCGGAGGCGGCGGCGAGCGTCCGGCAACGGCCCGCGAGGGCGGTGCCGAGTTCCGTCAGCCCTTCGAGCCTCATCCCGGTGTCCGCGGCGCCGCCCAGGACCTTCTCGACCAGCATCGTGGCACCCGTGCCACGGCGCCCTGCGGAGATTTTTCGGAGTCGGAGGCCAGGTCGTCGTCGACGAGGACCCGTGCGCACATGATGCCCTCGTCGGCGAGCCGTTCGGCCGCGATACCGAAGTTGATCCGGTCGCCGGTGTAGTTCTTGACGATGTGCAGCACGCCCTCCGGCCCCGCCACGGCGCGGGACGCCCGGAAGATCTGCCGGTTGTGTGGAGAGGCGAAGACGCTGCCGGGGCAGGCGCCGTCAAGCATGCCCGTGACGACGTATCCGACGTGCAGGGGTTCGTGCCCCGAGCCGCCACCCGACAAGAGCCCCACCCGGCGGGCGGGTGAGAGGGGCCGGGCGGTAAAGAACCCGTCGCGGGGGTCGTATGCCACGAGGTCCGCGTGTGCGCGGGCGAAGCCGGACAGCGCATCGGGGACGAGTTCGCTGGTTTCGTTCTCGAAGTACCTGGCCATATGCCGAACCCTTCTGCCCGCGGCCGGCCAGACGGACTGGCACCCGGACGAGATCTCCATGGTGAGGGTCACCGAGCGCGTGCGGCAACTCGCGGAACGTATCGGCGTCTGTCACGTGATTGGAGGTTGCCGGTCAAGCACATCTGGATCCGGAGGATCCGCGGGCAGGGCTGTTGCAGAATTCGACGCGATCTGCGGGGGTGCTGAGCGGGAGGAGATCGCGATAGTGGAGCGACGGACCGACAGCCTGGTGGTCGGCCGGTCGACATCAAGCCCTGCGAACAAGCTACTTCCAGGCCCTGGGCCTCGGTCCTGGGATGTCACGGCGTCTTGTCCTCGCTCATGACCTCTGCCGCCTCGCATCCGCTCCGGACCTCAGCCGTGCGGGTCGGCGTGTGCTTCTGTGGGAGGCGTCGGATTCCGTCGGCGGTCGCATGCGCACGGACCGGCGCGGGGATTCCTGCTGGACCGTGGCTTCCAGGTGTTCAATACGTCCTACCCGCAGGTAGTGCGGCGTCTCGCCATGGCTTTCCGCAGGCCGTAGACGGCAACGCCGAGCACGAGGACGGCGGTGCCGGAGATCACGGTGGCCACAGGCAGCGCGAACGCGAGAGCCGCGCAGCCCGCCAGGCCGAACACGGGCACAAGGCGGGGTGGTCGTCCTTCGAAAGGGGCCAGAGTCCATACCGCAGCGTTGGCGATGGCGTAGTAGGCCAGCACACCGAAGGAGGAGAAACCGATCGCCCCCGCACATCGACAGACGCAGCCAAGACGGTGACCACCGCACCGACGACCAGTTCGGCACGGTGGGGAATCCGGAAGCTGGACGGCGGCCAGGACGTGCGGCAGGTGACGGTCCCTTGCCCTGGCGAAGGTGGTACGCGAGACGCCGGGGGTCAGTGCGAGAAGCGACCCGAGCGCCGCAACGGCCGTGCCGACACACACGACGGGAGCCAGACCCGGGACACCGGCGGCGCGCACTGCGTCAGCGAGAGGCGCTGCACTCTGAGCAAGGCCGTCCGGCCCCAGCGTAGCGAGCACGCCCACGGCAACAGCCACATGCACTTACACATACACAACGAGGGTGGTGCACAGCGCGAGAGCAATCGCGCGGGGAACGGTGCGGCCGGGATCTCGAACCTCTTCACCAAGCGTCGCGGTGCGGGCGTAACCGGCGAAGGCGAAGAACAGCAACCTGGAGCGTCCCGCCGACGGTCATGGCGGTGCCCGTGTCCAGGCGCCCTATATCAGCGGTGCCGCTGTCAGGCAGGTAGTCATCACTGCGGCAAGAACCGCGATCACCACAGCGGCGACCGCAACAGCGTGGGCCTGACCCGGCCACGCGTAGAAGCCGACGGGCAGAGCCATCGCAGCGCAGGACGCGGTCCTGCCGACGGCGAACGCCCAGCGGGCCAGATATCCTCAGAAGTCACCCAGGCACTCACGGCCGCACACATAGGCCCCCCGGACTCGGGATAGCGAACGGCCAGCCGGGCCGACGACATCGCGTTGCAGAACGCCACGACCGCAGCCAGCACCAGGGTGACCGGGAGCCTGGAACCGGCGGCACCGGCCGCTGGGCCGAACGCGGCAAAGACCCCGGCCGCGATCATCGAGCCCAGGCCGACCGTTACCGTGCCGGACACTCCCAAGCGGCGCTTCAGGTCCCCCGGGCCCGCAGAGGCCCCCACCGTGGTCATCCCTGCTCCTCCAGCCCTTGATTCGGCGCACGAGAGCCAACGAAGGTGTCCAGCAGGGCGCCCCGGCCGACAGCAAGCGGAGCGGCCAACGCCATCCAGTGCCGCCTCTGCACAACCGACTCCGGGGCCCGCCTTGGGCCACTGACATTCCGGGGGCGACTGCTCACCGCCCGCGCCCGAAGGGGGCGCCTGATAGCGAGGACTTCACGCACGGGGACCAGGCTCACCCCAGCGCGCACTGGAAAGACAAATCGGTTTTCATGTTGCAAATAGGGGAATAGCATCAAACGGGATGCTTCTCTTAAACATGCGGCTCTGAACGAACGGGAGGCGTGGGCCACTTCCCGGTAACGGTGCGCAGCGAGAGGAGGCTCCGTGGATCCTTGGCTGTATTGGCTAGTCACCGCAGGCGTTCTGGGGGTCGTGGAGATCTTCACTCTGACCGCCGCGCTGGGAATCCTCGGGGTGGCTGCACTGGTCACCGCGGGGACTGCGGCGCTCGGGTTGTCGGTCCCCCTGCAATTCGTGGTGTTCACCGCCACTGCGACCGCCAGCCTGCTGTTCGTGCGCCCTTTCGTGGTGCGCCATGTGCTGGCCCCTCCCTCTGCCGCACGGTTCGGCGTCGAGGCGCTGGTGGGCCAAACCGCTCGCACCGTCTCGGAAGTGACAGCACTGGACGGCAGAGTGCGCATCGGCGGCGAGGAGTGGACCGCCCGCTCCTACGACGAGACGCAGACCATTCCACCCGGTACAGCCGTCGACGTCATGAAGATCAGTGGCGCCACCGCGTTCGTCTACCCCCGGGAGTGAGCCATGGAAGTCTCGGCGCTGCTCATAGCCGGCGTGATCGTCGCTCTGATAGCCGTCTTCACGGTGGTGCGGGCTGTTCGCATCGTGCCGCAGGCCCGCGCTCGCAATGTCGAGCGACTGGGCCGCTACCGCCGCACGCTGAAGCCCGGCCTCAACCTCGTCATCCCGTACGTCGACCGGGTCTATCCGCTGATCGACCTGCGCGAACAAGTCGTTTCGTTCAAACCACAGCCCGTCATCACCGAGGACAACCTGGTCGTCGAGATCGATACCGTTCTGTACTTCCAGGTCACCGATCCACGAGCGGCCGCTTACGAAATCGATGACTTCCTCCACGGCGTCGAGCAACTCACAGTGACCACGCTGCGCAACGTGGTGGGCTCCATGGACCTGGAAAAGACGCTCACCTCGCGCGACACCATCAACAACCAGCTCCGCGGTGTTCTGGACGAAGCCACCGGGAAATGGGGACTGAGGGTCAACCGGGTCGAGATCAAAGCCATCGACCCCCCGCAGTCCATCAAGGACGCGATGGAGAAGCAGATGCGGGCCGAGCGGGACAAGCGGGCCGCCATCCTCGGGGCCGAAGGGCAACGCCAGTCGCAGATCCTCACGGCCGAAGGCGACAAGCAGTCCGCCGTCCTGCGCGCAGAGGGCAACCGCACCGCCGAAATCCTCAAGGCAGAGGGCCAGGCCCGGGCCGTCGACGAGGTCTTCCAGGCCGTGCACCGCAACGATCCCGACCCCAAGCTGCTGGCCTATCAGTACATGCAAATGCTGCCCCAGCTCGCCCAGGGGGCGGGCAGCACGTTCTGGGTCATCCCCAGTGAGGTCACCTCGGCACTCGAAGGCGTGTCCCGGGCCTTCGACGAGAAGCTGCCCCCGTCACCGGCCACCCGCGAGAAGTCCTCGGACCACAGGGCAGGGGGGGGCCGCCGACGACGCTGCGCAGGCGGCCGAGGCTGCTGCACAGGCTCTTGCCGACGCGGCCGAGGCCGACACCGCCCCCCCAGGCCTCCCGTTCGGCTCACCCACCGACGGCAGTCACGAATCCGAGGGCCAGTGATCTCAACGAGATGACACGCCTCGTCGTTGTCACCGGCGTCGGCGAACCGCGCAGTGACAGCAGCAGAACCGGTCTGGTGAAAGTCCTGCGAGGGCTCGAGGAGGTCGTTGGCCTTGTCCCCCGGAGTCTCTGTACCGCCTGTGGCACGGCCGGACGGTGTCAGCCGGAGGGTGGTCTGCCCGGGCCTGCTGGTTACAGTGGCGCTGCCATCGTGGGCGGTGATGACCGCATGGACGATGGCCAGGCCGAGACCCGTGCTCCCGGTGCTGCGGGAGCGTGCCTGATCAGCTCGGACGAAGCGTCCGAACACCTCCGGTTGCAACTTTGCTGGGATACCTGGCCCGTTGTCACGCACACTCACGCAGACGCCGGTGGTGGCGGTGGTGGCGGCAGCTGTTACTTCAGTGCCGGGGGGTGTGTGGGTGCGCGCCTTGGCGAGGAGGTTACCCATCAGAACGGGCGGCTGCTCCAGGACTGCTTTTCCTCAACGCGGGCATCTCCCGCCCCGGCTCGATCGAATCAACCGACGAAGGCGCCTTCGACGCTCTGTTCGACATCAACGTCAAGGGCAACTTCTTCACCCTGCAAAAAGCGCTGCCACTCCTTAACGACGGCGCCTCGGTCGTGTTCACCGTGGGCGCCGCCGATGGGCTCGGAGCTGCCATGACAGCGGCCAAGGGCGCTCTGCTGCCCCTCATGCGATCCCTCGCGCTCGAACTCGCCCCGCGCCGCATCCGCGTCAACGCCGTCAGCCCAGGACTGATAAACACCCCCGCCTACCGCAAAATGGGTGTCTCCCAGGAAATGATCGACTCCCGGGCGGGACGTTCCCGCTCGGCCGCGTCGGCGCTCCCGCCGACATCGCCGAAGCCGTAGCCTTCCTCGCCTCGGACGCCGCCGGCTACATCACCGGCGACAACCTCACCGTCTCCGGCGGTATCGGTGTTCACTCCCACGCCTGACGAGTAATCCGGCTCTGCCCTGGAAGGTTCACCGGGTCCGATGCTCAGGCTGTGGCCCTGGCGAGCCAACGCCCCGTGTGGGAAGTCGGGCCTCGCCACTTCGTTCTCCGCCACGGATGGATGGGCCGCCCTCCCTCCATGCCTGTGTGCTCCGCCGTGCCCTTGGATCTGGCCGCTGCCGAGGGCTACCGGCTCGAGAAGATGGCCTACGGCCACAAGACCCCGCACCAGGCGTGCCAGCGGGGCGACGATCGCGCTCCTGTCAGCACGAGGTCGCAGCAACGCTCAGATTGCCGCCGAGACTCACCTGCACGTGGACACCGTGCGCCGCTGGCGCGGTCGATTCGCGGCTGGACGCCTCATGGCAGGCCGTAGACCTCCCGCACGTTGTCCTTGGGCGCAGGACTCGTCTTCGCAGCCGGCCTCTCTGCGAAAGCACGGAGCAGGTTTTCCGTTGTCCGGGTCACAAAGGCCCCGGTACGAGCGTCCATGCCGTGATTCCTCCCGTTGTCCCCGGTGCCGGCCATCAGCGCCTCGACCCATCGCATCGTCCCCGACGCGAAGACACCGGCACCACTGGGCACGGTGTAATACGCCGAGTCGGAGTGGCTGTTTTGGCCTTTGCACACGAGAGGCGAGTGGGCGACGATCTCGATCGGCGCTCGCGGGAGCGCTCCGGGAACGACTCGGTCATACTCCACGCCGACCAGGTGAGGGAAGGAGTCGCCCCGTTTCACGCCGGTACCCGCGAAGAGCCAGTGTTCTGCGCTGTGGACGACGTAGGGGGCATCCGTGGGATAGCCCTCGTAGAGGACCCCGGTCAGAAGGGATTCAGGCGTGGCGGCGGGGGCGCTGCGGAAATCGGTGGTCACCTGGGCGGGTTGATCCGGGTAGAGCGGATCGGACCGGTAGTCGGACTTGTAACAGACCACGGTGCGCCCCTCCCCTCCGGGCCCGCCCTCCAGTCTGATGCGGCGGAAGCAGGTGTTGGCACCGAGGAAGGCCAGGTTTGTCCCGGCGTCGCGGGCTCGGAACAGGTGCTGCCGCTGCTCCGGCGTCCAGTACTCGTCGTGGCCGAGAGACACGGCCGCCGTAGCACCCTCCATCACCGAGGGCGCGAAGTGGATGTCGACGCCGGTCGTGTATGCCAGGGGGATGCCCAACCGTTCAGCCAGGACCACTGCGGCTCGTTCGTACACCAGGAACTTCTCGGCGCCGTCACCGTCGTAGGGCCGGTCGAAGGAGACAGCGAGCGCACGCGTCCGGTACTGGCCGTCGGCACCCTCGTAGAGGTTGTAACCGCCCCAGAGGTTGTACGCCTGCCAGGTGGCGGGCGCATGGATTAGCAAGGTTTTGCCCGCGGCGCTCCGGGATCGGACGATCAGGGGAACATACCGCTGGGGTCCGCTCGAAGCATCCAGCCGCAGCAGGTAGGCGCCCTCCGGCCAGCCATCGGTACGCACCTCGGCCGTCCGCTCCCATCCGGCCCGCACCGTACGCGTGGCGGAGATCAGATGCGGCGCACTCTGAATCCTGCCGTCCATCATTTCGGAGCGCCAGACCAGCCTGGCCTGTGCGCCGCCGTACCAGCCGACCCGATACGCCGAAACACGGAAACCGGGGGAGGTCGTCGAGACGTACAGCCCGAACCCTTCGCCGGGCAGAACACTCGACTTGTCGGTGTAGCCGACGACATCCTCGGGCCGCCCCCTCGTGCGAAGACGCCAGTGGGGGTCGCCTTGCCGGGAATGCTCGGGCGGCCCGGTCGAAGCCCCGGCACCCCCGCTCGCCGGTGCGTCGCAGCCGCTCAGCGCCGTACCGGCGGCGCAGACACCTGCCACGGTAACGGCCCCCAAAAAGTGTCTGCGACTCAGCGCGGTTCCGGGACTGCCAGCTACGCCTTCGAAATGCTCCATGTTTCCGTCCATCCCATCGATCGCGTCCGTTGAACCGTCCAAAGAGACGTGCACGGACCCGGCCTACGCGCGTGGGGGGTGTGCTCTCGCCGCCATCGTGGACGAATTCACGGTCTCCGGCATTTCCACGGCCCGAAGCCGGTCCAACCGTCTTGCCTCCAGGCGCCCGCTGGTTCCCCGGCCGGGCTGCGTTCCCTGCCCCCGGCGCACCAGTGATGGCCGCCGGATTCGGGCGTTAGATCTGTGTGACCACGACGACGCCGCGGCCCGAGCGGCCACCGCGCCGCGCCGGCCGCCCCGCCAGATGAGCCGATCTTCTCGGCGCTTTCCGCGCACTGGGTAGCGGCGGGGCGTATCGGGTCTGGAAAGGGCGACCGGACTGGGCCATGCTGGCAGGCAGCTGCCCGTGGCCCCGGCGATGAAGACCAGCGTGGTGAGGTGGTCACCCCCACGGCACCCACCCATATGAACCGGCCGGCTGCCTCGAAGCCTGCCCGGCCACCGCGGCTGGCGGACCCGCCGGTCTGGTCGGGCCCCCTTCCCGCCTGGCAGTCTCTATCGCTTGTGAAATCGCCGGAACCCTCCTCACCGTGGTGTCGTTGACCGTGCGTGGGTGGGTACACCTGTGCGCTCCCCGACGATGAACGGGTGGACCGGCGGCCCAGCTCGTGACGGAAGCCGGGCCGGCGGCCCAGCGCCGCATCGTCGGGGCCGTGCCCAGGAGGAACGGAACGGTGTTGCTTTCAGCGGTTTGACAGGGCATCGGCGGATTCAATCGGTCGTCGCGACACCTTCGTGAGCTGGGGGTTTGTGATGGGTGTGGGGGATCGGCAGCGGGCTGTGCGGGAGTGTCGCGGGCAGATGCCCTCGCCAGGGCGGCCGAGCGTTGCCTGGCGTGAGGACCGGGTGAGGTTCTGGAAGGCGATCGCGCGGGGGCTGAGTTCGGTGGACGCCGCAGCCGTCGTCGAGGTCTCGCCTGCGGTGGGGTCGCGGTGGTTTCGTCATGCTGGCGGGGTGAATCCGTGTCTCGCCCCGACTGTCTCCGGCCGTTACCTCTCGTTCGCCGAGCGGGAGGAGATCGCTCTGCTGCGTGCGCGGGACTTCGGGGTCCGTGCGATCGCGCGGTGTCTGGGGCGTTCGCCGTCCACGATCTCGCGGGAGCTGCGGCGCAACGCCTCTACGCGGAGTTACCACCTGGAGTACCGGGCCTCGCTGGCGCAATGGCATGCCGAGCGGCGGGCTCAGCGGCGGAAGCCGGCGAAGCTGGTGGCCGATGAGCGACTGCGCGAGTACGTGCAGGACCGGCTGGCCGGGAACGTCGTCCACGCCCTGGACGGCCGGGTCGTCGAGGGTCCCCAGGTGCCGCCTTGGCAGGGAAGGAACAAGCCCCGCCGTCAGGACCGCCGCTGGGCGACCTCCTGGAGCCCGGAACAGATATCACAGCGGCTCACGGTGGACTTCCCCGGAGATGAGTCCATGCGCATCTCCCCGGAAGCGATCTACCAGGCCCTTTACGTCCAGGGACGCGGGGCCCTCAAGCGTGAGCTCGTCGCCTGCCTGCGCACCGGACGGTCACTGCGTGTCCCGCGGGCGCGCACCAGGCAGAGCGTCCGCGGCCACGTGACCGCTGACGTGCTGATCAGCGAGCGGCCGGCCGAGGCCGAGGACCGTGCCGTTGCAGGCCACTGGGAAGGTGACCTCATCATCGGCACCGGCCGGTCCGCGATCGGCACGCTGGTCGAGCGCAGTACACGATTTCACCATGCTGCTGCACCTGCCCCGGATGGAAGGCTTCGGCACCGAACCACGCACTGAGGGATTCAGCGACCTGGACGTGCAGTGCACGCTCGGAGGAATACTCCGAACGATGCTCTGTCACCAGCCGTACGGCCTGGCTACGAAGGGCTGCGTCAATCTTCTTGGGCACGAGACCCATCCTCTCTGATGGCTCACGACGGAGCGGCAGAGAAGTCGGAACGGTTCAGTTCACCCTGACAGTGCGGTGCGATCTGGGGCTGGCACCTAGCACGCAGGGCATGGTGAGACCCCGGCCCAACTCGCCCGACTCGTCCGCGACCACTGGACGATCGAGGCCCTCCACCACGTCCGCGACACTACCTTCGCCGAGGACGCCTCCCAGCTGCGGACCGGCAACGGCCCCCGCGCGATGGCCACCTGGCGCAACCTCGCCGTCGGATCCCTCCGGACAGCCGGAGTGAAGAACATCGCTGCCGGCCTCCGCAACAACGCCCGCGACCCCGGTCGCCCCCTCGCACTCCTCGGCCTCGGATGAGCACAAACCCGGCGTCACGCAACTACGCCGAAGCCCTGCCCCTACGAGCCCTCGGTTTCACATGGCGAACCCGGGCAAAACTCGGAGTGCAATGGCCCTGATCGCGGTTGCCAAGTGGCGAAATATTCTCGCCAGGTGTGCAATGGAAGTACGGATGTCATGAACCGATCCAACATCTTTCCATGAGCTGGGCACTTTCGCCTCAGGCGCCACGAGCCCTTGTTGATCAGCAGAAACGTGTTTGCAGCGCCAGCCAGCGCGCCCGCTATAGGTGAGCGGCCACGGACACTGATCAGCGCTCGCGCCTTCAAGCTGTAGGACAGAAATGGGACAGCAGCTGAAGATTCCATTCGTGAGCGGGATGAAGGTTGGCCTAGGCTTCGATCTGCTGACCGGCAGCCCATCGAGCGACCGGGTCATCCAGAACCCGCAGACCAGTCCGCCACAAACTGGCGGCGGGCAGACCGTCACGACGACCTTCCGCCTGGTGCAGGAAACCAACTCGCTCCAGGAAGCCTTGGGGCTGTCCGCCGCAGTGTCCGGCAGCTACGCGGGTTTCTCCGCGACGGCGAAGATGCAGTTCGCGAAGCAGTGCGCGGTAACGCAGTACTGCCTGTATGCGGTGCTGGCGGTGGAGGTAATCAACTCCTGTGCGACGGTGGACGCGCCGGCTCTCGTTCCGGACGCGACCGACCTGCTGACCATCGGGAAGACGGATCATTTTCGTGAGCGCTTCGGCAACCGATACATCTCCGGTCTGAAATCCGGTGGTGAGTACTACGCGGTATACCGCGTGCAGAGTTTCGACGAGCAGGAGCGCACCGACGTTGCGGCGCAAATCTCAGCGAGCTTCCATAACCCAGCCTTGCGGGCCAATCTAAACGCTGCCGTCGAGAGCCTGAAGTCCACCTCGCGCAACGAGCTGAACGTGAACGTCTTCGTGTACTCGGCTGGCGGGATTAGTGAGACGGAAACGGCGTTGTCAGAGATGATCGAGAAGGCTCACAAGTTCCCGACCCTGGTCTCGGGCGGCCAAGCTATTCCCTACCAGGTCCTCCTCGACGAGTACAATGGGTTGAAACTCCCGGGTGACAATCTGAATTTCTTCGATAAGGAGCACCAGACCGAGTGCCTCCTCTTCAATTCCCGACTGCTGAACGACTTCACGACGCTGGTCAACGATATCGACTTTATCCGCAAGCATCTCGATCGATTCCACAATCCGGACGGGTCATCGCCGGACGACACGGCCCTGCAGCAGGCCCGTCAGCAGTGCCTGGCCATCATCGACCAGTTGACCAGGGCCATCTCCGACTGCACCCGGGATGCCTCCACCTGTCTGCACTTCACCCAGTCACCCGAGGACTTCACAAGCCGGCTGCCGATCCTGCGCGAACCCCGTCCGGCTCTGCAGCGGGTTCCGCACCTGATCGGGACGAAGGCCGTAACGTACTCCGGGATCCTTGAGTGGACGAAGAACCGGGTGGTCGTGGACCTCCTGGGCGAGCAGAGGCTCTACTTCATTATCGACAACCCTGAGGAACTGGACTTCGGGACGCTGGGCACAGACCCGTTGCCCGACGCCGGCACCATCATCGGACAGACTCCCGAGGCCGGCACGTTTGTTCCGGGCGGCAACGTACTGCACGTCAGAGTGTCCCCACTGCAGGAAACTTACGGACCGGAAGTGTGAGCGAGGCGACGATGGCGGCGCAGACAGAGATCCCGTTCCTGGACGGAATGAAGGTGGGCCTGGGCTACGACGTGCTGACCGGCGTAGCGACCAAGAGCCCGGCGGTGATGGGCACGTCGCTGACGGCGCCAGCGCAGGCCGGCGGGCAGACCGTGACGAAGACCCTGCAAATCGTGCAGGAGTCGGGCGTCCTGCATCAGGCACTGGGCATCTCCGCCGACGTGAGCGCGGGGAGCATGTTTGGGGATGCCAGCGCGAAGTTCAAGTTCGCCAGCGACATCGCGGTGAACAGCTTCTCGCTCTACGTGGTGGTGGGCGTCCAGGTTTTCAACGCGACCCGGACGTTGGACAACCCGGTGCTGTCGGAGGAGGCTGCAGACCTCTTGCGCGAACACAAGACAACCCGTTTCCGCGACCGGTTCGGGGACCGTTTCATCCTCGGGATCAAAACCGGGGGCGAGTACTTCGCGATCTACAAGGTAGAGAGCCTGGACACGACGGAACGCTCGTCGATCGCGGGGGAGATTCATGCCCGCGCGGGCGCACCCGGCGTCGCGGGCGGCTCGCTCGACGCCGACATCTCCTCGAAGATCGCCGCCTCCAAGAGCAAGCTCGACGTGAGCGTCTACGTCTTCCAAGCTGGTGGCTCCAATACAGGGACCGAGACCACCCTCGACGCGATCATGCAGAAGGCTCGCGTGTTCCCGACCCTGGTCGGAGTCGACCAGGGCGTGCCGTACTCGATGCTGGTGCACGACTATAGGGAACTGGCGCTCCCCGGCGACGAGCTCACGTTCATCGACGTACAGAACCAGCAGGACGTGCTGACCTTCAATGCGAGCCTGCTGGACGGGTTCAGCACCGTCATCAACGACATCGACTTCGTCCGCAAGAACATCGACCAGTTCAAGAACGCGGATGGCAGCAACGTCGATGACGCGGTGCTGGTCAAGGCGCGTAAGGACTGCTTGCAGCAGATGGATGCGATCCGGTTGCAGATGTCGAGATGCTCCAACGATGCCACCACGTGCATGCGCGTCCAGTCCGCTCCGGAGGACTTCGCGCGCCTGCTCCCGAAGATCGGGGATTCCACCCGGGTCACGGTCCCGAATATGGTGGAGCAATTCTCGATTGCCAACCTGGGCTTCGACTTCCGCGATCACCACAATCTTATCGTATCCCATTTCCCGCTCGAGCCGGGCACCGCCGAGATCATCCCGTTTACCGGCGAGCCGATCGTACTCGCGGGCGAGTTCGGAAACCTCGCGTATGTCGCTGATCTCGCCGCTGACGAGATCCATCCACCATTCGTCGGCATTGGGGCAGTTGGGGCAGTCTTCGTTAAGGCGCAGGACCCGCCAGGCGGGTCGGTGGTGTCGAAGGGGTCCACAGTTAAGCTAGCGCTGCGAATCGGCGACACGGCGCCGTGAGGCCGTCCGTACCGGCGGTCCGAACCGCAGGCAGGTGGTTACGGTGATCGGATTCGCGCGAGTGTCCTGTGGCGTGCGGTGGTGAGTAGCTGCGGCTCGTGGTGAGTTCGGGTTGTCAGCGTGGTGATTTTCTGGTCCGGGGGCTGCAGAGACGGCCGGCCATTCCAGGCGGCTAAGGGGTGGTCAAGGGGCGAACGGGCGGACTGGTGGTCGGTGTTCGGGCGGGCAAGCCTGCCGGGGACCGGGCAAGCCAACCTGAACGTAGGGCTTGCCCAGGTTGAGCCGGGCTTGCCCAGGCCACCGTGTGGCGGGTCATCGGTCACGGTGACCGGTGAAGGCAGTAATCAACTGGGCTCGTTCAATGCGCAACTGGTGCAGATGGCGTCTCTTTGGAACATTCGGGCCAGTGGCGCATCTGGGATGGCTCGTCATGATGGAAGTAGTGATCGAGAAACTAGATGCACCTGTCAGGTACATGCTATTCGAGGAGGAGCGTTGAGTGACGTCAACGGTGCGAACAGTGCGGGCGGTGACACGGCTGCGGCGGTGAAGCAGACGGCGAAGGAGAAGGCCGGTGAGGGCGCTGGTCTGGTGAGCGAGAAGGCTGCAGACGTGGCCGGCACGGCCCAGGAGCGTGCGGGCGATGTTGCGGGTGAGGCTTCGTCGCAGGTCCAGCATGTGGCTGGTGAGCTGCGTGATCAGCTGCAGGGTCATGCGGAGACGCAGACACGGCGTCTGGCAGAGAGCGTCCGGCAGGTCGCGGATGAGCTCGGCACGATGGGGGAGAGGGGTGAGCCGGGGTCACCCGCCACGAAGGCAGTGCGGCAGGTAGCCGAGCGCGGGCACGGCATGGCAGAGAAGCTTGAGGCCCGGGGCCCGCAAGGGCTCGCCATTGACCTTCAGGACTTCGCCCGCCGGCGCCCCGGCGTCTTCCTCGCGGGCGCTGCCCTTGCTGGTTTCGCGACGGCCCGACTCGCCAAAGGCCTGAAGTCTTCAAGCAGCGGAGGAACACCCGCAAGCAGCGGAGGTACACCCGCCGGAACGGACAGCCGGCAAAGCGGCGATGGCCGATCGACCGCGATAGCGGGCGGTCAGGCAAGTGGCGTGGCGCGGCCAGCATATTCCGACGTTCAGACGCAGCCGACGCCGTCGTATGGCGGATCCGTTTCGCCCTCGGCTCCCCTGCCGGTCACGGACCCGTATCCGAACCCCGAACCGCGACAGCCGTAAGGGAGGCGACCTCGTGGCCATCTTTACTCCGCACGAAGCGAAAGCCCGGCCTGACGTTTCTGCGTCCGGGTCCCACCTGGCCCCGGCGGCAGAACCCTCCATCGGGGAACTGGTGAGCGAGATCAGTGACGACCTGACGCAGCTGGTCCGCGGGGAGATCGAGCTGGCGAAGGCAGAACTCAAGCAGGAGGCAAGCCGGGCGGGCAAGGCAGGCGGCATGCTCGCAGGCTCCGGTTACGTCGGGCACCTGGCGATGCTGATGGGCAGCCTGGCCGCGATCTTCGGCTTGGCGCACGTGGTCGACCTTGCCTGGGCGGCACTCATCGTCACCGGAATCTGGGCCTTGGCGGCCGCCGCCCTCTTCGTGATGGGCCGCAAACGCATGCGCGCGGTGCAGATGAAGCCGGAGCGGACCGCGGAAACGCTGAAGGAGGACGCCCGATGGGCACGGACCCGGACGAACTGAAAACCGAGGTAGACGACACACGGGCACGCCTGGCGCACGACGTGGACCGCCTCGCCGACAGGGTGGCCCCCAAGAAGGTGGCCCGACGCAAGGCGGGCGCCGCGCAGCACCGGCTGAACGGACTGAAGGAGCGTGTGATGGGCTCGGCCGCGCGTAGTCCGGGCGCACAGACCGGTCAGAAGGCGCAGGATCTCGCCCAGAGCGCCGGCGATGTCGCCGGTCAGGCGCAGGACACCGTTCGGCATACGGCGGATCAGGCGGCCCAGTCGGTGAAGGAAGCTCCAGGCCTGGTGACCGAGCAAACGCAGGGAAGCCCTTTGGCCGCTGGGGTCATCGCGTTCGGTGCCGGCATGCTCGCCGCTGCCCTGCTTCCGGCGACGGAGTCTGAGGAGCGGATGGGATCACAGGTCCGTGAGCATTCCGACGAACTGCTCCAGCCCGCCAAGGAGACGGCGCAGGAGGCTGCGCAGGATCTCAAGGAGGGGATGCGCCAACCGGTCACGGACGCCGTGGAATCGGTGAAAAGCACGGCGCAGGACGCCGCCGAAGCCACCAAGGAACAGGCTCAGACCTCTCAATTCGAGGCGGCGACCGGACTGCGCGATGTGGGCGAGGACGCGGCCCGCCAGGCCCGCGACCAGGCAGGCCCTGGGCAGGGCTGACGTCCATCCCAGGTCACGTGGGGGTGCGAGTCCGGGGCGGCAGGCTACGGCGCAGTACGTCCTCGACAGGTAGGGGTACACGGTCATGCATGAGTCCGGCAACGCTCCCGAGTCTCCGACGCAGGTCAGCAAGACGTCTTGGGTGCATGTACTGAAACGTACGGTCAAGGAGTTCAAGCAGGACGAGCTCACCGACCGGGCGGCGGGGCTGACGTATTACGGCATCCTGGCCCTGTTCCCGGCACTGCTGGTGCTAGTGGCTCTGCTGGGCATCGCGGGTGACTCCGCGACGAAAACAGTGCTGGAGAACATCCAGAAGCTGGCGCCGGGCTCGGCACGCGACGTGATCACCAACGCGGTCACCCAGCTGCAGGCCAGCGGGGGAACCAGCACCGCGCTGGCTATCGTCGGCCTGCTCGGCGCCCTGTGGTCAGCCTCCGGATACATCGCCGCGTTCATCCGCGCGTCCAACGTCGTCTACGACGTACCGGAGGGGCGTCCCGCCTGGAAGATCCTCCCCGTCCGCGTCGGGCTCACGCTCGTACTGATGATCCTGGCCTGCGTCAGCGCGTTGATCGTCGTGCTCTCAGGAGGCCTGGCCCGTCAGATCGGTACGGCGTTGGGCGTGGGGGATACCGCCATGACCGTCTGGTCCATCGCCAAATGGCCCGTCCTCGTGG
This sequence comes from Streptomyces sp. NPDC005803, assembly GCF_040630435.1. Classification (NCBI taxonomy): domain Bacteria; kingdom Bacillati; phylum Actinomycetota; class Actinomycetes; order Kitasatosporales; family Streptomycetaceae; genus Streptomyces; species Streptomyces sp. NPDC005803. The sequence continues at coordinate 4,598 of NZ_JBEXXO010000044.1, read as the reverse complement.
TGCTCGTGGCCATCATGCTGGCGATCCTCTACTGGGCCGCACCGAATGCGAAGGGCCGCGGGTTTAAATTCATCTCCCTCGGCAGTTTGCTGGCCCTGCTGATCTGGATGGTCGCCTCCGCCGGCTTCGCGATCTACGTCGCCAACTTCGGCTCCTACAACAAGACCTACGGGGCCCTGGCCGGTGTCATCATCTTCCTCGTCTGGCTCTGGATCACGAACCTGGCGGCCCTCCTGGGCCTTGAGTTCGATGCGGAGATGGCACGCGAGCGAGCCATCATCAGCGGCCACCCAAGCGACAGCGAGCCCTACGCAGAGCCACGCGACACCACGAAGTGGACCGACGAAGACCGCCGCTCCGCAGGGCGCACCGACTCCACCACTGAACGTGGCGAGCGGGACGAGCGGCAGCAGCGCGACTGACTGTGCAGACGCGAGAGCGGTTCGGCGAGCGGGACGCGTGGCCCGTCGAGGCGGGGGTAGACGCTGCTGCGCGTCCGGGGGACGGAGCGCAGCTGGAATGGAGGACCACGGTTCAATGTCGGTATCCACGCACGCATCGGTTTCTGCCCCGGCCGCGGCATTGCCGGCCGCGTGCGGCACCCGGTTCACCGACGAACGGTGGAAGGCCATCGAGCCCGCCGGGTGGGACGCCCCACGCGAGACCCACCCGCACCTGTGCGACGACTGTAAGCAGCGCGCCATCACCGCCGAACGCCAAGCCAAGCAGGCCGGGCGCGAGCACCAGGAGCACGACCAGGCCGTGCCCGAACAGAACGCCGGCGGCACCTGGCTCTCCCGCCTCCGCGGCTGACGCGCGAGCGGCGAAACGGCCGGGCAGGTCCGTCCTGCCCGGCCGGGGCGGCTACTCCCAGGGCTTCGGTAGCGCGTGCCACAGGGCTCTGAGCCAGTCGGGCGGGTTGGTGAGGAACTTGTCCACCAGCCGGGCCGTGATGGACCGGGCGGCCTCTTGGGCGGCGCCCTGAGCTATCGCGGCGGTCAGGCCGGCACCGGCAGCGGGTTGCTGCGGGACGGGCGCGGGGGTGGGCGCTGTACGGGCGCGGGAACGTTGTCCCGGGTCATGATGCTGCTCCCTTGAGCAGAAAAATCGAGGACAGCGGACACCTGCTGTGGTGTCGTCCGCGTGGGGGCGGTGAGCGCCTCGCTGTCGGCGGTCCTGCGGCTCTCTGCGTGAGAGCGGCCCTGTGGGGTCGTAGCCCTGGCCCAGGGTGGCGTGTTCAGCGTAGCGGCGATCGGCGCGGGTGTTGCCCCGGGTGTCTGGCGGCTGCTCATCGGTACTGCCTCCGGCGTGAGTTCGACGTGGCGGGCGGGACAGTGACAGGGCGCAGGTGCTTACGTCTCGTCCTGGCGGGCACGGCTCTTTCACCCCGTAGGGCCGGAAGCTGGGGCCCGGACAGCAGCGGCCGGTGAGAAAGATCCCGGGGCACGACGAAGGCCCGGACGCCTGGTCCGGGCCCTGCTCTCTCGACATCCTTCTAGCGGGTCGAGTGCCAGTCCTGCTCGGTCCCGCTGGCCGCTCCCCGGCTGAGGCGGAGCGCGGCCCAACGCGAACTCGAGGTCGTCCAGCGGCCCCTGATGCGGCACTCTGTCTGAGTTTCGTGTGGGATGGGAAAATCTCGATCGGCCGGTACGTGGCCGCCTTGCCCTGCATCCTGGGACCCATGACGTCCAGTGACCCCGCCCCGGCACACCCGCAGCCATCGATCACTTCGGTGACGCGGCGCGAGATCTTCGACTACCTGCGTGGGATATCGAGCCCCTGGTGGGGGAGATTGGACGAGGTCACGTTCGAAGTCCTTGGCGACCTGGCCGACCGAGTGGTCACCCCGCCGGCACAGCCCGACGATCTCGGCCTTGAACTCCGGCGTGAACGAACGGCGAGGGCGGCGAGGCTTCTTCTTCCCCATGCTCTCCATGATGGACATCCTCCCGGGGATGAACCCCTGATCTCGAATGTCCGTCAAAGCGGGTCAGGCTCACCGAAGCGGTATAAGGCATGCCGTCCTGATGTACAACGCCGCGGCGCATCCTTGGAGGCGCCGCGTGTGTGTAAGTGGAGGGGGCGGTCAGACGGCGAAGGCGAAGTAGGTACCGGCGGTGAGGCCGGAGAAGGTGATGAGCTGGCGGGGTTTGAGGCAGCTGAAGGCCGCGTGCATCCCGATGCCCACGACGATGGCGTACGGCATCGTCTGAGGGATGAGGAGCGCGGGCGGCAGCGCGATCTCCGTTGCGATGGCGGCGGCCGCGACCGTGCGCCAGAAGCGGACGTTCTGGTCGGTGAGGTTGCCCGCGTGCCGGCGGACAAGGCCGGGGACGGCGTACTGGAACCGGCGGTGGGGGAGCTGGTCCTTGACCTGGGTGTAGGTGTGGATCCACTGGGCGAGGTAGAGGCCGCTGCGGAATTGGGGGGAGCGGAGTTTCTGCCAGGCGCTGTTCCAGTAGATGTCGGTGGTGATCAGCACGATCAGGCACTGTGCCCAGGTGTTGGCCGTGCTCGGGGCGTGCTCGATGCTCAGGCCGTGGCCGAGGTCTCCGGCGAGCAGGAGGCAGGTGCCGGTCAGCAGGGTGTAGCGCACTGCGTTGGGGCTCTTGAGGTAGAGGAGCTCCATGGCGGCGCCGGCCAGGACTACCAGCAACGTCAGGCGGGGTAGGAGCCCGGCGGCCAGGGCGAGGGCGGCGATCGTGCGGATGATCAGCGCGGGCCGGTACACGCCGGCGAGGATGCGGGCCCGGCGGGGGCCGAAGCGCTGTTCGGCGAGGTGGAGGCTGAGGGAGCCGGGGGCGAAGCGGTCCCAGCCGCCCTGTCCCAGGGAGAGGGCGAACCGGGCGGTGAGCACGGTGCCGAAGAGGATGCGGAACCACTGGAGCCGGCCAGGGTCGGTGGGGTACTGGAAGCCGGAGGCGAGCGCGTCAAAGAACCACACGGCTGTCCCTCACCTTCACGCGGTGCTCGCCGTGGGCGGACAGGATGCGGCCGGTGCCGTCGATCCGTTCGTAGCGGCCGCTGCGGTTGAGGTGGTCGAGGATCGCTTGGAGCTGGGGCGGTCCGAGGATGAAGGAGCCGGGTGAGAGGTGGTCGTAGACGTTCACCGGCTCGGTGCGGCCGTCCTTGGTGGTGCCGGTGAGCGACACGATCGTGAAGGTGGCCCGGCAGAACATCTTCCAGCGCAGCCAGCGGCCGGGCAGCTGGGTGAAACCGGTGATCATCCACGCCGCGAGGGCGCAGGCGACGGCGATCTGGACAGCGGACAGCACGGATGGGGGCATGGGTGAGACCTCCGTGTCGGGAGGATGAAGTCGAGGCGGTGGGCCCCGTTTCCGGGACTCCGCGGGGGTCAGCGCTCGGGCTTGGGAGGCCGCTGCATCAGCGCGGCCGCGGCCTGGTCGAGGGTGACCTTCTCGTGCAACAGGGCGGAAATGACTTCCGTGATCGGCATCTCGACGTCGTGGGCCTGCGCCAGGGCGAGGATCGCCTCCGCGGACTTGACGCCCTCAGTGGTTTGGCGGGTGGCGGCCGTCGCCTGCTCCATGCTCAGACCTTGGCCGAGGTGGGTGCCGAAGGTGCGGTTGCGGGAGAGCGGGGAGGAGCAGGTCGCCACGAGGTCGCCCAAGCCCGCGAGCCCGGCGAGGGTGGCCGGGTGGGCGCCCATGGCGGTCGCGAGCCGGGTGGTCTCCGCGAGCCCCCGGGTGATGAGCATCGCCTGCGCGTTATGGCCCATGCCCATTCCGGAGGCGATGCCGACCGCGAGGGCGATGACGTTCTTCACCGCACCGCCCAGCTCGCAGCCGGTCACGTCGGTGGACGTGTAGGGCCGGAAGTACGGGGTGTGACACGCGTGCTGGACGCGGTGGGCGGCAGCCTCGTCGGGGCAGGCGATGGTGGCGGCGGCGGGCTGGCCGTCCATGATCTCCCGGGCCAGGTTCGGGCCGGACAGCACGGCGACCCGGTATGCGGGGATCCCGGTCACCTCGGTGATGACCTGGCTCGCCCGCAGCCCGGAGCCGATTTCGATGCCCTTCATCAGCGACACGATCACGGTGTCCGCCCCGATGTGCGGGGCCCAGGCGGCGAGGCTCGCCCGCAGGGACTGCGCGGGGATGGACAGCACGAGGAAGTCCGCGCCGTCCAGTGCGGCGGCCGGGTCCGTGGTGGCTGTCAGGTGGTGGGGCAGTTCGACGTCCGGGAAGTACCCGAGGTTGTGGTGGGTGGCGTTGATGGCGTCGGCGATCTCACTGCGCCGGGCGTGCATGACCACACTGGTGCCGGCGTCGGCCATGATCTTGCCCACGGCGGTACCCCAGGAACCGGCCGAGAACACGGCCGCACGGACGTGGTGCTGGTTCACTGCGGGGTCCTCTCGCCGGACGCGGTCCTGTCGCCGGTCTGCAGGCCGGGAGGGGCCATCCTATCGACCGCCCCCACTCCCGCCGGTGCCTCCAAGGCGGGCAGGCGCCGCAGCGTCAGCAGGACGGCCCGCCGGCCACTTAGAAGTCATCTCATTTGGCGAGCCTGCGGTAGCAGATGAGGGTGCAGGCGATGCTGGTGAAGGCGAGAAAGTGGTCGGCTTTGCGTTCGTA
>NZ_JBEXXO010000043.1:0-42171 GCF_040630435.1 Streptomyces sp. NPDC005803 | reverse complement strand
GCACGACAGCCAGGCCCTGATCCCGCTCGTGAAGGGCATCCCGCCGATCCGTTCGCGCCGCGGCCGGCGACGGCGCAAGCCCGGCAAACTCCACGCCGACAAGGGCTACGACTACGCCCACCTGCGGCGATGGTTACGCGAGCGCGGCATCACCCACCGCATCGCCCGCAAGGGAGTCGAGTCCTCACAACGACTGGGCCGCCACCGCTGGACCGTCGAACGCACCATGGCCTGGCTCGCCGGCTGCCGCCGCCTCCACCGACGCTACGAACGCAAAGCCGACCACTTCCTAGCCTTCACCAGCATCGCCTGCACCCTCATCTGCTACCGCAGGCTCGCCAAATGAGATGACTTCTTAGGCCCGCCAGCACGGCGCCGGCCACGCGCGCCGCACTCCGATCCGAGGAATGGAGCGTGAGCAGCGTCAGCAGGCCCACGGCCGCGCCCAGCGCGAACGTGGTCCGCCCAGATGCCACGTTGCACCACAGCGCCAACGCCCCCAGCAGCGCTGGCCACACTGCATGCCGGACCTTCGCCCGGACGAACAGAGCAGCCATGGCCCACGTCCCGGCCAGTCCGGCGGCCACGGAGACCGTCCTGACGCCGAACAGGGCCATCGCCGCGGGGGCGAGGACGCTGTAGTTGAAAATGTGCATACCGCCGTACCACGACAGGTTGTACGCCGAGCCGGGATGGCGTGCCATGAACTGGGTCCAGGCGAACTGAGCGGCCAGGTCGCCCCCCGCGGTGGCGAGGAGTTCGGCCCACAACACGTAGAAGGGGAGCGCGACCGCGGTTACGACGAGCGGCACACGCCACCGTGAAATCGGGGAGCCAGCCGAGGCAGAGCTTTGGGGCGTTGCCGAGTGGCTGGCATCCGGCCCCCGATCTTCTGCTCCCAGCCCGAAAGCGACGTCCTCGGCCGCGCGTCCGGTTGCCGATCCGGACCTGGAACTTGTCTTGGGCCTGATACCGAGCGCCAGTTCACCTTCTGGCGCTTCTTCTTCCAAGTGCACCAGCATAAGACTAGTAGCACTCCGTCACCCAGAGCGACTACTGATCTTGTCGGGCGCGTCGACGGGTGAGCGCGCGGCCTCGAGAGCGAGTTCGGCCGACCTGTAGCAGAGCATCGCTCTCAGAGTGCGGTTCGCTGTGATGACCGAGTCGCGATGAGGTCCGGGTGAGGTGTTCTGCTCGGTGGGGTGGGCTGTTGTTCAGGGGCGGGGCTGGGTGAACGAGCCGGGCTCGGGTTCGGTGAGGATGCCGCGGATGACCAGGCGTTTCAGTTTGGAGCGGATGCCCTCGGTGTTCTTCGGCAGGATCGGCAGGTCGAGGGCCTCGCAGATGTCGCGGGCCCGCATCGGATGGCCGGTGTCGGTGAGGACCATGAGGATCTGCCGGTAGGCCGGGTGCTGGGGTATCTGGGTGCGGGGTGGCTCGTCGCCCGGTGCCTGTGCCGGGGCGGGTGCGGGAATGTTGTGGAGGGTCTTGCGGGTGATCTGCAGATTCTCGCTCTCGGTGTCGAACTCGTCGAGGCGGGTGGTGAGTTCGGCGATGTGGTCGCGGAGCTGTCCGGTCTGCTCGGCGACTTCGTTCTCGCGGGCTTCGATATAGGCCAGTACGGCCTCGACCTGGGGGATCTCGCTCACGCGCTCCTCCAGGAGGGGATGATGGCGCTGGTGAGGCGGCGGGCCATGACCGACGTTATCGCCCAGAACACCCGCGAGCGGGAAGAGGCGAGCCGGTGCTCGTAGTCACGCACGAGGCGGCGGTAGAACATCAAGATCCCGTTCGTCTGTTCCACGATCCACCGCTTGGCCTGCGGGACGAAGCCCTTGTCTGCCGGATTGCGCTCGACGATCTCTACATCGATGCCGAGCGTCGCGCCGTGGTCGACGACGCTCTTCCTGAAGCCCTGATCGACCAGCGCTTTCTTCACGGTGTCCGTCTGCGCGGCCACGCCGTTCAGCAGGGCGATGCCGGCGTCGTTGTCATGCGCCGACGCCGGCAGGGCAACCGCCTCGACGACGAGGCCCAACACGTCCACGGCCAGGCATCTCTTCCTGCCTGGCACCCGTTTCGCAGCGTCCTTACCCGTCGTGTCGGCCGGGACGCCCACGGCCGCGTGGATGCTCTGGGTGTCCAGGACCACCAAGCTCGGGTCGGCTAATCGCTTCCGGCTCTCGCGCAACTGCCAGCGCAGGAGGTCGTGCACGGTCTGGTCGGTGCCGTCGTCGCGCCAGGCGGCGAAGTAGTAATACGCCGCGCTCTTCGGGGGCAGATCGTGCGGCAGGTACTTCCACTGACAGCCGGTGCGGTTCTGGTAGAGGATCGTGTTGATAATCTCCCGCATCGCGTAGGTGCCCCGGTGACCGGTGGCCGAGGGATGCCCGGCTTCCAGGCGCCGATCACGGGCTCGATCAACTTTCGCTGCTCATCGGTGAGATCACTCGGGTACGGCTTGCGACCGCTCATCCCTCCACCCAAGCGAACCCCGAACGCCCGACCGGCGCCAACCCCGCAGCGTCACCCCATCGAGCGACACCAGAACCGGCATCACGGCGCGAACCGCACTCTAAGGTGAGCCAAGCGGTGGTAGGTCGGTGAGCTATGTGTGGAGCGCCTTTGCTTGCGCAGCGTCTCTGCATCGTTCTCGGGCCCCTCGCGATCGGGCTGTCAGCTCTCGCGATGAAGCGGAAGGAGCCACAGGCCGCCCTGGCTATGGGCCTTTCGGTTGCAGGTATGGTGCTCGGCTTCATCTTTGGCGCCATTGCTCTCAGAGCTTGACCCCACGCGGTCGGAGGAACGACTTTGGGGCAGCCGGACCTGCCCGGTAAAGCACGACGTTGGGGCCATGACCTTCGAGGGTGGGCTTCACCCACACCATCAGGCGACACCGTAACCGCTCATAGTTGGGCAATGGGGCTGGGATCAACCGTCTCATGAGGCACCGCCGTCGCCACGCGATACGACTGTGAGGATGTTCAGGTGCCGCTTCGGGCGGTGGCCTGACTCGCGATACGACTGGCCTGAACTGGCCTTGGTGCCTTGAGTTTGATCTGTCGGCCGCTGCTCGAGGCGGTACTCGCTGCCGCCGGGCAGGGGCGTGTCCCGATAGGGGCCTTCGCGACAGGCACCGTCGCAGTCTTGACCGCCCCCGGCCCGGCGACGGCCACCGGTTCTCTAGGCGATCAGGAGACAGGCGACCTTGACCAGCATCACGCAGTCCACCGCCCCGTGTCACGTCCCGGCCGACGCGGAGGATGTCCTGCTCGGAGTGGACATTCACAAGGATGTCCACGCCGCAGCCGTCATCACCGTGCTCGGCTCCGCCCTGGACGGTCGTAGCTTCCCCGCGGCCGCCGACGGCTATCGACAACTCCTCGACTGGGCCCGATCCTTCGGCGTGCTGCGGCGGGCCGGCGTCGAGTGCACCGGCTCATATGGAGCCGCCCTGACCCGTCACCTGCGCGCCGAGGGCATCCGCCGAACTCGACCCGCAGCACGCGAGCGGGCCTGCTGGGGCCGCCCGCCACACCTTGAGGCTGCTGGCCCGCCGCATCCGGCACCTGACCGAGGAGATCGACGATTTTAACATGCAGATAGCCCGGGCCGCCGAAGACAGCACGCCTGGCCTGCTGGAGGTTCGCGGCGTCTGCCCGGACGGTGCCGCTGCCCTGCTCATCTCGGCCGGCGACAACCCTGAGCGCCTCGTCAGCGAGGCCTCCTTTGCGGCCTTATGCGGCACCAGCCCGGTCGAGACGTCCTCCGGGAAGACACAGCGGCGCCGACTGAACCGCGGGGGCGATCGTCAGGCGAACGCCGCCCTCTACCGCATCGTCCTCAGCCGACTGCGCTGGGACGACCGGACCCGTGACTACCTGCAACGACGTCTGAGGGCAAGACACGGCGCGAGATCATCCGCTGCCTCAAACGCTACGTCGCGCGTGAGATCTACCGACTCATCGTCCCGCCAAACCCTCCGGCTGGCCAGACCGGAGCCGTTGGGGCCCTTGGTTGACATCCATAGGGGCATCAAGCTCGCCGTCCGCTACGAAGCGACCGTCCTCGTAGTGGCCATCAACAAATGGCTGTGATCTGCACGTGTCGCTACAGCTCGTAGTCCTGGGCCAGCTCTTCCCAGCGAATGCTGCGAAGAGCAAGAGCAGCGTCCTCGCCCGACGGTACATCCGGGGCTGGCTGGAACCAGGCGACGATGAGGGAGGAACCGTCCATTGCCGGGTCGAGCGCCGCGGAGTTGAAGGCACCGATGCACGCCACAGGAGGCAGCACCTCGACGGGACCGAAGGCGCCGGCGCTCTCTTCCGGGTACTCGCGTGAGGGCGGAACGAGATGGACCGGCTGGGTGGAAAACGCGCGTTCGGCCTGCTGCTGGAGCCAACTGACCTTCAAGTCGTTGATGCGCTTACACGGGTAGCCCTCCAACATCCCCCCATAGGTCAAGGACATCCGCAGCTCGGTGAGCGCGATCGAACGACCGGACGAGAGAACTATGTGACTCAGCGGCATGCCGACACCCTATGTGCTCGATTCACTTCCGATACACGCTAGACCCTCGTCCTCTCACCCTGGCCGCTCACCCTGGCCGCGATCCGGGATGCCCGTTCGCACGTGCGCGGCCAGGGCTGGACAGCGTAGGCGCGGCTGCGGTGTCGCGTAGTACCGCAGTACGACCCGGCGGGCGTGGATCAGTCCGCGGTATTACCGAATTGGGGCGTTTGGGGTCCTAGCGTTGTCGGTGAGGCGTCAGAGGCAATGGACGGGCGCCGGTGTCCGACAGGAAGAGACGCGAATGATCGACGCACAGCAGCTGACCAAGAGGTACGGCGAGAAGACAGCCGTCGAGGGGCTGGACTTCGCCGTCAAGCCGGGGACGGTGACCGGTTTCCTGGGCCCCAACGGAGCGGGAAAGTCCACGACCATGCGGATGATCGTCGGGCTCGATGCCCCGACGAGCGGCTCCGTGAAGGTCAACGGCCACCACTACGCCCGGCACCAGGCACCGCTCCAGGAGGTGGGGGCCCTGCTGGAGGCCAGATCGATCCACCCGGGCCGCTCCGCCTACAACCACCTCAAAGCCCTCGCGCTGACGCACGGCATCCCCCTTCGCCGGGTCGACCGGGTCATCGACCTCGCCGGTCTCGGCGCCGTGGCGAAGAAGCGGGCCGGCGCCTTCTCTCTCGGCATGGGCCAGCGGCTCGGCATCGCGGCGGCTCTGCTCGGCGACCCGCAGACGATGATGCTGGACGAGCCCGTCAACGGGCTCGACCCGGAGGGCGTCCTCTGGATCCGCACGCTGCTCCACGGGCTTGCGGACGAAGGCCGGACCGTGTTCGTGTCGTCCCATCTGATGAGCGAGATGGCTTTGGTGGCGGACCATCTCATCATCGTGGGCCGTGGCCGACTGCTGGCCGACACCACCGTGGCAGACCTCGTCCGCGAAGCAGGCGGCGGCACAGTGAAGGTGGTCACGCGCGATCCGGCGCGGCTGCGGGAGGTACTGGTCGGGCCCGGCGTCGATATCACCGGCCGCGCCGGTTCCGAGGAGCTGCAAGTATCCGGACTCAGTACCCGCGAGATCGGCCTGAAAGCGGCCGAGCACGGAATCGCGCTATTCGAGCTGACCGCGCGGGCGGTGTCATTGGAGGAGGCGTTCATGGAGCTGACCAGGGATGCGGTGGAGTACCACGGCACCACGGCCGGCATCGACAGCCTGGTGGCTCAGGGGGGAGCGGCATGAACGCCTTCACCCCAATAGTCCAGGCGCGCTCGGCCGGCCCCGCTCGGCCCTCCTACCGGGTAACCGGATGGCGCGTGCTGTCCTCGGAATGGGCCAAACTCTGGTCGCTGCGTTCGACGTGGGTCAGCCTGGGCCTCGGAATGGTCTTCCTCGTCGCCTTCGGGCTGATCGCCGCGAGCCGATACAAGTCCGGGATCGGCTCCGGTCACATGGACCGCGACTTCGCCGATTCGACGGCCGTGAGCCTGTCGCTCTTCGGCGTGAACTTCGCTCAGCTCGCGCTGGGCGTGCTCGGTGTGCTGGTCACGGCCGGGGAGTACTCCACCGGCATGATTCGCTCGACGCTCGCGGCCGTACCACGTCGTCTGCCCGTGCTGTGGTCCAAGGCAGCCGTGTTCGGCCTGGTCGCCCTGATCGTCGGCATCCTGGGCGCGTTCACCGCCTTCGGGTTCGGCAGCGGCATCGTCTCCGGCACCCCTGCTGCGATGAGCCTGAGTCGTGCGGGAGTCATCCGAAGTCTGCTGGGCGCCGGACTTTACCTCTGCCTGGTTGGTGTCATCGGCACCGCTTTGGGCGCACTGCTGCGGTCAGTGGCTGGCGGGATTTCAGTGCTGGTCGCAGGCCTGATGCTAATCCCGGGGCTCGTCTCGCTGCTCCCCAGCTCTTGGCAGGACAACATCAGTCCTTACCTGCCGAGCAACGCGGGCGAGTCAATGTTCGTCCTGACCCATGACAGCACCACCCTGTCGCCTGCGGTCGGACTGCTGGTCTTTCTCGGCTGGACGGTGCTCGTGCTGGCGGGGGCAGGGTGCCGACTGGTGCGCAGGGACGTCTGAGCAGCTGCACCATGGGCAGGTGACCACCTTGACTACGACCACGTCCGCCGGCGACTTCGGCGGGATGGGGCCGCTGATCGCCCGGTTCTCCCGGGGCGGCCAGCGGCTGCGGCAGGCGAACCTGGTCCATCCGTGGGTGCTGGACAGCGCGGTGGTGCTGCTGGCATTTCTCATGTTCTGCCTGCCGGACTTGATGCACGGTGGCGCCGAGGATAGCGACGGTCCACGCCGGTTCCGGCTCGCCTTCACCCCACTTCCCCTGGCGGCCACGCTGTTGCTTCAGGCCGGTCTGGTGCTGCCGCTGCTGTGGCGGCGGCGCAGGCCAATGGTTGCCTTCGTCGCCATCGCGGCTGTTTTCGTGCTGCAGTGGTCGCTCGGGGCGGCGCTGCGCGCGGACATCGCCCTATTCATTGCCCTCTACAGCCTGGCCCTGCACGGGCGGCTGCGGCAACTCGCGTGGGCCTGCGGAATCATGGCGGTGGCAATGGTCCTGGTCGCGGTGCGCGTCCCGGCGGTCGTGTCCGTCTGGGACGCGTTGTTCTTCCTGCTGAGCACTGCGACCGCAGCCCTGGCGCTCGGGCTGATGGTACGGACCCGCCGGGCCCAGCTCGCAGGGCTGCGAGAGAGGGCGGCCCGCCTGGAGATCGAACGCGACCAGCGCAGCAGGCTCGCGGGCGCCACCGAGCGGGCGCGGGTGGCCCGCGAGATGCACGATATCGTCGGCCACAATCTGGCCGTCATGATCACCCTCGCCGATGCCGGCGCGTATGCCACGGATGTTGCTCCTGAACGCGGCAAGGAAACCCTGCAGCTCATCGGCGACACTGGCCGGGCTGCCCTCGGGGAGCTGCGACGTGTACTTTGCGTGCTGCGGGAGGCGTCGGACGGCGCCGGCACCATGCCTGAGCTGAGTCCGCAGCCCGCTTTCACGGACATCGAGGCGCTGTGCGAGGGTGTGCGCACCGCCGGCTTGGATGTCGTCTACCGGACCACTGGCAACGTGGACGCTCTGGACCGCGGATTGCAGTTGACGGTCTACCGCATCGTCCAGGAAGGCCTCACAAACGCGCTGAGGCACGCCGGCGCCGGCACCCGAGTCAAACTGACGGTGGGAGTCGAGGGAACCCGGGTATTCGTCCGTGTCCGGGACCATGGTCCCGTGTGCCGCTCCGGACCATGGATCGAGGAAGGGCACGGCCTGGTGGGCATGCGAGAACGAGCGGCGCTTTACGGAGGCGACATCATTGCCGGGCCCGTGGCCGGCGGCGGATGGATGGTGAAGGCCAACCTCGACTCGACGCCCGAGGCAGGTGCCTGGTGACCACGGTGCTCATCGTGGACGACCAGCCGCTCCAGCGCTACGGCTTCCGGGTGCTGCTCGAGTCCATCGTTGAGACGGACGTGGTCGGCGAGGCCGCGCATGGCGCCGAGGCTGTGCGCAAGGCCGCCGAACTACGTCCCGACGTCGTCCTGATGGATGTCCGGATGCCCGGTATGGACGGCATCGAGGCCACTCGTCAGATCACTGCCGCCGGAGGACGCTCCCGCATTCTCGTGCTGACCACCTTTGACCTCGACGAGTACGTTCACGCCGCGCTGCGTGCCGGAGCGAGCGGCTTTCTCCTCAAGGACGCGCGTCCGGAAGAACTCCTCGCCGGGATCCGCGCGGTCGCCGGCGGAGACGCCGTCATCGCGCCGGCTCTCACCCGCCGCATCCTCGATGAGTACGCCAAGCACGTGCCCGTCAGCAGATTTGACGTGCGAGAGGACCCACGACTGGGGACCCTCACCGACCGTGAGCGCGAGATCCTCGTCGCCATCGGTAAGGGCTGGACGAACGGCGAGATCGCTGCCCGCTTCGTCGTGTCCGAGTCCACCGTGAAGACGCACGTCGGCCGTGTCCTGGCCAAGATCGGCGCCCGCGACCGCGTCCAAGCCGTGATTTTCGCCTACGATCTCGGGCTTAGCGGGCCAGGTGCGGTGTGAGGGGCGGAGGTCAGCCCGCCGAAACCGGGGGCGTGGCCTGAGCGCCGTGATGGCGGGCGCTCCTCGTCGAACAGCCCTTTTCGCGGCCCGCGCCTCGTCGGCGCTGCGTGCAGTCACGAAGTGCGGGAGGGCTGCGATCAGGTGTCCCGGTCGAGGGGTCGTGCATGGGCCCGGAGGTAGCTCGGTCGCGTATCGGGTCGCGGCCCACTCCCGTTGGATCGCCTCCGCACCAGAACGCCGCAGCGGCACCCGCCTCCGAGCGCACCCGAACCGTCGCACGCCCGTCGGCGACCTGCCGAAGCGCTTCCACGTGGACCAACACCCCGCAATCATTCACGGCGGCGCTGCGTTGCCCAACGCTCTTGGGAGGACGACAAAACGCTCTTTTCGGCTCGCCGGATGGTCGACATCCGTTCGTCGCGTCGGTCGCGGGAACTATTCCTCAGGGCCCTTTCGTCTACAGTTCAATGGATCGTCTACATGGTTGTAGTCAGTCGGGGCGCGGCCTTCGCGTGCCGCCTCACATCCAGCTCGAGAGGTCCTTCGTTCTATGACCGCACCCGTGTTCGCAGCCTCACAGCTTGCGGTGAATGTCCTCAGCGCGCAGTCCCTGCTGGCCGCCTTTGGTGTGCTCGGGGTCGGCCTGGTGATGTTCGCTGAGACAGGTCTGCTGATCGGGTTCTTCCTGCCCGGCGACTCCCTGCTGTTTACGGCGGGGCTGCTCTGTACGGGCAGCGGCCAGCATGGCGTGAGCCTGTCGCTCGGCCCGCTGCTGTTGGCCGCTGCCTTGGGCGCCCTCGCCGGGGCACAGTGCGGCTATCTGCTTGGCCGGAAAGCCGGGGGAGCGCTGCTTGCGCGTAGCCGCTCGGTCCGCCTGCACGAAGGCGCGCACCGGGCTGAGGCGCTGCTGGAACGGTACGGGCATGCGAAGGCAATTGTGCTGGCTCGGTTCGTGCCGGTGGTACGCACAGTGCTGAATCCTGTGGCGGGCGCGCTGGGTGTTCCGGCGCGGACATTCACCGTGTGGCAGGTGGCCGGTGGGCTCGTGTGGAGTCTGGGACTGACACTGGGCGGATACGCGCTGGGATCCTCCATTCCTCAGGTGGACCGCTACCTGCTGCCCATCGTCGCCCTGATCGTGGCCGTGTCGTTGGTTCCGCTCGCCGCGGAGCTGTACCGCTCCCGCCGCGCTGCCAAGACGAAGGAGGCTCGCGGATGATTTTCGCCTTCGGTGGCTCGTCGCTCGGCGGCTACGCCGACACCGGCACGGTACGTTGCACGCAGCTTTCAGCTGGCTGGGTGAACGACATGGCGTCGGCCTGGTCAACGTGCGGACTGACGGTGTTCGCCATCAGCGCACACAGTCCGTACGACGTCGCATCCGGAGTCGTGGCGGGTGCGGTCGTCACCGTATTGGCGAGGGTCGTGGTGCGCCACCGTCCCGATGCCCTGGTCCGGCAAATCCCCGGCTCGCGGTTGTGGCCGCTGGCGGCGCCATGAGACGCCGCGAGCTCGGGGACATGGCCGGCAGCATCGGCCTGGGCGCGTGGGCGGCATTCGGCGTACTGGCCATGACCGTGGGTGGTGGCGGGAAGCCGCTGTACGGGGATGCGGACCTGCTGTCCTGGTCCGTCGGTCACCGCCCGGCTGTGGCGGTGGCGCTGGCCCGCGGTCTGACCGCCACCGGAACCGGCGTCATCCCGTACGTCCTCGCGGTGCTGGCGGGGGTCATCGCCGGGCGCACTCTGCGCCAGCGGGCCGTCGCTGCCGCGCTCTGTCTTGCCTGCCTCGGGGCGGCGCAAGCGGCGCGCTACGGCCTGATGGTGCTCGTCGCCCGACCCCGCCCCGCTCACTTGGATTGGGCGACGCACGCCTCCCGATGGGCGTTCCCCTCCGGCCACGCCACCACGGCCACGCTCACCGCCGGGCTGCTCATCATCGCGGTATGCGCACGCGCTCCACGCGGCAAGAGCCCTCTCGCCCTTGTCTGCGGCTGTTGGGGTGTCCTGGTCGGGCTGACCCGCGTCTACCTCGGGGTGCACTGGTTCACCGACATCGTGGGCGGCTGGCTGTTCGCCCTCGGCTGGCTGGGACTGTGCCTGTGCGCCGCTGTCTGGTGGCTGCCCGAAGGGTTCATCACAGGTACTACAGACACAGAGAATGGGCCGACGAAGGACAATGCGCCACAAGATCCTGGTCGTCGAGGACGATCACGCCCTGCGTGACGTCCTTCTGCGCGGCCTTCGCGAGGAGGACTTCGACCCCGTACCTGCCCCGGACGGGGCCTCTGCCCTACGGTTGGCCACCGATGACATCGGCGCAGTGGTGCTGGACGTCGGGTTGCCCGACGCGGACGGCCGGGACGTGTGCCAGGCGATGCGGGCGAACGGTTTCTTCTCCCCCGTCATCTTTTTGACCGCCCATCACCGGCTGACCGATCGGCTGTCGGGATTCTCCGCCGGCGGTGACGACTATCTGCCCAAGCCGTTCCACTTCGCCGAACTCACCGCCCGACTGCGGGCTGCCGTCAAGCGCGCCGCACCTCTGCCGTTGGCCACGGCCGGCGGCCTGGTGCTGGACGGTGTCCGGCATATCGTCAGCGTGCACGGGAACCAGGTCAGCCTCACACCGACGGAATTTCGCCTCATGGCTGCTCTTATGGCCGGTTCCGGAGGTTTCGTGCGCCGACGGGAACTACTTCGAGCGGGCTGGCCCGAGGGGGCCCAGGTCAGCGAAAACACCCTGGACCAGTACCTGACTCGGCTGCGCCGCAAGTTGCGCGACTCGGACAGCAATCAGACGATCATCACCGCCCGCGGGATCGGCCACCGCCTGTCATGAACGCCGCCTTCTTCCGGCTGGCACCGCGCACCCTGCGGGGCCGCCTCTCCCTGGTGGCCGTGACCACCGCCACGCTCCTGATGGTGATTGTCACCGTCGCCTTCAACACCGTCATCCGCCACCGCCTGCAGCACCAGGCGGATGACGAGCTGCGCACGCGGGCTGCCGCGGTCGCCACCACCATCGACACCGGCGGCCCCAGGGCGCGCGTCCTGGAGACCTCCAACGACCAGCTTCTTGACACCAACGTCTGGATCTACACGGGCCCTCGGCTGCTCGAACAGCCACCCTCCACTACAGCCCGCAGTGCCCTCGCTCTCGCCTCCGCCGCACTCGCACGGCAGGGCGGCACACGCTGTCTGACCGCCGGCGAACCCGCTCGCTCCCGGTTGTGCAGCATGCCCGTACCCGGTGGCCGAAGCACGGCAACCGTCGTCACCGCACTGGACCTTTCTCCGTACCGGAGTTCGGCCGACACCCTGCTGTTGGCTTCGCTGTGTCTCGACGCGATCATGCTCGCCTGTACATACCTTCTGACACGCCTCGCAGTCGGACGCGCGCTGCGCCCCGTTGGAAGCATGACCGACCAGGCCACCCAGTGGAGTGCCATCGCCTCCGCGGACCGCTTCGGCACCGTTCGACAGCCGGCCGAACTCGGCCACCTGGCTGCGTCGTTGGACGCACTGCTGGACCGCATACGCGCTGTCTTGCGCCATGAACAGCAACTGACCGGTGAGTTGTCCCACGAACTCCGCACCCCACTCAGCCGCATCATCGCCGAACTCGACTGGTGGCAGGCACGCCCACGCTCAGCAGCGGAAACCGTGGCCACTCACGAGGTGATCGCCGACGCCGCCCGATCCATGCGCACTATCTGCGACACCCTGCTCGACGACGCCCGCGAGGGCACAACCACCGCCCCCGGCTCTGCCGAGGTCCTCCCGGCGCTTCACCGGCTTGCCACACGCTTGGAGGCCGCGGCTCACGTGACAGTCGACGTGTGCGAGAACTCTCAAGGGAAGGCCGGGGTCCAGGCCGCCCTCCTCGAACGCATCGTCAGCCCACTGCTGGCCAACGCCACCCGCTATGCCACCTCGCGGGTCACCATCAGCGCGCGGCGGGAGTCCACCGGCGTATGCATCGACGTTGTTGACGACGGCCCCGGGGTACCCGAATGCTTTGCCGCACAGCTCTTCCAGCCCGGCCGACGGGCCGACCCCGGCGACGGACACCTCGGAGCGGGCCTCGGCCTGTCGCTCGCGCGACGCCTGGCCCGCTCCGCCGGGGGCGAAGTGACGCACGACTCTGAGCACGTGCCCGGGGCCCGGTTCACAGTCACACTGCCCGCCGGTTGACGGCTTCCGGCTGCTCGATGGTCTCCGGGCCTGCGGCCTCCGTCCGCCGCCGCTCCTGCACCTGGGCATATGCCACGAGGCCGGCCAGGATCGCCAGCAGCACGGCCGACGAACCCGCCGTACCAAGGTCCAGGCCACCCTTAGCCACCGGCTTGGTCAGAAGATCGCCGGCCGTCGCGCCCAACGGGCGGGTCAGGACAAAGGCGAACCAGAACAGCAGCACGTTCGGCACAGCAGGCGCCTTCATCAGCGCGAGAAGCACCGCGAGCGTCCCGGAGACGAGCAGGGCCCCGCCCGCGTACCCGAGGCCGGAACTATCTGCGAGAAAGTCGCCCATGGAGGTGCCAAGGGTGTTGGAGACAAGAATCGCCGACCAGAAGATGGCCTCGCCGCGGAAGGTGACGATGTCGCGGATGGCGAACGTCATTCCGGTCAGCTTCCAGACGGCGAAGACGACGATCAGGAGGGAGATCAGGATCGCGGCGCCGGTGGGATACCCGAGGCCCAGGCCCTGCGGGCCCCAGCCCAGCGACGCGGCACCATTCGCGAGAAACGTGGACCCGGCGTCGCGGTTCATGAAATCGGACATCGTCGTACCAGCCATGCTGGTGGACAGGATGACCGTCCAGTAGAAGAACGGGTTGTAGCGGCGGGACCTGAGCTGAATCACCAGTGTGACTACGAAGATCAGGAACAGAGCGATCGTGGTGAGAAAGTAGCCGAGCTTCAGGGTTTGCGAAAACAGGTCACCGGCGGTCTCGCCGAGCGTCGTAGCGGCGACCTTCATGATCCAAAACGCCAGGGTGACCTCAGGCAGCTTCTTCATCACCGAGCTGGTCCTACTGTCACAGTCCTGGTGGGTGAATGTTTCTGACTTTTCCAAAAGGGAGCGCTCCTGTTCGTGCAAGGGCAGGCCCCTCGTCGTCGGCGAGCCCCGCAGGACCGGTGGGGATAACCGACGAGCGGCATGGCGGTTGCGTCGGTACCCGACCCTGCCTGTGATGACCTGAACGCATCCTGAACACATGCAAGCGCCTACGCCATCCGTGTAAGACTTTGCCTCGGTGACGTCTTACGCGTCACCGACGGGAACACCACCAGTCCGAGTCGTTTCTGGAGCCGGCGTCCAACGCCAGGGGCGTCCCGCCGTCCTCGCCAGTGGCAGTCCCGTACCAGCCGGCCATCACGGAGAAGAGCCGGAACTCGTCCGGTCTGTGCTCGACGAGAAGCTCGGTGCCATCCGTGCGGCCGCCCTCCAGCCGGGACCACAGCGTCTCCCACAGGACGTCGCCGTCCACCACGGGACAATCGACCACCCCAGCCGGGCCGACCCAGCGCACGGGGACGGCCGCGAGACCGGCGCCGACCGCTCTCCGCTCACCGGCCAGACGCCACGGATCGGAGTCGCACTCACGGCGTCGACGGTGGGCGGGGCCCCCAAGCCGGCCCGAGGCAGGGCGGTTACCTGTTCAGCCAGCGCGGAAATGGTGTAGCTGCCCGGCGCCGAGTGGGTGATGGCCCGGCGGAAAGGCCCACGCACTCACCTCATCATGAGCAGAGCAGCGCTCGGCCCCGCTCCGGCAGACTGGCCTGCAGCGGTTACCAGTGAGAAATTCTCATCGTGATTTCGCACGTCACCAGGCTGGTGTGAGGTTGCGGTGACGTTCTCGCGCCGGTCTGGGGCGTAATCTTCCGCGGGAGACCGTCTGTCATCTGTGGACTTCCGTGTTACGAGGACGAGCAGGGGCACGCAGGAGGGTGATGGCATGTCGAGCATTCATGTGGATCTTGGTCAGGAAACGCCAGGACTTCAGGTTCGCGAAGCCGCGCTCGACGGCGGCGCGTTCGCGATTGAGTAGGCGGTTCGCTTCTTTCTCCGTGTCAGTGAGTCGGTGGTTCGCGCGGTGGCGTTGCGACCCGTGATGATCACCGGGTCGTCGGAGTCGTCGTCCAGACCGACGAAGCCGAGGTCCGCCAGGGCCCCGAGCCCGGCCTTGCCGGAGGCCGACCGCCCTGCGCACCGGCTTGCAGGCCGCTGCCAGGGAGTGGGCGCCGATGACCGAACGAGGACAACCTGCTAGATCCGCAGGGGAAACGTCCAACGAGACATCGGCCCTGGACGCGGGCAGCATCGCCATCCCGCGAAGCACACGGGCGGTGAGGTGCTCAGCGAGGCCGCGTTCCATTGCGCGGTGATCCAGGTGGTACTGCAGCGGAGCTTTCGCAGGAGGCGTCACCGTCTGAGGGTGGCAATGGTGCGTTCACCAAGGCTGCGGATCCTGGCATGATCGCGGTTGTGACGCTGGCGTCAGCCGCGCAGTTTCTTGCCCCAGAACGGGACGCGGGCAGCAGGGCCTGCTCTCCGGTGTCCCTTGTCGGCTCCCCGGTGTCCCTTGGCGGCCCAGTACTTGATGTCGTCGGCGGTCAGGGCGGCGGGAGTGCCGTACCTGAAGACCTGGCGCATCCTGACCAAGGTCCGTATGAAGGCCCATCACGCCACCATGTTGCTAGGGCCCTGCTCGTTCTGGCGAACAGTGAAGTCCAGCGGTGACAGACGACCGCCCCGACGACGATCACACCGCTTGCCAGCACGAGGACCGCATCACCCGCTCATACCAGTACGGCGACCTACGAGTTCGACGAAACGATCTCAGTGAGCTTTTTCAGAGTGGCCACCGATGGGGTGACGGAGCCGAGGGCGCAACGCAGGAAGAGCCCGCGCCGTTGAGGGAGACGTTCGTAGTCTCAACTCAGCAGCAACGATGCCTCGTTGGCTCCCTGTCCTGCCGCAGTTGACCTGCCCCATGCGCTGGTCGAGTGGGTCACCATGCTCATCGTCACTCACGAGGGTGACCGCCGCTGCGAACTTCCGCCGCACCGACGTGCTCTTGTGGGTCTGGTGTACCTGCGCAAGCACGACACCTTGTCCCAGATAGCCGCAGGCTTCGGTATCTCGGTCGGCACCGCCCACCTGCACCACTGCGGTGATCGACCTCCTGGTCGCCCGCGGACTCGGCCTGCTCAAGGTCCTGCGCGAGCACGAACCGGAGTACGTCCTGCTCGACGGGACGCTCGCCGAGTGCGACCGGATCGGCGACGGCCGGGTTGACTGCTCGCACAAGCACCGCCGCCGCGGCGTGAACGTGCAGGTCGTGACCGACCCGGCCGCTCACGTGCTGTGTATCTCGCCGGCCTTGCCCGGCCGGTGCCACGACCTGACGGCGGCCCGCACCCACCGGATCGTCCGGATCTGCGAACGCCGAGGTGTCCCCGTCCTTACCGACCGCGCCTACCAAGGCACCGGCCCCTGGGTCACCGCCGGGCGCAAACGGCCGCCCGGCGGGCAACTGTCCCCTACACAGCAGACGCTCATCCGGGCACTGGCTGCATCCCGGGCACCCGTCGAACGAGGCATGGAACGACTGAAGTCCTGCCACATCTTCCGAGCATCGCGGATCAGCCTCAACCGCATGATGTCAATCGCCAAAGCGGTCCTCAGCTTGGAGAGGCAGCACTGAAAACGCTCAGTGAGAGTCAACCCCGGATCGGCCGAAGTTGCGCTGTTGGGCGGCGGCCCAGCCGGTGATGGTGTGTGTGGGCCCCGGCCGGAGCCCACGTCCCGGACGTCGCTGCGCCCCGTTCACCAGTCCTATCGGGTATCCGATCTCTCCGGACTGGATACTCGAGGTTTCAGGGGGTACTCCCGGCGCACCCACTCAAGATACTTCCGGTTCATATAAGGGCTGGACGGACACGGTGCGAAATCGCATTTCGCGCCTCTTCGGTAGGACTCGAAAATGGCGTTCTTCTGACGGGCACGAATCGTGCCGAGGTTTTCGGGGAGGCGGGACATTCCGTATCCGAGGTATCCAGTCACCCGGATCCGGGGGCTTCCCTGGACGGCGAATGCCGCGCGTCGGAAGTATCTTCCGGCCACTCCGTGGTCGCTGTGATCGGCGCCCGGAGTATATGTGTGACCAAAGGCCACGTTGTCGTAGTCCAGCGTCAGCATGCGCTTGATCTCGTCCTGCCGGGCGAGAGTGGTAAGAGTATCGACGAGCTGCCGCTCGGTATATGCCCGCGAGCTGTCAACGGGCCGGATGGACGCGATCTCCCCTCGGGACAGTTTCAGAATGCTCTGGTGGGAGTGCTGCGGGTAACCGCCGCCATCGGGGCTTCCGTCAGGAAGCCTGAGGAAGGAAAGCCGCACGTCGATCTTGCCGTTCAAAGTGAACGAGGTGATGGTACGGGTCCCCAGGTGGATGTCATGCTGTGTCCAATGATCCGGGACGCCCGCCATTTCCGCGTACGCCACTCGAACGCCATTCTCTCTGCGCTGTACGTAGTTATCCCCGGCGTAAGCCCGGCCGGCGTCCCCGGCGGTCAGGTAGATGACGCTGAACGCGCAACGCGGCCCCAGCTTCTGCAAAATCTCCGGATTGATGAACAACAGGTCGTCGTCCTCGTGGGCCACACCCACCATCGTGCGCCCACAGACGCGGGAACCGCTTACGCTGGCGGGGGCCTTGGGCCCTTCGAGGAGCGCCGCAGATCGCTTTCCGGACGTCCCGGGGGGCGTGCCGCAGATCAGGAGAACGAGGACGAGACTTGCTGACAGGCAGGGTGCGGCCTTAGGCACAAGCCTCCATCGGCTCTTGCACGCGTTTTTGTTCCCGTACGCACGCATCGCACGCATCCTGGCGCTCACCACTTCGCTCTGCCGCCTTACCGTGATTCATTCGATATTCATTGGGCTCGGCCGTTCCCGCGGGACTGTCGGGCCGTGGCGTCTCGGACTTGCACCGGAAGAACGCAGCGGTATAGACCGTTCGCGTCGTGTTTCACGCGGGGTTCGCGTGTGGAGTGCCTGCTGTCCGACGCCTGAGGTACTGCGGACTGATAGTCATTGGGCAGCCATCGCGATGTAAAGGGTTGCATCCCTGACCGGAAAGGCGTCCGTCCGGAGAACGGTCTCGTCTCACGTCAGCACCGTCGGTGGCGGATCGAGGATTGAGGGCGAGTTCCGCAGTGGGAGAGGTAGAGCAGTCGGCGCGCACGAGGGGTGCGGTGCCCCGGTGGTGGGCCGTGCCCTGGGCGTACCTCCTCAGCGTGTTCCCGCTGGGTCTTCTCGCGGTGGCGTGCTACTTCGCTCGCTGGGTGCGCCCGAGCGGTGACGAGTGGTGCTTCCTGCCGGTCATCCGCGAACACGGGTTCTCCGGGATGGTCACGAAGTTCTACGTCAACGACAACGGCCGGGTCATGAACGGTGTGCTGGTCTGGCTCTGCGGGAGGTTCGGTGTGCCAGGTCAGCAGTGGTTCGCCCCCCTCAGCGCCGTGTTCATCCTGGGGATTCTGTGGACGGTGACCGCGCTGACACTGCGCAGGGCTGCCTTGGTGGTGCCACGCGGGATTCCGCTGTGCGTGGCGTCCATGATGGCGGTGGTCTTCCTGCTCGGGTCTCCCAACACGTACAAGACGTTCTACTGGCCCGCCGCCTCTGTCTCGCACACACTGCCGCCGGTGCTCGCCTGCGCGGCGGTCATTCCGTTCCTGCTCGCACGGCAGCGCCGGGGCACGGCCGTCGCGTTCGGTATCGCCGTGGTCATCGGCCTCTGCATCGGAACGATGTCGGAGCAGACCACAATCGTCGTGCTGGTGGTACTCGTCGCCGCGCTGATGATGAGTTTCTGGTCAGTGGGCGGGCTGCGGTGCCGCGGGCTGCGGGCCGGGTGTGCGGTGGGGGTGGCCGCAACCGTGGCCGGGGCGTTGATCCTGGTGACGTCTCCGGGGTCGCGGCACCGAAGGGGCCGGTTCGGCGCGGCGAAGGACTCCTCACTGCTCGCGCCGGACTCGCTGGCCGGGGCCGCGCGTGGCTTCGCGCACATCGTGATCGACACGTTCTCCTCGTGGCACTACCTGGGGGCGGTCGCGGCCGGCGTTCTGCTCGGCCTCGTGATGCGGCGCCCTGATGGCGCGGTGCCGGGCCCGCCTCGCCGGCCGGTGCTGTTGGCGTGCGCGGCAGCCGTCACGTTTCTTATCGCCGGGTATCTGGCCACGCTGGTCGCGTACCCCGTCTTCCACGCCGGAGTGGTGGGCTCCACCCGGCTGTGGAACGACTTTCTCTTCCTGTACATCGTCCTGGTCACCGCTCTCGGCACCTTCCTGGGGCTGGCGCTTCAGGAAGTCCGCCTGTACAGACTGCACGCCAGGGTGCTGCAGTGGGTTGCCGCGGCCGCGTGTGCGGCAGCGTGCACTGGGCTCGCTCCCCCGCTCGTCCACTTGGGCAATCAGATGCGGGTGCGGGCGAACGCCTGGGAGCGTCAGGACGCCTGGCTGCGGGCCCGGGTGGCGCAGGGTGCGGTGGTCCTGCCGTACGCGCCGACGCCTATCGCCAAGATGACGGAGCCGTTCGGCCATGGGAAGCGAAGTTGGCCGAGTGCGTGCGTGGCCCGCTACTACCACCTGGAGCGCGTGAACCCGGCCCCGCAAGTCCGGTAGCCGGTCGCGGTTCCGAACGGGCGTGGCCGGCGGCGGTCGGCGGGATGTCCGCGGCTCTTCGCGGTTGCCTGCTCAGAGGCGCCTGTGGCGGGCACACGTCGATGTGCCGGCCGCCGCTACTCGATGCCGTGCCGGGCTGGTCCGCGGCACCAAGAGGTTCGACTGCCTCGAGCCGAAGATTCTCGTTGATAGCCCTGCTGCCTCAATTGCATCCGCACGGCCTGGGCATAAAATTCGATACGGTCCCTTCCTCACCCGATTGGAATATAAATGAAAAACTGCCAGGTGTCGGTTATTGTTCCTTGTTATAACGAGGAAGAGGTAGTGAAGACCTTTCACCGTGCACTGGTTGAATCCCTGGAACCGACAGGGGAGAGTTTCGAGGTTTGTTACGTCGATGACGGCAGCGATGACCTCACGCGCGCCCAGCTGATCCACCTGGCCGCCGCCGACGAGAGAGTCCGGTATATCACCTTCAGTCGCAATTTCGGGAAGGAGGCCGCGATGCTTGCCGGACTTCGCATGTCTCGCGGGGACTGCGTGGTACTGATGGACGCCGACCTCCAGCATCCTCCCGAACTTCTGCCACGCATGCTGGAATTGAGCCAGCACGGATACGATCAGGTGATCGCTCGGCGCGACCGAGAGGGCGAGGGCGCCCTGCGTTCGTTTGCCAGCCGCTCTTACTACCGCGCCATGGGGCACTTCATGGAGGTGT
The DNA here is from genome assembly GCF_040630435.1 of Streptomyces sp. NPDC005803. Lineage (NCBI taxonomy): Bacteria > Bacillati > Actinomycetota > Actinomycetes > Kitasatosporales > Streptomycetaceae > Streptomyces > Streptomyces sp. NPDC005803. The sequence continues at coordinate 22,176 of NZ_JBEXXO010000043.1, read as the reverse complement.
CGGTGGTCGATGGCGAGGGAGACTTCCGGCTCCTGTCCCGTCGCGCGGTGGACAGCGTGCTGGCGCTCCCCGAGTCCAACCGGTTCTCCAAAGGAATCTTCTCCTGGATCGGCTTCGACACCACCAGCTTCACCTACCAGAACGCCGCACGGGTGGCCGGACGTTCGAAGTGGGGTGGCAGGAGGCTGCTCAACTACGGCATCGACGGACTGATCTCTTTCAACAACCGTCCGCTACGGCTGGCCATCTACGCCGGTCTGCTCATGGCCCTGGCGGCCATGGGCTACGCCGTGTGGATCATCGTGGAGGTGGCGCGCAACGGGGTGGGGGTGCCCGGTTACACCTCGCTGCTCACCGCCGTCGTGGCACTCGGCGGGATCCAGCTGGTCACTCTCGGCATTGTCGGGGAATATGTCGGCCGAATCTACTGCGAGACGAAGAACCGCCCGCACTATCTCATCAGGGAAACAAGTGAGAGCCCGGCTTCTGCTGTAACCGAGCGGCCGTCACGGATGCGAGGCAGCGGCGCTAGAGCCTATGGTTCGGCTCAGCCCGGAACCGTGCGTCAATTTTTGACATTCGCCGTGATCGGGGTCGTCAATACCTTAGTCTATTTGGCCGTGTACGCCGCTCTTAACCCATGGATTGCGTATCTGACCGCCCATGTCATTGGCTACTGCGTCAGCATCATCGGCTCCTTCCTGCTCAACTCCTACATCACCTGCCGAACCAGTCCCACATGGCGGGCGTTCGTCCGCTTTCCGCTGTCGAGTCTCGTCAATCTCGCCCTGTCCGGGGCGCTGCTCTATGTCGGAGTGAGTCATTTGGCCATGGGAAAGAACATCGCCGCCCTGATCGCCGGAGTTCTCGCAACCCCTTTCTCTTTCCTGATCGCCCGGTGGGCGATCACCTCCGGTGCCGCCGCGCCCCGGCGGACGGAATCACTACTCGGCAGCCAGACCGGCCGCCCTGGCGAATGACTCGCAAACACCTACGCAGCGGCATCACACGAGAGGCGCCGGCACAGCCATGACCACCGAAGCATCAGGAAGTGCGGACTCCCCGCCGACCGCGGCAGCCACGCCCCCGCGGCGGGAGGGCGAAGGGGTCCCTCGGCCCCGCGCACCGCTGTGGGCGGCTCCCCTCACTGTGTTGCCGCTGGCTCTCCTGGGCGCGTCGTTCTGGATCGGCCGTTTGGTGCGGCCGGGCGGCGACGACTGGTGCTTCCTGCCCATGCTGCGGGACGAAGGCGTCTCCGGAATGATCGGGAAGTTCTACCTGCACGACAACGGACGCATCGGCAACGCGCTGCTGGTTGCGCTCTACGGCGCATGGGGCGTGACGGGCCACCAGTGGTACGCCACGGTCAGCGGACTGCTGGTTCTGGGCCTGGTGTGGGCTGTGATCGCCGCTGCCCTGCATGCTGCCGGGCGGACGGCGCCGCGCGGTTTGCCCCTGCTCGTCGCGGCGATGACCGTGGTGGCGTTCTTCTTCGCCACCCCCAACACGTACAAAACCTTCTACTGGCCCGCTTCCTCCGTATCACACACGGTCGCCCCGGCACTGGCAGCGGGAGCGGTGATCCCGCTGCTCCGGGCCAGGTCGCACCGGGGACGAATTCTCGCCCTGTGCGTCGCCGCCATGACCGGGCTCTTCATCGGGACCCTCTCGGAGGGGACCGCGATCGTCGCAGCAGTTTCACTTTGCACCGTCCTGCTGCTCAGTCTCCGGTCACAGCCGGGCACCGCCCGCACCCAGACCCGCCTCTGGTGCGGCGTCGCGCTGACCGCTGTGGTGGCGGGCGTCGTCATCCTCTATACGTCGCCAGGGGCGAGGATCCGTCGCGACCGGTTCGACACCGGCGCCACGTCCATCGTCGACACCAGCGCACTGGCAGACGCTCTGCGCACATTCGGCGACATCCTGGGAACGGTACTGACGACCTGGACCTACCTCGGCCCTCTGACCGTCGGCGTTCTGCTGGGCTTGCTGCTGCGAAAGAACGATCTGGTGAAAGATAGGCCGCTGCGCAGCCGACTGCTCCTGCCGGCCCTGGCGAGCCTGGCGGCCCTCCTGCTGTCCGGATACCTCTGCACCCTCGTCACACTGCCCGCCTTCGGCAACAGCATGATGACTTATGGGACCGCACCTGGAACGATTACCTCTTCGTCTTCGTCCTGCTGCTTGTCGGACTCGGCACCCTGCTCGGCACCGCCCTGCAAACCCATGGACGGGGCACCGCCACCGCAACGGGAGCGGCGGCGGTGCTGTGCGCTGCGGTCTGCGTAGGGCTGGCCGCCCCGCTGGCCGGCCTCGCTCAGGACATGGAGGTCCGGTCCCGGCACTGGGACCGCCAAGACCGGTGGCTGCGCGATGAGGCGGCTAAGGGCGCACAGGTCCTGCCCTACGCCCCAGCGTCGGTAGGGCAGATGCGCGACCCGTTCGGAAGCCACGGCCGCACACTATGGCCGGGCACCTGCACCGCGCAGTACTACCACTTGAAGCGGATCACATACACGCCGCGTCTGCCTCCCGGGGCGTGAACCGATCCACGCAGCATTTCGCACCACCCTGCCCCCAATCTCGCCGTCCCGGGTCTACTCACTAGATGAATGAGTCCACGGGGTGTTGTTGCGGTCAGTGATCGTAGGCCATGAGCGATTGCTTGATGGGCTGTCCAGTTTGGCCGTTGTGCCAGATCGCCGCTTCGAGAGTGCGAGGATCCGGCACAAGCCCCGGGCTGACACCCCTGCAGCGCTCTTGCCGCCGTGTCGTTCCAGGTCGAGCTGCCCCCTGAAGGTTTGATCGACTCGACGACCTGCCGCAGCGGCGTGAACAGGGGCGCCCCCGCCCGCTCGGCTTCCCCCTTGCAGGCTGGCCGCAGCAACTTCAGGTGACGCTCGGCAAGGCTGTGCTCGAACTCGCAGCCGGAGTCCTTGTCCCTGATGATCGTCTGCCCGGGTGAACGGCGAGGACGTCTGGTGCGGTATCGAGCATGTCACGCAGTGTCTCGCGCTCGTCCGCCTTCACGCCGGTGAGCGCGAACAGGACCGGCAGTCCGCCGAGTGTGCACACCGGGTCCAGACGCAACGCCCAGAAGTATCGCGAGTGTGATGCGCAGTAGCCGCACTACGCCCAGCCTGCCAGGTGCAAGCGCTTGGCCGAGCTCTCCGGATCATACGGGTGAGCAGTGAGAGCGCGGCGCGCAGCCGCTTGTTGTAGCCGGACTGCTGGGGCACGTAGGGAAACAGGTGGCCGAAGTCCCGCCCGCCGCGGCGAAGCCAGTGCCGCGCAGAGGTGTATCCGGGCAGCGCCGAAATGACCACGAGGCACACATCGACGTTGGACGCCCTTGTCTCATGTCCGCAGGCGATCCCCGGGACTCATTCAGGGATCCGGGGCGCGCCCACTGCGGTGACTATGCGTCACGCCCATTTCGCAGGGCCTGGATGAGCCAGGGGTACACCGGGATGAGGTCCGGTACTACCTGCCAGCCGTTTGACGATCCACACCAGCCGCCAGTATCCCCAGGACCTACTCTGCGCCCGGTTCCCGACAGGCACGCCCGTGGCGGACGTCTTCACCTGATGGCACACCCGGCGGTCTGGACAGAGGCGCTCCGACTCACCGGCCAGGCGGCGCCAGACCTCCACGAGCGTGCAGCCGCAGCGGTGGTGTTGCTTGCGGCGGGCGATCAGAAATACACGCAGGCATGGGGCGTAATGCGTTCTCGACGACTAATCCGGCGTACCTGCGTAGTTTGTGCCCCAGCCCTCCAACCAGCGCGCCGGCCGCCCTGAGGGCAGATGCATTGAGTCGCCCTGGTCTGCTCCCACGACTTCTTGCTCCAAGCGGCGAGGCGAACACGACGAGAGGCCACCCTCGGAAATTTCGTCGTCAGCCTCGCTGCGGGGTCATTGGCTCGGTTTCGGCGACATCCCGGCGTGTCACCGAGAGATAGATGACCAGGCCAAGAATGCAGGCCAGGAACAGCGCACTGGTTACCACCGTGCCCAGCCCCAGGCCGCCGTCGCCGGCAGGCTGGGACAGGTAGTCACCAATCGAGGCGCCAAGCGGACGAGTCAGGATGTACGCAATCCAGAAGCTCAGCACAGCGTCGAGGCCGAGCGCGAGGTGTCCGACCGCAACGATGGCAATGGCCAGAGTGAACAAGACCGCGGAGACCCAGTACCCGAGGGCCAATTGCTCCGCGACGAGGTCTCCCGCCGCTGTACCGAGGGCGAAGGTGAACAGTACGGCGAGCCAGTAGTAGGTCTCGCGGGAAAGCGTGTCGACGCTGTGAATGGAAAGGGTTCCCTCTCGGCCATACCAGATGGCGAAGACGACAGCGAGGACGACAGTAAACACGGCCGTACTGGTCACCAACGGCACGCCCAAATTGTCGGTGAGGTTGTCACTGATCAGTGTGCCGACCACACTGATCAAGGCCACAGCCAACCAGTAGACACCGGGCCGGTAGGCATCCGTGCGGAACTGGACGACCAGGACCGCCGCGAGTAGAACACTCATCAGCACAGACACGCCGGGCAAGCCTAGGCCCAGCCTCTCATTGAGGAGGTCCGCCGCAGTCTCGCCGACCGTTGTGCACAGCACCTTGATGATCCAGAAGTACGCGGTGACTTCCGGAACCTTGTTCCACCGCAAGCGGCCCCGGGCTTTGGCGTGCAGGTACTCCCCGGACGTCTCAGAGGTCTCAGTCATGCGTCCGACCCTGCCAGGCGGAACCTGAACACATCCTGACTACAGTGACGGCCGGTTCGGGAGCCGTCTGCACCACTGCAGGCACGCTGTCGCTCTGCGGCAGGTCGAGGTGACCGCCACCGCCGTCCGTTTCACTCGTGCACGGCACAGTTCAGCGGCTCCAGGTCTCCGTACAGGGCGGCATGGAAAGCGGCGGCAAGCTCGCGGGCCCGCTCTTCGCTCGGCACCCCGTGGAGCTTGAAGTACACCGGCCCCGCGTAGGCGTCCGGTCCGGTTTCCCGCTGCGGAACCAGCCGGACGATGGCGGCCAGCAACGCATCGTTCACCGTGTCGTCGACGGCGTGGCCAGGCCGGGCGGTGAGCGCGTCAGCTTTCATGGTCCACTGCTGACCCTCGTGTTCTACGGCGACGAATACCCCATGCTGCGCCTTGGCCGCCCGCCCGGTATGCAGCCGTGAACGCTATGTGGCGTCCGGGATCAGGTGGCCCGGCAGGGAATTGGAAGCGGCTGCAAATGGTGCATTGTGTCACTAGCTAGCACGATTCATCCAGATGTCGAATTGTCGAGCCAGCCCTTCACCGCCCGGGCTTGGTGCTACCAGCGGTGCAGCGCGGTCCCGTGTGGCCTCGTCGAAGCAGTGCCCCCGGCCCGCAGGGACACGGATTACCAAGATCAAGTGCTTAGCGTTGCGGGCTGCTCGGTTGGTCCCCACGGCCGGAGACACCGGAGCTGGTAGCGGACGTCGAGGGGCAAGAGCATCCGGCCCTGCCCGGCGACAACTACGGGACGGCCGCGGCTCTCACTCTCATGACTGCCAGGTCTGCGTCCGCGCGTACATCCTGCCCTGGCGCCGGTCGGTTTCCCCTGGGGAGCCGGACAGGTCGGCAAAGACGGGCTGATGCCGGACCGGATGCCCTGTCAAACCGCTGAAAGCAACACCGTTCCGTTCCTCCTGGGCACGGCCCCGACGATGCGGCGCTGAGCCGCCGGCCCGGCTACCGTCACGAGCTGGGCCGTCGGTCCACCCGTTCATCGTCGGGGAGCGCACAGGTGTACCCACCCACGCACGGTCAACGACACCACGGTGTGGACGGTTCCGGCGATTTCACAAGGGATAGAGACTGCCGGGCCGGAAGGGGGCCCAACCAGACCGGCCGGTCCGGCAGCCCCGGTGGCCAAGCAGGCTCCGAGGCTGCCGGCCGGTACAGCGGGTGCGGGGGGGGTCGACCACTGCACCACGCTGGTCTTCATCGCCGGGGCCACGGGCAGCTGTCTGCCACCATGGCCCAGCCCCGGTCGACCTGGCCGGGCACGACACGCCCCTCTACCCAGTGCGCGAAAAACGCCGAGAAGATCGGCTCATCCGGCAGGGCGGTGGGCGCGGCGCGGTGGTTGCTCGGGACGGGCCGCGGCGTCGTCGTGGTCACACAGATCTAACGCCCGAATCCGGCGGCGGTCACTGGTGGAGGACGCGACGTTCGTGCAGCGCGGTACGGGCCTGGATGATGCCGATCAGGAGACCGAACTCGTGCAGCGCGATGTGCTGGACGTCTTCGGCACTGGCGGGCCTGCCCTCGCTGCTGCGGGCATGTGCGAGTTCCGCGGCGCCCAGGGCGAGCAGCTGCTCGCGATCCTGTGCGTCGTGCTGGTCGGTGGTGTACGCGGCCAGGACCTGGCGCCAGATCCCGCTCACCGCCCGCGCCCCTCACACGCGGCGGGAACGCCGGTGGCGTACGCGTCCTGCGGCGACCCGTCCATCCCCGCCTCATCGGGCCGGGATACACCGAATGGGCCCGGCAGTCCGGTAACAGCCCCGAGGGCCGGGCAGCCCTTCATGCGATGCGGGAAGGCGTAGATCACGGGCGTTCCTCCAAAGATCAAGGGGGACCGGTCAGGAGCCGCAGGCCCAGCTGCGGCCGGATTGCCGGTATTCCTCGACGGGGATCGGGTCGACGCCGGGCCGCATACGGGCGGTGTAGAGCAGCCCGTCGAGGTGGTCGATCTCGTGTGCCACGAGCCGGGCGAGGCCGCGTTCGTACATCGTGGTCACCGTGGTGCCGTCGAGCGCGGTGGTCTCCACCGTGATCGTCAGCGGGCGGGGGACCAAGCCGCGGACGTCGAAGAAGGACAGGCATCCCTCGTACTGTTCATCGGTGTCCTGGGAGGATGCGGTGACGCGGGGGTTGAGGAGCACGATCGTGAGGCTGTCGTGGCCGGGCGGCTGGACGGCGGCCGCGGCCCACCCAATTCCGATCTGCGGGGCGGCGAGCCCTATGCCCTTGGCGAAGGAGTGAACCTGCCCGATGCGCTGGATCGAGGAGAACAGCATCTCCGCCGCCAGCTCGGCGGCCTCGCGCTTGGCGGGCAGGTCGAAGGGGCGGGCGGCCTGGGAGAGAATGGGTGCGCCGTACTGGGCGACGAGGAGCTCGCACGTCGGCTCGCTGGGCTGCTGCACCTCAGTCACCTGAACTTCCGGGGGTCGTGCTGAGTTCGGGACGTGCCCGCACTTTCACTCAAGACACGGTAGCGGAGAGACAAGGCCGCGGGGTGGACCTCGTCCACGTGAAGAGGGCGTCCTGATCACCTCGGTGCGCGTCGGTGGTTCGCAGCGCACAGACGTGTCGAAGCCGCCCCTCGATCTCAGCCCTGCTTTTGGCGTGAGCTGTCCACCTCCTGATGCACGCGTCAGGGGGCGATGCGTCGGAGGGAGTCGGAGAGAAGGGCATCCGGCATGTTCTGGTAGGCCACGGGCCGCATCCATCGGGCGATGGCTCTGCTTCCGACGCTTGTGTGCAGGGGGGATGTCGTCGCTGGCCACGGCCCGCCGTGGTGCATGGCGGCCGTCACCGCGACACCGGTGGGCCAGCCGTTCCAGATTAGGCGTCCAGCCCGCAGCCGGGCCATAAGGCTGTGAAGGAGATCTGCCTCGTCCTGTTCCTGGCCTTGAATGGTTGCCGTGAGGCCACCGGCAACGTGTCCAGGGCTTCCAGCAAGTCTTCGGTGGTCGTGTACGTGACGACGAGAGACGCGGGACCAAAGCATTCCCGAAGCAGTTCGAGAGATGTGCGCAGGTTCTCGGCCGTGGCGGTGAGGAGCGCCGGTGAGGAGGCCCTGGGGTCGTCCGGCTCGTCGGCAAGGTGCAGGGTGCGCATGGCGGGGTGGCCGGCGAGTTCCTTGAGGGTGGTGTGGTAGGCGTTGCTGATCCAGGAACCGAGAAGGGGCGCTGCGGGGGCGGCCGCGATTGCTCGCCGCAGCTCTTCCTCCCGGCCGTGACCGGCGGGGAGGAAGAGCAGACCGGGCTTGGTGCAGAACTGTCCTTGGGCCAGGGTGACGGAGGCAATGTACTCGCGGGCAATGTCCGAGCCGCGCGCCGCGCATGCTGCCGGTGTGACGACCACGGGGTTGAGGGAACCGAGTCGGTGCCACGGCGGGCGATGAGCGGGCGAATACCCAGCTCGCGAATCTGGCGTCGGTAGATGTCGTGGTAGTAGCCGCGGTCGGCGTAGAGCACGTAAGGGCGGCGGCGGGGTCGTCCGCGCTTGCCACCCGCGCCCGCTTCGGCTTCAAATCCGCCGGCGGCACGACCGACGACGCCCGGATCCGCGACATCACCCAAGCTCTGCCGCCCGAGTACGCCGACCAACTGTTCAGCGCACGGGAGCAGGGCGCCAACGAGGACCAGCTCCGGCAGATCGCGGCCGACGGTCTCGCCCGGATGTACTTCCGGGCCAACAACTCCCGCGCCCACGGGCTGGGCGTGGAGTTCACCGACGTGGAACAGCTCGACATCAAGCTGTAGGCCTGCTCATGCGAAACGCCTGGTCCCCAGCATTTGTGACTGAGCGCTCTACTTGGCGGATGAGCGCTTCAGTTGGCGGCCTTCACCACCGAGCGGCCTCCCCATAGGGTCCGACTCATGGACTGGTTGGCCCCTGTGAACACCTTGATCGGCGCTGGGATCGGCGTCGGATCCACGCTTCTTGCTGATCGGCTTCGCTGGCGTCGTGACCGTGCAGCCCTCAACCAGGACACGCGCCGACAGGCATATGCAGCATTCATGGCAGCGCTGTCGGACGTGTACCAGCGGCTGGATGAGCTTGCCCGCGACGGACGTCCGACAGAGGAGAAGCGGACCGCAGCTCACGACGTATTTGTGTCCCGCAACTTGTATCCACTGCGCTACGAGCTCGCCCTGATCGCTCCGTGGGAGGTCATGGAACCGGTCAATCAGGCATTTTGGAGGGTCCGTGACCTCCGCGACCTGGTCGTAGGGGGCTCATCCAGGGGGAACCCGGAGTTCGGTAGGCATCTTCATGCCTACCTCGCGGCGGCCGAGAAAGCACAGGTGGCCATGCGCCGCGATCTGGGCACCTCGTGGCCGGACCGCGCAGACGGTTCTACCACTCCCCCGGGCGAAGCCTGACCTCATCCGTCGCCCCGGGGACTGTAAAACCGCAGCAAGCGCTCGCCATCGTCGACGACCTGGTCGCCACCGACCGCCTGTCGGGATCGCACCTGCTCCCGAGCGTGCGCGGCGAACTACTACGCCGGCTCGGCCGGACCGGCGAGGCCAAGGCCGAATTCGAACTCGCCGCCCGCCTGTGCCGCAACACCCGCGAACAATCGGTACTGCTGCGCAAGGCGGCCACGCTGCCGTGAGCAGCTCTGGCACCGGTGGTGGACGTGGCGGAAATCCTTCCCCGACGAACGAGAAGGGGTGCAGTAGGCTGCTTCGAAGTCGTGGCACCCAATGACTTCACAGACCTCGACCGGATCCCGGACCGGTTCGGAGTATTGGAAGGGCTACAACGCCACAGCACAGCCGTTCCAGTGAGACTTCGCGTACAGGGTGGGCCAGCGGTCCTGCGCTCCGGATGCGCAGACGGTCGCCAGTGCCTCGCCGGTGTCGGGGAGGACCCGCAGCGCCCGGTTGCTGAACACCCGGCCGAGAGTGGCTTGCCCACGGCTCCCGGGGGCTTGCCCAGGGTTCCCTTGGGGTTGCCCGCGGCTACCGGCGGCGGAACAGGCTGCGGCTCTTCTTAGCCTCCGCTTCGGCCGCCTCCCGCGCCGCGGCTTCCTCCGCCTCCCGCCACGCGACACGTTCGGCATTGATCCGGGCGAAGTGCTCCGTCTCTCACGGCCCGCTCAGGCCACCGGTCTCGCTCCGCCAGGAGGACTGCCGGGTCGACAGTCAGCGTTCGTCGGTGAACTTCGTACCGCAGCTGGTGCGCACCGGCCGCTTCGCCTCCCGCGCAGCGTGCGGCCGAACTCGTCCGCTGCGGGGCGCTGCTGAATCGTCCAGGTCCGCAGCAGATCGCGGAGCCACCTCTGCCGAATCGTGCGCAGGTCGACGGACTTGGGGGTTCTGATGCCCGCCGGCGTGCGGGACCTTTGGCCCAGCGCGCGCAGATCCAGGAGGTCGTCCTTGGCCGGCGCTGTTCCGGTGTGTTCGGCGTAGGCGGCCTGGACTGCGGTGCGCACGCGAGTGAGAAGTCTCAGCACAGCGACGGTGGAGCACGGGCACATCTGCTCGTCGGTGATGGCGCTGACGAGTGTGGTGGTGCCGGCCAGGTCTCGGGGGTACCGGCCGCCTGCGTGGCCCGCCCCCGGGAGGGCGCGCTCGGGAACTGGAGGACGCCTTCCTGGACGACCTCGAGTAAGCGCGGGGGTCACGCATCCGCCTCAGCCGATGAGCAGCCGGAACCGAGCAGCGGCCGGACAGGGTGATCCTGTCCGGCCCCGCTGTCATCTGGTCAGCCGAAGTCGAGCGTGGCCTGCGCGAAGTCGGTCGGGGCCGGGCCGGGCTGGGCAGGGGCGCGGCGGTGCGCCGTCCTGGCGCGCGGCCTCCCAGCGCTCGATCAGCCCGTCCTTCCAGCCCTTGACCGACGAGATCACCGCCGAGCTGACCGTGCTGACCGTGCTGACCGTGCTGACCGTGCTGACCGCCGAGCTGACCGTGCTGACCGTGCTGACCGTGCTGACCGCCGAGCTGACCGTGCTGACCGTGCTGACCGCCGAGCTGACCGTGCTGACCGGCTTCGACCAGGACCTCCCCGCCGGGGCCGCCACCCGCACCAGCAACCGGATACGCGGCCTGCTCACCCAGCGGTGTCCTTCGCGAACCACTTGCGAGGGATGGAGGGCGAGCATCGGCGCGAGGTGATCGATGATCCGGTCCGCCCGGGCGCCACCGGCTTCCGGCCAGCGGCGCCCGGCGGCGCGCGGTGCGTTCCCTCCGCGGGGGTTTGCCGTGGTCCCCCGTGCGTCCGGCGGTGCGGTCCCCCCGCCGGGGGGCTGCGTCCGTGTTCCTGCCTGCGGCCCCGGCCGGACCGGTCGCCGGCCCGGCCGGACCGGCGGATCAGATGTCGACGACCCGGTAGGCAATGGTGTAGACGCCGCCGGAGCCTTCCAGCACCCGGTACTGCGTCTCTGCACCGGCCTCGTTGCCCGTTACGGTCACCGAGCCGAGCCGGTCGTCGCTGCTGGTGCTGTCGTAGTCCCACAGCGAGAGCGTGCGGGACTCGGTCCTGCCGAGGACCAGCAGGGCGTTGCCGTTGCTCTCGTCCAGGGCGCGGCGGTAGCCGGTGCCCATGGTCTGGTACGACGCTTTGGCGGGCCAGAGCTTCACGGCCTTGCCGCCGTTGGCCGCGATGTTGAGGTAAGCCTCGTCGTGGTCGCCCTCGCTCTCGTCGCCGCAGTACAGGTCGACGAGCTGGATCTGCACGTAGTCGACCGGATCGGCCTGCGCGGCGCCCGCGGCGCCCACCAGCGAGGTGAGGCCCAACGCGCCCGCGAGGGCGAAGGTGGTCAGTCGTCGGACGGTCATGTTGTCCCCCGTAGTCTCAGGTTTCGCCGGTCCCCCGACCGGCTCGAGGAACAGACTGCCGCACCGCGATCCGCCGTTCTACGCGCGTTCCACTGAGCGGAACCGGCGCGCGGGAAAAGCCCGTTCACGGCACGAGCGCCATATCTCACGAAGCGTCAGTAGTGCAGGACGGGAGGCAGGCGGGGCGAGGACGCACCGGCCCTGACGAGGGCCGCGGTGACGGCCGCGCCCGCCCGGGCCGCCTCCTGGGCTGCCCGCTGAAGCCCCTGCGCCGACAACGTCATGACGGTGATCGCGGCGACGGTCCGGTCGTCGCGCCCCCGCACCGGCAGCGCCGCGCAGCACACCCCGTCCATCACCTCCTCGCGCTCCAGCACCGCCCCCGGCAGCCGGCCCCCGGAGCCGGCCGGGCCCCGAGCGCTCAGCACCTGGCCGGCCGCCGTCTCCAGCAGGAAGCTCATCCCGTTCCGCACCGGAACCAGCGGCTCCACCTCGCCCGGCACGGACGCCACGGTCAGGGCCCTGCCGTCGTGCAGGACGGTCAGCAGGGCGCTCGCCCCGGTGGCCGCCCGCAGCCGGTGCAGCGGGTGACGGGCCGCCACCCGTAAGCCCGGATGCGGCTCCCACGCCTGCCCGATGCGGTAGAGCTGCGAGCCGACTCGGTAGCGGCTGCCCTGCCGCTCCACCGCGCCCACCAGCAACAACTGCTCCAGCAGCCGGTGCGCGCTCCCCTTGGGCAGGGCGCAGGCCGCCGCGATCTCGGTGAGCCCCGCCTCCCCGCCGCACCTGCGCAACGCCTCCAGGAGCGCGAACGCCCCCTCGATCACGCCCCGCCCGCGATCCGTTCCCCGCTGCTGCCTCCCCGCGTCCGTTGCCCGCTCCTGCTCCCCGCCCGCGTATCGCGACATCTCTCCCCCGGTCGGTCACCGGGCCGTGCCCCCTCGCACGGCCGTCGAGAGAGAGTGCCCGACCTTCACAGCGGGGGCACACACCGCCACGCGCGAACGTGACCCATAGCACACCGCCCGCCGCTACCGGTGGGACGGAAGGAGCACCAGGAGGCCCCGGGGCCCGGTGGGGCCGGTCGGCCGCGCGGCCCGGCCCGGGCCCTGGTCCGGCTCCGCGTGCACGGCAGCACCATCTCGGTCTACGACCCACGCCAAGGCGCTACGCCCACCCCGCTCACCTCGGGCCTCCAGCCCCCGTACTCACCGGACGGCACCGAACTCGCCTTCGTTCGGTCGCTTACAGCTTCGGTGACGATGGACGCGCTCGCCCAGCGCCCGGAGTGTTCGAAGGCGACGCTCTACAGCCTCGCGGCCACCAAGGAGCAGTTGGTGGTGGCCGCGACCCGCGCCTTCTTCAAGGAGTCCGCGGCGGAGATCGAAAGGTCCGTGGAGGTCGAACCCGACCCGCGCCGGCGAATCCAGGTGTACCTCGCCGGCGTCGGCACCGCCATGCGCCGCCCCTCCCACGCCTTCTATGACGGCATGGTCGGTTACGAACCCACGGCGCACATCTGCCGCAAGAACTCCGACGCGGCCGCCCGCCGCGTCCAGGAGCTGATCGAGGACGGCGTGCGGGCCGGCGTTTTCCGTTCCGTGAACGGGCACTTCGCCGCCCAGGTCGTCGCAGTCGCCACCGACGCCGTCCAGTCGGGCGCCCTCCTGGAGTCCACCGGCCTTTCCGCCGGCGACGCCTTCTCGGAGCTCGGAGACCAGGACGGCGTCGTTCAGGGGTTCTGTCCGGTTTGATCACGTGATGCCGAGGGTGGCCAGCGGTCGGGTGGCGTCTCGGCTGTGTTTGCGCAGGCCGGCGGCGATGTTGTCGCAGCCGGTCAGGCGGAGGGCGCCGATGGCCAGGTTGCGCAGTGCCGCCATGGCCCGGGGCGCGGTCCCGGTCCGCACGCGGGAGGCGTCTTCGGTGAAGGTGGTGTCGCGCACGCGGTGGATCTTGTTCTCGATGCCCCAGTGTTCGCGTACACGGTGCGCGAACTCGGGAGCATCCGCCTGTTCCGCCGTCAGGTCGGTGACTGCGTAGACACGTTCCAGGGTGACCTTCCCGGTGGTGACCGTCCGGCGGCGGCGCACGATCTGCACGGCCTGGGCAGCGTGGGGGAAGTCGAGGCCGCGGGTGACGGTGCAGGTCTTGACGCGGCGAATCTCGTCACGGCCGTGCTCCGTAGCGCGGGTCTTGTCCAGCAGCGGAACCTCCCGCCAGGGCAGCTGCTTCAGGTGTTGGTGCAGCAGCGGCTGATCCCCCTTGATCACGGCGATGTAGTGGGCCTTCTTCTCCTCCACCAGGAAGCAGGCATGGGCTGTCTGGGAGTGCAGGGCGTCGAAGGTGACCACGGTGTCGGCCAGGTCGAGGTCGGCGAGCATCGGCCGGAAGAGGGTGATCTCGTTGGTCTTGGCGCCGACCTCACGCTGCGCTGCGACCAGGCCGGTCCCGGTCATCGCGGCCAGAAGATGGACCTGGGTGCCGTCGACGCGGCGCGCGCCACGAACGGTCTTGCCGTCCACGGCCAGCGAGCGGCGGGCGCGTATGCCCAGGTCATGGTCGGGCGGCGGGCGGTCGGGGTCGCGGGCGGCGAGCCAGGCGCCGATCGCCGCGTCGAGGGCGTCGCCGTCCACGCGCTGCAGGATTCGGCGCACAGTAGCTTCGGTCGGGGCGGTGGGCCCGGCGGGTTCGCGGCTCGGGCCGCCGAGGGCGGTGAGCACGGCGGCCGGGGCGTCGGCTGCCCATTCCGCGATCGCAGTCAGGGATGTCGCGGCGGCCAGTACCGCGCACGCGGCGAGTGCGAGGACGAAGGCGAGGGGGTGGCGGCGCCCCTTGGCCCTACGTGGATCGGGAACGGTCGCGAGGCGGTCCAGCAGCTGCGGGTGTTCCCCGGGCTCGGCAGGGCGGCCGGTGGCGAGCCGGCCCAGGCCGGCGGGAATGGGCGATGATGATCGGGCAGGCACGGTCTTCCGCCTTGTGATGACAGCGGCCGAGATCCTTTCCCCGCGTACGGCCGCGGGTTCCCCGCTGGCGGGCGGTCCCCGCGGACGGCCAGTTGGACTTCCCACCGCAGGACTGGCCTGTACGCAGGGTGATCGTCGCCGAGGGATGACCCGGGCCGTGGTGGCGAGGGGCCTGGGCTGGGTTACCCGGCGGTCGGCTCGGGGTGGATCTGCTCGATGCGGTCGCGCTTGGTGTACAGGTCCCAGTAGTGCTCGGCGAGGTCGTCCGGGTCGACGAGCGGGCCGACGCCTTCCGGCAGTGATGCGGCGGCGATCTCGCCCATCTCGCTGCGGGCGATGAACGCCGCGATGGACAGGGTGCCGGCGTAGGCGCCGACGTCGGCGAGCTCGCCGTTGAGGGAGTACAGCCAGTTGCGGGCGGCGGACATCAGCGGGCCCACGCCGCTCATGTACGGCCGCGGCACCACGGCGGTGTGGCCGGTGGTCATCAGGAACGCGCCGTCGCCACGCTCGGCCCACTCGGGCAGCACCGCGCGGACCACCTCGACCGGCGTGAACAGGAGAAGAGGGCTGTCCTTCTGCAGGGTGACGGCGTCCAGCTTGGTGGCGGGGGCGAAGCTCTGCTCACCGCTGATCGGCCCGTACTCGATGACGTCGATCCGGCCGAACCGTCCGCGGATGACGTCGATGAGGGCGGGTACCTCGGCGGGCTTGGAGAGGTCGGCGGTGAATCCGGCCGCGTCGATGCCCTCACCGATGAACTGTTCGACGAGTGCGTCGAGGCGGTCCTTGCGGCGGGCGACGAGGGCGACGCGGAAGCCTTCGCGGGCGAAGCGGCGGGCGACGGAGGCGCCGAGCCCGGTGCCGGCTCCGAAGACGGCGATGACCTTGGACGTGTCGGGCATGGGGATGTCTCCTCGGGCTTTTTGGGGTGTTCTGGCTGTTCAGCAGGGGTTCGAGGTGGGGCGGGTCAGCCGCGGACGTTCCACACCAGCGGGGCGCGGCGGATCCAGGTGTCCTGGTCGACGGAGTCGAGGAGGAAGCGGGCGAGGTCGGCCCGGTTGATCCAGCGTCCGGGGGCGGTGGTGCCGGGGTCGGCGGCGCGCAGGGGGCCGGTGGCGGGCTTGTCGGTGAGGGCGACGGCGCGGGCGAGGGTCCAGTCGGTGTCGGAGGCGCGCACGACGTGGTCGACGCCGGTGTGGTCGGTGAAGCCGACCTTGATGTTCGACAGGTTGATGAATGCCTTCATCAGCGGGTTGAGGCGAGCCCAGTCGTCGCCGGCGCCCTGTGAGGAGGTCAGGGCGATCCGGCGGATGCCCTGTTCGGCCATGACGGTCAGGGTGTTGCGGGCGGCGTCGGTCATGAACATCGGCGGGCTGACCGGCTTGGCCCAGGGGTTGTCGGAGGCGCGGGCGTTGTTCAGCACGCTGATCACCGCCCGGGTGCCGTGGGCGGCCTTGCGGATGTCGTCGATGTTCGCGGGCGTGCCCTGGATCAGCTCGATGCCCGTCGGGGCGTGGACGGCGGAGGGGTCGCGGACGAGGGCGCGGACGCGGTGGCCGCGTTCGGCGGCCTGTGCCAGGACGTGGGTGCCGGTGCGGCCACTGCCGCCGAGGACGAGCAGGTCGGTCATGGGAAGTCATCGCCTTTCATGGGCGGAGGGCCGGGCGGCGGGAGCCGGCCGGGGACGGAATCGGAAGGATCAGAAGGAGTACGGGCCGAAGCGGCCCCAGGCCACCACGACGGCCAGGGCCAGCAGCACGGCGTTCATACCGATCGCGCTGTACTCCCGGCGGCGGACGTGGAAGGTGGCGGCCAGCGCCATCACCACCGCGAGGCCGACGGCGGCGAGCGGGGTGAGGACCACCGCGACGCCGGTGGCGGCGGGCAGGACGAGGCCGAGCGTGGCGGCCAGTTCGACCGCGCCGATCAGCCGGACCGTGCCCGGGGCGAGGTCCTTGGCGTAGGGAAGAGTGCCGGCGAGCCTGTCGATCGGCTGGGTCGTCTTCATGACGCCGGCCATCGCGAACACCGCGGCCAGCAGTCCCTGCAGTACCCACAGCAGGACGTTCATCGGACTCCTCGTCTCCGGATCACGGGGGCTATGGGGAGATCAGCCGTGTACGGGGACGGCGCAGCCGTCCGGGCCGCAGACCGGGGCGTCACCGCCACCGGCGACGGGGGTGAGGGGGTGGGTGTCGTCCCAAGCGGTGCGGAGCAGGTCCAGCAGGGTGTCGCTGCCCTGGGCACCGGGGACGCCGTAGCGGCCGTCGACGACGATGAACGGGGCGCCGGTCGCGCCGAGGCGCTGAGCGTGGGCCGCGTCGTCGCGGACCTGTTCGCGGTAGCGGCGCTGGGCGAGGGCCTGTCGGGTCTGCTCGCGGTCCAGGCCCAGGGTGTCGGACAGCGCCAGCAGGTCGTCCTGGGAGAAGACGGGCTCGGCCCTGCCGAAGTAGGTGTCGAAGATCGCGTCCCACGCTGCGCGGTTCTTGCCCTGGGCGGAGGCGTGGGCGAGGAACTCGTGGGCCAGGTCGGTGTTGCCGACCTGGTTGTCCAGCACCCGGTAGGGGCTCAGACCCTCGGCTGCGGCCAGTGCCTCGATCCGCCGGGTCGACGCCTCGGCCTGACTGCCGCCGACACCGTGCCGTCGCAGCAGAGCCTCGCGGACGGAGAAGGTCCGGTCCTTGGGGAAGCTGCTGCTGAGCGGGAACGAGTGGTGGACCACCTCCACCTCGCCGGCGTGCTCGAACCGCTCCACGGCCTGCTCCAGGCGGTGATGGCCCAGCCCGCACCAGGGGCACGTCACCTCGGACCAGATGTCCACCTTCATCGCGCACCTCCAATTCTTACGACTTGTTCGTAACGCCATGGTGGACCAGTATGGAAGGCGATACAAAAGGCACATCCGTGTGCGTGCCGGAGAGGAATGTGCGTGATGGAACGGGCAAGCGAAGTGGCGACGACCGGTGAAGCGAAGGCGGTCGGAGCGGCGGCGATCGGGCCGTGCGCGGCGATCCCCGCCGAGCACATGGCCTTCATCCGCGAGGTCCTGGACCGCGTCGGCGACAAATGGAGCCTGCTGCTGATCGCCGTCCTGGAGCCGGGCCCGTTGCGATACACCGACCTGCAGCGCCAAGTCCCCGGGATCTCCCAGCGCATGCTCACCCTCACCCTGCGCCAACTCCAGCAGGACGGCCTGATCTCCCGCGCCGCCTACGCCGAAGTGCCCCCGCGCGTCGAGTACACCCTGACCCCGCTCGGCCGCGGCCTCCACGAGATCGCCACGTCCCTGGTCGGCTGGGCCGCTGCCCACCACGACGAGATCCGTGAGAACCGGGCCCGCACGACCTCAGCGCAGCCGAGTACGGGTGCACGCGCCTGAGCTACCGGAGACCGTCACCGACGGTAGCGAAACACGCGGCCACCCGACTCCTCATCGGTGGCCGCGGGTGGAGGATTCCCACTGGCCACCGACATGGTGATCAGGGACTCGACACCTCATGATCACTCGGAGGCCATGCCTGCCTCCGTTCCAGCCCGATCCGCGAACCCCACGGCCACGTCAGATCGATACGCTTCACCAATGACCAGGGCGGCGATCGTCTCACCGAACTCCTGGACAGGGACGGGATGTTGTAGCTCGCTGGCACCGTCTTTGCCGGCCGAGCGTCGATTCAGGCGATGCTCTCTACCTCCGACCCGCCTCCTTGGGCCGAGCCGGGGCGGTGCCTCCAGCAGTCGGGCGCGAGCAGTCCGCGTCGACTCTCGGACCTACTGAAACATCGGTCGCCCGAGCAGAACAGTCGGCGTTCACCCGCAAGATCGGTCGGGGCTGCGAGTATGGTGACCTGCCTCCACCTCCGGGCAAAGGCACTACTTGCCCCTGGCCTGGGACGGAAATCAGCAGCACCTGCTCGCCCAAGAGCGCCCGGGCGCGCTGGGACACGAGGTCTCCGGCGGGCCCGCGCTGCCGCACTCGCCGACACGTACCGAATGGAGGCATATCGCGGCCCAACAGCCATGTGAATCCTCTCGGCCTCTCGACATTCGTCATTCAACGAGCCGAAATGGTCACTCCAAGTGACATTCTTGAGGTCTGCGGTCAGGATTTCTGGCTATTCATGTGGTTGTATGCTTTTTATCTGCGAAGTGGAGTCGGTATTAGTGTTGGCGGAAGCGGATCCTTGCGGGGATCGTCGCTGTCGATCGCTGCGAGGCGGCTGCCGCAGTTCGGGCAGAAGCCGCGCTTCGCCTCGCCTTCGAAGGTCTCGTACCAGGTTGGCTCGCCGCCCTCACCCGGTCCAGGTGACCGTTTCGAATCCCACCCACCACTTCACTGGTGTGCCGCCGAGCATTTGATAGTGGCGGCAGACACAGGTGTGGGGGAAGACGGCCGACCCTCGGGTGGTAAAGCGAATGCGGCCGCTCAGGCAGCCGCCGGTACGTTCCCCGGATGTTTCACCTCCCTGGGCGTCGGCGGGGGTGGCATTCGTCAGCGATCTCCAGGGCGCGATGGGCAAGTTGAGCCCATCAGTGTGCCATTGCTTCCATGATCGCCAGGGCGCTGTGGGTGGCTCTGGCGTGTCCCCGGCCGCGTGCGCCGATTGTGGAGGGGTTACGGGCCGGGCGACAAGGCTGCGGCTCAGGGGCGTCCGAGGGCGCGAACGGTCCATTCGGCGTCGCGCCAGGTGTCGGCGTTCAGGGTGCCGCAGCCCCCGCGCTGGCTGCCGCCCATACCGGCATCGCCATGGGGTGGGCCGGATCCGACCTCGCCCTGGAGACGGCCGACGCGGTCATTGGCCGCGACGAACTCGCCACCGTGCCCACCGTGGTGAGCCTGTCCCGCGCGGCCCGGCGCCTGGTGGTGCAGAACCTGGTGATCGCTGCGGTGTTCATCTCCGGCCTGGTCATCTGGGACCTCGCCGGGCACCTGCCGCTCCCGCTTGGTGTGCTGAGTCACGAAGGATCCACCGTGATCGTCGGCCTCAACGGACTGCGGCTGCTGCGCGACGCCGCCTGGAACCGAGCCGCCGCACCCGCCTGGACCCAGCAGTGAGCCGCCGCAGCAAGAAGGCCGCCCACGCTGCGGGGGCGGCCCGGCCACGGTCACCGTCTGCCGCGGCTGCTGCTGCGGCACGACGGCGAAGGTCCCGCGCCTGGACCACGAAGCCCAGCTCGCCGATCTGCGCACCATGCTGGGCGGGGTGGCGATGGTGCGCCGGACCGACTGCCTGGACGCCTGCGAGCGCGCCAACGTCCTCGTCATCCAGCCCTCCGCCGAGGGCAGGCGGGTGGGCGGGCGGCCCGTCTGGCTCGGCCAGGTCAACGATTCCGGCGCCGCCGCCGACATCACCCGCTGGGTCAAGGACGGCGGCCCCGGCCTCGCCGAGCCGCCGGATGTCCTCGACCTCTACACCTTCATCCCTTCACGCCGCGTCCGGCACGAACGCGAAGGCTGACCGCCGGGGGTTCGCCGGCGCATCCGCGCCGGCCGCAAGATCGGTTCCGCAGCCCTCGTCGCCGACGGTCCGCACGCCCGCACCGACGGCTTCACATCCCTGGCCGTCCGGCGCGGGCGGCGCGCACTGGGCTGGCGGGCCGCCGAACCGATCGTCTGCTCATCACCGCCGCGATCCGGATGGTGCTGCGCGCGGTCTACCGCCGGCTGATGGACTCCGTCGACCCCGCCCTGGTGGACACCTCCGAAGAAGCGCTGCGCGCGGTGGACGGCGTTCGTGGCGTCGGGCAGGTCAGGATGCGGTGGATCGGCCACGCCCCGCATGCAGAGGCCGACGTCGTCGACCCCGACCTCACCGTGGTCCGGGCCCACGCCCTGACCGTCGCAGCCGAGCATGCCCTGATCCACGCCATGCCGCGGCTGACCGCCGCCACGGTGCATGCCGACCACGCCCACGGTGGCGGCGATCCGCATGCCTCCCTCGCCCACCACGCGGGATGATGCCCGCAAGGGATTCGGTGGTGGCCCCAGCGGCTTGATGCACCAGTCACCGGGTACCGGGCTGGGGTATGGTCGAGCCGAGGTGGCGACACATCCGCCATGTTCGGTGGCGTGAGGAAAGGAATCAGGGTGGCAGGCAGTGGACAGGCGCGCAGGCGGGGCATCACCCGGCTGCTGGCCCTGTGCGCGGTCCTGTTCGGCCTGTTCCTCATGCACGGCGCTCCGGCCACCGCGGCCGAGGGCTGCCACGGTGCGATGTCCGCGTCCGCCGGGATGCACGACAGCGAAGACTCGCACGCGATGCAGTCCGCGACGGCGCCCGTGATGTCCCATCCCGGCCCGCAGCAGGCGTCAGGCTCGGCGGCGATGGACGGCACGACGTGCGTCTCGACGCCCGCGCGCGACACGACCCCGCCGGCGGCACCCGGTCTGCTGGTCGTTGTCGCGGTCCTCGCGTCCCTGTTCCTGGCGGGCCACACCCTGGCCCCGGGCCGGGCGGGGCGGCGCGGCCCACCGCCACCGGGCGGGCGAAGTCTGCTCCTCCAGGTGGGCATCGCGCGGACCTGACAGGACCCCGCCGGAACCCGGACTACCGGGCCCGGCACGTGTCCTGCTCACCTCCGCGCGCCCGCCCGGCGTGGTGCGCCCACCCGGAAAGACCACTCACATGTTCACTTCCACCCGTCCCACCGTGCGCCGTCGTGCCCTCGCGGCGGCCGGCACCGCAGCCGCCCTCGCGCTGACGCTGGCCGCCTGCGGCTCCTCCAACGACAGTTCTTCCTCAATGCCCGGCATGGACCACGGCACCAAGCCGTCCACGTCCGCCTCGGCGAGCACCTCGCCCTCGATGGGTGGCATGCCCGGCATGGACCACATGGCCGCCGGCAACGGCCTCACGGACAACAAGGACGGCTACCGCCTCACCAGCAAGGACACGACCCTGACGGCCGGCACGCAGGCCGCCTACCGGTTCACGGTCACCGGCCCGGACGGCAAGCCCGTCACCGCCTTCGCGCTCGACCAGACCAAGCGGATGCACTTCTACGCCATCCGCTCCGACCTGACCGGCTTCCAGCACATCCACCCGACCATGGCCGCCGACGGCACCTGGACCGCCGACCTGGACGCGCTCGCACCCGGCACGTGGCGGATGTTCGCCTCCTTCACCCCCGACAGCGGAGCGGGCAAGGGCACCGCGTTCGTCCTGTCCCGCACCGCCACCGCCCCGGGCACCGCGGCGAAGACCCCGCTGCCGGCTGCCGCCAAGACCGCTGAGGTCGACGGCTACACCGTCACCGTCAAGGGCGACCCGATGGCCGGCATGGAGCACCCGATGACGGTCACCGTCACCAAGGACGGCAAGCCCGTCACCGACCTCCAGCCCTACCTCGACACCTACGCCCACCTGACCGCCTTCCACGAGGGCGACACCGCCTTCGCCCACCTCCACCCGACCACCAAGGTCAACGGCGACCACGGCGGACCGGAACTGTCCTTCGACGCGGAACTGCCGACCTCCGGCAACTGGCGGCTGTTCCTGCAGTTCCAGACCGGCGGCACGCCCCACACCGCAGCCCTGACCCTGAACGCCGGCTGAACCCCCCGCGGGGGGGGGCCCCCCCGGGGGGGGCCCCCCGCCCCCCCCCCCCCCCCCCCCCCGCCCCACCGGGGGGGGGGGGCCCCCCCCGGCCCGCTTCGCAGTGCT
>NZ_JBEXXO010000042.1:0-44037 GCF_040630435.1 Streptomyces sp. NPDC005803 | reverse complement strand
TAAAAAAGGGGCGAACTCACAGGTCCGAGCCCCGTGGACCGGGGCAAGCCGGGTTCCAAGATGCACGTCCTGTCGGACGCGAACGGACTGCCCCTTCTCGTCGGTCTCTCAGCGGCCAACACCCATGACAGCCTCGGGCTGAAGCCCATGGTCATGGGTCACCAAACGAGACACGACCCCCACCGCGGCCGCTACTTCAAGCCCCAGCGCCTCCACGCAGACAAAGCCTACGACGTACCTCACCTGCGGAAATGGCTCTGGGGCAAGCACATCGGCGTGCGCATCGCCCGCAAGGGAGTCGAGTCCAGCGAACGCTTAGGGCGCCGACGATGGGTCATCGAGCGCACCATGTCCTGGCTGACCGGATACCGCAGACTCAACCACCGCTACGAACGCCAACCCCGCAACTACCTGGCCTTTCTCGGCCTCGCCGCCGCCCTCTGCTGCTACAAACGACTCCTCCGACTCACCACATAGGACACGGTCTTATTGCAGCTGCGCCCGGTCCGGACATTTCTACGGACGCGGCCGCTGTTCTTCTCAGCCAGCCCACCGCACAGACCCGCAGACTTCTGGCCGATCTGGCCCGCGCCCACCTTCTCCTGCCATCGCCAACAGATCATGAACGGTGGGCAATGCACGACCTAATCCGCCTATTTGCTGACGAACACGGCGCGAATCATGCCGAGGAAGACCAGCGCGATACGGCAGTGACATCCCTCATGAGTCACTACTGCACCACCGCTGAGGCCGCCGACACACATCTCCAGAGCGAACCCGACCTGCCTATCTCAGAGCTCTTCCCAGACAGGGAGAGCGCCCTGAGGTGGCTGGATAGAGAACGAACAAGCCTCACTGCAACAGTTGCCGCGACGCACACGTACGATTTCCCCGCAGCAGCCAGCCTCGCCCCAACCCTGTACAGGTTCCTAGACCTCCGGCGCCACTACGCTGACATGCATACGGTCAACAGCGTCGCGTTGAGTGCCTGCCGGGAAAGCGGCGACCGACGAGGGGAAGCTAGGGCTTTGAACGCCATCGGCGTAGCCCATCGGATGTCGGGACGGCACCAGGGGGCGATCGATGCCCACACCACGAGTGCCGATATCTGCGGAGAACTCAGTGACCGGCGTGGTGAGGCCGCAGCCATGAACAACCTGGGAAGCGCCCTGCACCTAGCTGGGCGCCTCGAGGAGGCTATCGATGCCCACACCACTGCATTCAACCTCTTCAAGGAAATCGGCAACCGCGTCGGCGAAGGAGAGGCCCTAAGTAATCGCGGGGGCACCTTGGCGGACATGGAACGGGTCGCGGAGGCGATCGACGACCATAGGAACGCTGTCGATGTGTTCCACGAGATCGGCGACCGTCACAGCGAAGGCCAAGCCCTTGCCGTTCTCGGAGATGACCTGCAGGAAGTCGGGCGCCACGAAGAGGCAATCGATGCCTACACAATTGCCGCCAGACTACTCCAGGAGACCAACGATAGTATCCTTCAATCGGAGGTACGGAGAGATCTCGGCATCTCCTTGCAGAGCCTTGGGCGCTTCGAGGAGGCGATCCTGAATCACACCACCGCAGCAAACCTCTTTGAGGAAATGGGGAAACGCACACCTAAGGGTATCGAACTCGTCAATCTCGGGATCGCCTTGGAGAACATTGGGCGCCTTGAGTCGGCAATCCAGACTTACGCGACTGCTGCCAGTATCTTCGCAGATATCAAAGACCCTACCCACGAGGCCGTGGCATTGAAAAGCCTCGGGAGTTGCCTGCAAAAAGTGGGACGCCACGAAGAAGCCTTAGCAGCACTCAGTCAGTCTATCGAACTCGCTCCCGCCAGCGCCGGGAAGGTCGCCGGACGCGGCCTGTACTACTACTCCATGGGTCAGTACGATAAGGCCCTGACTGACCTCAATCACGCAATCAACCTCGCTCCCGAAGCAGCTTGGATTCTTGAGGTTCGCGGCCATCTCCATCGCCTCACAGGCCAGCACGATCACGCCATTGCCGACCTCAACCGCGCAATCAGCCTCGATCCTCAGGACCCTGGTTCTATTTTCACCAATCGTGGTGTCGTCTTCCGCGTAACAGGCCGGCACCAGGAAGCCATAGCCGATTTCAATCGCGCCCTGGAAATTGACCAAAACGACGGCTGGACTCATTACGAGAAGGCGGTTGCGCTGCGTTCCCTGGGAAATGCAGACAGTGAAGAACATCTCGCACGCGCCATTGAACTCCTCACCGCTCATTGCAATAATTCACGACCTGCCATAGAGACAATCGGCAATCTATTTCTGACTCACTGCGTTATGTCGAATTGGGCAGAAGCGGGGCGGTACCTGATTGCCTTCATCAGCGGCAGCACAACGCCTGGTGAAATTATCGAACTGCGTATCGTCATGGACACTCTGATTCAAGTTGTAGATTCCAGAGAGCGTCTGCAGAGGTTTCGCCACCAGCTCGAGACTGCACTCGAGCTCCGATAAAGAGGAGACTCTGCGGACCTGTCTGTTCAGGGCTTCGGCGTAGTCGGACCTCGTCCTTTTTGATCACGTGAGGCCGAGATAGGTGAGGGTGCGGGTTTGGTCCCGGGCTGCCCGGCGGAGGCCAGCGGCGATGTTGCGAACGCCGGTGAGACGGAGGGCTCCGATCGCGAGGTTTCTGTACGTCGCCATCGCCTGGGGTGCCCCCGGTCCGCAACTGGGAGGCGTCCTCGGCGAAGGTGACGTCTCTGACGTGGTGCAGGGCCTCGACCGTCCAGTGCCCGCGGATCAGTTGGGCCAGCCGGGCGGGCGGGGCCTGTTCCGCGACGAGGCTGGTAACCGCGTAGACGGTCTTGAGGCTGATCTTCCCCGTCGTGTGATTCACGCGGCGACGGACGATCTGGACGGCCTGACGGGCGCCGGGGAAGAGCAGGTTGTTCACTGTGCAGACCTTCAGCCTGCGGATCTCACAGCGTCCGTGCCCGGTCGTGCGGATGCGGTCCTGGAGCGGAATCTGCTTCCAGGGAAGGGATTTGAGCTGCGCGCGTAGCTTCTTCGAGTTGCGCTTCACGATCACGATGTAGTGGGCGTCCCGCCCGCGCAGGTAGGTGGCGTGGTCGGTTTGAGTGTGCAGGGCATCGCTGGTCACGACGGTGCCGGACAGGTCGGGCAGCGTATCCAGCAGAGGTCGGAACCGAGTGATCTCGTTGGTCTTCTCACCGACGTCCATCTGCGCGAGGACCAGCCCGCCGACGTGGTCGCAGGCGGCCAGGAGATGGACTCTCCGGCCCTTGGCGCGGGCGGCGCCCCGCAGCGACTTCCCGTCGACGGCCAGCGCTCGCAATCCGCCCGCGTCCTGCTGCCGGCCGGCAAGCCAGGCCCCGACCGCCCGGTCCAGGGGCGTTCGCGTCGATTCGGGCCAGGACTCTGCGGATCGTTGTTTCCGCAGGCCAGGAGCGTTTCGGAAAGAGTGGGTCGACGCGGATACCGAGCCGCTCGAGGAGTCCTTCGGGGGTATCGGCCACCCATTCACTCACCGCCAGCAGCGACCTCGCGCCGGCGAGGACCGCGCAGGCGGTCAGGGCCAGCACCGCGGCGAGCGGATGCCGTACTCCGCGGGGATCGCGCGGATCGGGGACCTGCGCGAGGCATTCCAGCAGGTCGGGGATCTCCCTGGGGGTGGCTCCCGGACGGGGGCCGAGTTGGTTCAGGGCAGGGGGTATCAGAGATGATGCGTCGGCAGGCACGGACTTCCCAGGATCACAGAGCGTAGAGAACTCCATGATCACGGGCGTCCGTGCCTGTTCTGCACCCGACCCCGCCCAATCTGGTCATCCGTCAGGAAGCGGGCGTCAGCCGACTACGCCGAAGCCCTGACCTGTCTGTACCACCACACCAAGCAGCCCTTGCTCCCTCACCCGGCTCCAAGGCAGCAGGGTGTGCCGGAGCTCTGCCTCAGCTTGATCGTTGACCTGTGCGTCCGTAAGAAGGCGTTGTCGTACCGAGAGGTTCGGTTGCGGGTCGAACTTGGGTGCCGGGTTGGGTGATCGGCTCGTGGCCGGGGAATGAAAGCAGGGCCTCCCGAACAGCTCATGGGTGTTGAAGTCCATTCGAGCGTCAGGAGGCCCTGTGCCTCAGTCTTGCGTGCCGGTGTTGGTGGAGTCCAACCCGGGTACTCCGTCGTGTGACTGTCTCGCCCATGTGTACGGCAGCGCCGCCGACCATGGTGAGCGAGCGCGTCATTACCCCTCGGACATGACGGACCGGGAGTGGGCCGAGGTCTGTGCCGCGATGCCGGTTCCTGGCTGGCTGGAGGGCCGTGGCGGGCAGCCGGAAAGCTACTGCCACCGGCAGATGGTCGACGCGATCCGCTTCCTCGTCGACAACGGCATCAAGTGGCGGGCGATGCCCGTGGACTTTCCTGCCTGGGACCGGGTTTACGCGTTCTTCCGCCGCTGGCGGGACAAGGGCCTGGTCAAAGAGTTCCACGAGCGACTGCGCAGTAAGGCCCGCGAGGCGGCCGGCCGGGATCCGGAGCCGACTGCGGGCATCATCGATGCCCAGTCGGTCAAGGCCGCCGCGTCCGTGCCCGCCTCCTCACGCGGTTTCGACGGCGGGAAGAAGATCAACGGCCGCAAGCGGCACATCGTGGTCGACACGACAGGGCTGCTGCTGACGGTCATGGTCACCGCGGCGAACGTGACCGACCGGGAAGCGGCCCAGATTCTGCTGGCCCGGCTGGCGACACGGTTCTTCCTGCTGAGACTGGTCTGGGCTGACGGCGGCTACACCGGGCCCCTGGTCGACTTCGCCGCGAAGGTGTTGCGTCTGACGCTCACGGTCGTCAAACGCAATACGGATGTTTCGGGCTTTGTGGTGCTGCCCCGCAGGTGGGTGGTGGAGCGGACGTTCGGGTGGCTGATGCGTTCGCGCCGTCTGGTCCGCGACTACGAGAGGCGGACCGAGACGGCCGAGGCGATGGTGCTGTGGTCGATGACCATGGTCATGAGCCGTCGGCTCGCGAAGCGGCGACGCTGAAGGAGCCCGGAGTGTTCTCGACGAGCCAGCCCCGCGCGGCCAGGCGCTTCGCCTTCGACCGGACCCCTTCGATCTTCGCCGGGACCAGTTCGAGGTCCAGCGCGTTGGCGAGTTGCCGGCAGATCGCCGGCCCTTCACCGGACCGCTCACGCTCGGCCAGGACGTGCATGATCCGCTGATAGTCCGGCGACAGCACCGTCATGCCAAGCCCCGCCCGCCGCACCGGAACCACCGAACGGGGCACCACCCCAGCCGCCGCCGGTTCCGGCTCGATCGGCCGGGCGTCTGCGGAACCTTCCACGTCCTTGGCCTCGGGGGACTCCGACAGCACCTGGCTCACCGTCTCCTTCGCGATCACCAGGCGATCGCGCGCGGCTTCCGCCTCCTCCAGCTCGGCAACGAGCCGGTCCAGCTCGCCCCGCAGCGACTCCACCCGCTGCCGGGCAGCGACCTCCCGATCCTCGAGCAACCCCAGCACAGACGGCATCCGGCACCTCCACCGAAGAGAAATCACGCCGCGTCATCTCTACTGCAGAAGAAGCCACTTCACACCTGACCAGCGGAAACCCGGCTATCACAGCCGGAAAGACAACAGCTTCTGAGGCCACGAAACAGCCCCGCCCATACCTGCCCGCTCCCGGCGCGGTCAACATTGCTGCCCAACCGCCCTGCCCCGCCGCAAAGCAGCACCCCATCAAGGCGACGCATTCCCTGGCAGATCACCCCTGAGAACACCGCAACCGGGCCCTCAACCTGGGACGCCCCTGTCTGACCTACTTTTCGGCAGCGGGCCCACCGGAGGCAGGCGCAGCGGTAGCCGGGGTGTAGTACACGGAGCGGCCCTGCTTGGAGCGCTCCAAGAGGCCGCGGGCAACGCCTTGTTCCAGGGCGTTGCGTACGACAGCGGCCTGTACGTTTCGCTCAGGATGCGCCTCGGTCAGTGCAGCGGATACCTCCGCGGCGGACTTCGGCTCGCTCTGGGCGGAGAGGTAACTGCCGGCCAGCGCAGCCCAGGTCTTGTCGCCCGCGCCCTTGGCCAGAGCGGACTTCTCCGCACGAGCCTTGGAGTCGGCCTTCTTCGCAGGCTTCGCCTTACGCGACACCTGCTGTCCCGTTGCGCTCTTCCCCCGGCGTGCCGCGGGCACTGACGCCTTCTTCTTCACTCCCTTGCCCTGCCCCGTGACGGGAGCACCAGCGTCAGCCAGCACGACTTGCACTTTCACCAGGACCTGCTCGCTCTCTTCGAGCTGGCGGAGCTCGGCCTGCAAGCGCGACAGCTCGGCGCGCACTCGCTCCTGCTCGCTCCGGGTGACCGCGAGGTCTTCCGTGACCTTCTGCGCGTAACCTGCGGTGACTGCAGAGGGTGCTGCAACTTCGGACATGAAGCCCTCATTTTTCCGACTATGAATGGGAGTGGGGCCCTGATGCTACTCACACACTGTTGCCACAACCTCCCCCGCGTTGTCTCCGGGAGCCATCAAACACACCTGCGTCGCTGACACCGAACGAAGGAATCGTTGCGCATCCGCGTACTTCTCAGCGAGGGAGTGCAGCAGCACCCGCCACGACGGGGTGCGGCCCTTGCCGCAAGCAGCCGACTGGAAAGCCCGGGTGCGATATCGCTGTGGCTGGGGTGCCAACGAGCGTTCAGTGAACCCAGAATTTGATCTCGGCGACATCCATCACGACGGCTCACGGTGGCGTTGGCGCGTTGGGCGAACAGGGCAGAGCCCGAAGCCGACTGGCGCAACGACTTCCCTCTGTCACGGCCCGTCACCAGCGAGTAGTTTTGGTGAGGAGAGAGACCACTGGACGTCGCCGGAGACGGCCTCGAAAGTCCATGACTGCAAGAGGTGTGTGTCGACCATCAGATCGAGTACCTGGGGCAGACGGGGCAGAGCTAGACCGCACAAGCGGCCGAGCGTGTCCCGATCGACGGCGCCGCGAGCAGAGCCGGCGGTGAGGTGCGCGCTGAGCACGAGTGCGAGCAGTCTGGGCGGCATGCCGAGCGAACGGAACTGACGCGCTCCGCAGACGCGCAGCGCCCAACCAGCTGCCCTGGCCCGGCTCTGTCGCCCCGGCGCCTGCGTGCGTACGGTGGGATCCAGTAGCCGCGCGGCAAATCCCTGCCTCCCGCTGTCCGGCCGTACGCCTTGCAGACGCAGCCAGCCTGCCCCCTCCAGCGCTAGATGCGGGGCCCCGTCCGCGTCCAGGTCCAATCGCATGCCGCGCACCAGGCCGGTGGGGATGCGTACGTCGCCACCACCGGTCGAGCGCAGAGCGCATTGCAACGCGACCAAGCGGGTACCCGCAGACGCCCCAGCGGGGAGGGCGACAGAGAGATAGCTGAGCATCTCGCGCACCCGAACCTCTTCAGCGAGCCCGCTCAACGTCCTACGGCGCGAGGTGGGGAAAACGGGCGGCGCAGTGTGCAATGCCGTGTCTGGAACGACCGCCGCGTGTTCGGTGGCCGCCGCGCACGCGGCACAGACATCGGCGAGGCGCCATAGACGACCGCCGCGCTCCCAGGCCAGGACAAGCAGGATGCGCCCCGCGCATCCGCGATGCCTCGGATGCCACCTGCAGCCACACGCGTGACACTGGCAGATGCGAAGGTGCGCGGGCAGTGCGTCGCGGCGCGCATGCTGGGCCAGGTGCGTCATCGCCTCCTGCGCCAAAGCGCGTACGGGCGCGGTGCCGGACGAAGGGCAGCTTGAGCAGACGAGAGCGGGGCCGCCGCGCTCGGGGCGTAGTTCCACCATCCAGGTGCGTTGCGCTGGCTGCGTCGTGCACTGCCTCATGGGGTGCGTCTTCCTCCGGTCTTCCTCGCCGTCATGCCAACGGATTCATGCACCCTGCGGGGGCGGGGCGAGTGAGCGCACCGTAGTGCAGACCTCTGCCTTGTGCAGGGTCGTGGCGGCCTGCGAAATAGGGCAGAAGTCTGCACTGACAGGGCAGGGGTCTGCACCTTCGGATGGTGAGGTGACGATCTTCCCGCCCGACCCGAACCTCACCGCCCTCCGGCTGGAGCTGGCACGGCTGAGGAGCGAGCACGGCTGGACCTACGACGAACTCGCCGACCGTACCGGCCTGGCCAGGCGCACACTCATCGAAATCGAGCAGGGCCGCACCATCGGATCACTCAAGACCTGGCACGCCATCGCCCACGCCTTCGACGTGCCCGTTGACCACTTCTTCGCCCGCCTCTGCGAAGGCCATCAGCCGCCAGCCGCACCCACCCCCTGACCCCTGGTCCCAGGCCCGGGAAATCACCCGATCCAGTCTCCGACGGGCACGCGTGTACGAGAATCCGTGCGGATGTTCAGCGATCTTGAGCCATTCGCAGGACTCCACGGCACGTTCCCCACGATTTCGGCGTGTCACCTGCCACCTTCACCGCCATGTGCTCCGACACGACCGCACCCGGCCGCCGATGGGACGGAACCCCCGACCGCCCCCCACGCGTACGCGCATTGCGCGTCGCCCCCGATAGCCCTACACGCCTGGTCCGCAGTGCCCAGCCCGGCCGCTGCCGCGACTGCGGCAACCGCATCGACTGGTTCCCGCACGCGGACACCAAGGGCGACGGCCGCTTCGTCAGCCTCCACCCGCAAGAACTCCCCGCCGCTGCCGCCCCCGCCGCAATCCGCTGGCACGTCAGCTCCGGCGCCGCTCACCCCGCCCACGACGGCACCCCTTGGTGCCGCATCCCACACGCAGCCCTGTGCCCCGCACGCCGCGGCCCAGCAGCCCCCACACCGCAGATCACCGCGCTGCGCCGCCACCTCGCTCTGCACACCCGCCGACTGATCGACAAAGGCTCCTTCACCACCCCGGACACCACACCCACAGCCGCGCCAAACCCCGCCGCCGAACCCTGCCGCCCGGCCCGGCCAGTCGTACACCTTCTATGCGTCCGCTACCTGGCCACGCGCCCTCTCGACGCCGTCC
Source organism: Streptomyces sp. NPDC005803 (assembly GCF_040630435.1). Taxonomy (NCBI): domain Bacteria; kingdom Bacillati; phylum Actinomycetota; class Actinomycetes; order Kitasatosporales; family Streptomycetaceae; genus Streptomyces; species Streptomyces sp. NPDC005803. Next base: position 35,065 of record NZ_JBEXXO010000042.1, on the reverse strand, counting down.
AGTGCGTTTCGCAGACCCGCCAACGACGGCGCTGCACCCACCCGATTCTTGACCTCAGAGCCCCGGCCGGAACCTGGACACTGATGCCGGCCACCACCCCCAGCGGCCGACAATGCGCCCTTCCGGCAGGGGTGATAGCCGTCTACGACCTCACCCATCTGCCCTACGCCGAGCAACTGCGATGGCGCCACCAGCGCTGCCTCGACCACACCGGCTCCGGCGCCGCGGACCTTGCCCTTGCCGAATGGGAGCCCTTCGACCCGCTGCTGCACCACCAGCACATCCGCCCCCGCCTGCCCACCAGCACCCGCAACCGGCTGCTCCGCGGGAGCTGAGCCATCCCGCTTGCCCCCTCCGCACCTTTTCAGGACCGGCCCCGCCCATCAACGAGCACGACCCCGCCCGCGCACGACCTCATCGCGCGCGACCCGCCCGGGCACCCCACCACGCCACCGACCCCACCACGCCCCTGATCAATGGAGACCCTCCGGTGCTGACCCTCACCGATGAACAGACCGCCGCCGCCGACCGCTTCCACGACGGCGATCACCTCGCCCTCCAAGCAGGTGCAGGCACCGGCAAGACCAGCACCCTGGCACTCCTCGCCCACAGCACCAACCGCACCGGCCGATACCTCGCCTACAACAAAGCCATCGCCCAGGACGCCACCGCCCGCTTCCCTGCCACCGTCACCTGCAAAACCGCCCACGCCCTCGCCTACGCCGCCATCGGCCACCGCTACCGCACCCGCCTGAACGCCCCCCGCCAACCCAGCTGGAAGGCCGGACACGACCTCGGCATCACCAAAACCATCCGCATCGGCGACCGAGACCTCTCACCCCGCGCCCTGTCCTACGCCACCCTGCGCACCGTCACCCGCTTCTGCCACTCCGCAGACCCAACCCTCGCCGACCACCACGTCCCACCGCTGCGCAGCCTCGAAGGCGCGCAGAGCGAACTGACCGCGGTCGTCATGCCGTTCGCCCGCAAAGCATGGTCAGACCTTCAAAACCCCGACGCCGGCGCGGTCCGCTTCGATCACGACCACTACCTCAAAATCTGGGCACTGACCGAACCTAAAATCCTCTCGGACTTCCTCCTCCTCGACGAAGCCCAGGACACCAACCCCGTCGTCGAGCAGATCTTCAACGCCCAACGCGACCACGCCCAGCTCGTCATGGTCGGAGACTCCGCCCAGGCCATCTACGGGTGGCGCGGCGCCCGCGACGTCATGACCACATTCCCCGGCACACGCCTCACCCTGTCCAAGTCCTTCCGCTTCGGCCCGCACCTCGCCACCGAAGCCAACCGCTGGCTCGCCATCGCCGACGCACCCCTGCGCCTGGCAGGCACCGATACCATCACCACCACCCTCGGCCCATCCGAACAACCCGACGCCATCCTGTGCCGCACCAACGTCGGAGCCATGCGTGAAGTCATGCAACTCCTCGAAGCAGAACACCGGGTAGCCCTGACCGGGGGAGGAGAAACCCTGCGAGCACTCGCCCGCGCCGCCGACGACCTCAGAGCGGGCCGACGCACCTCCCACCCCGAGCTCCTCCTCTTCCCCACATGGGGCGACCTGCAGGACTACGCAGGAAACGACCCTGCCGGAAGAGACCTCCAGCCGCTCGTCGACCTGGTCGACACCCACGGCACCGACGCCATTCTCAGTGCCGTCCACCACCTCGACAACGAGGACACCGCCGACGTCACCGTCTCGACCGCCCACAAAGCCAAAGGCCGTCAATGGGGGAGCGTCAGAATCGCAGACGACTTCACTCCACCCCGAGACAGCGACGAGAAGGACAGCAACGGCCGGCCCATCCCCGGCCCCATCGACGAAGCCGAAGCCCGACTCGCCTACGTAGCAGTCACCCGCGCCCGCCACCAACTCGACCTCGGCGGACTGTCATGGGTCAACAATCGCCCCGACGGAACCCCCACCGCATGACCAGCTGCCACGCACTCGGACACCGGGCCGGGCTCGTCCGGCGACAGGACGGCTCCCCGCCAGAACCGAACCGCTGGATGGAGGGAGATGGGATCGCTCGGACTGTGTACGTGGACAGCTCCAATGCGTGGAACGCACCGACCACTCACGGCTCCGCAACTCTGGTTCGTTGCTGTCAAAGCGGCGAAGACCGGTGGTACTTGCCGCCAGGTGCAGCCCGAGGTAGCGACGAAGATGACCGCAGCCAGCACAGCGCGATCGTCGCACCTCCGGTGTCGCGACGCTGGAGGTGAGCGGGGCCGGGAATGGGCCCGTGTGAAGATCGCTGACGACTTCACCCCGCCGAAGGACAGCGATCAGCACGATGACACCGGCCATGCTGTGCCCGGCCCGATCGACGACGGCGAGGCCCGCCTGGCCTACGTCGCCGTCACCCGGACCCGCCGCCGGCTCGACATCGGCGGCCTGTCCTGGATCCACGACCATCCCGGTGGATCACCTGGAACGCCCGTGCATAGCGAGCCGCGTGCCCGCCTTGCCCCTGCGGCGGAGCGAGCACCCGTTCCTTCGGTCGCATCCAGGGCAGAACCCTGCCCCGAGCCGGGATGACGAGCGCCGAACAGGCCCGTCGGCATGTTTGTATCTGTGGGATGGACGTCCCCGTCGCCATCACTGCTCCGCCTGCGGGGAGAAGGTCGAAGACGCGGATCTCACCGAGGCAATGCTTGTGCCCGGGTGGGACGTGCAAGGGCGGCTGAACCTGGTGGCCGAGGCGTGACGGCGCCGGCGCCGTTCCAGCACCTGGCCGCCCACGTGAGGCGGGCGGCTGCGACCGCGCGGCGGGCCCGGGGCAAGGGGCCGGCCCAGGCGCTAGCGAGACGCTGCGCGTGGTCGATGATCCACGTCAGACTCTGGTGGTCTATTCCGCCGAGTCCGGCAGTTCCTCGGCAGACGCCCTCCGTCTGCTTCTGGACTGGATGTCCGATTCCCCGCACGACGCGGCGAGTTCCTGAAAAGCGTCAAGCCCACGGCCCGGGAACTTGGCATCGGCTTCGCGTCCTGCTCACCGCTGGGCCAGGGATTCCTGACCGGAACCGTCACCGACCTGAAGGCCTTCGACGCGGACGATTTCCGCCGCCCCCTGCCCCGGTTTGCCGGCGATGTCTCCGGGACCAGCAAGCCCATCGTCGAGGTGGTGCGCGCGATCGCCGACCGCAAGGGCGTCACTCCGGGACAGCCGGCGCTCGCCCGGTCCTCGCCCACGAAGGAGGAGATCGTCACGCTCCCCGGCACCAAGAGGGTCGCCGCCCAGGAGGAGAACGGGGCCGCGGCGGACGTCCGGCTGACGGACTCCGAACCCGCCGAGCCCCAGGAGTCCCTGCCCGAGGTCGTGGGGGACAGGTACGAGCTCTACTGGATGGCCACCATCGACCAGTGACCCGACGCCGGAAGACTACCGGCCGGAGTTTCAAGGCGGACGCGCTCGCCAAAACCCCGGGTCAAGCCCCGTACTGAGAGGAAGCCCAGCGGGATCCGGTGACAGCGTTATATCGCGGTAGCCATGAAGAGCGCTGCGGTGTCGCTCAAGGTCTTCACGGTTCGGCCGTTTAGACAAAGAAGACGCTCGGTTTGGCCTCCAAACTGTTATGCGTGGCACTATGGACACGTGATTGCCCGGCAGGACCCCACGACCCTCAACGGGAGACCGTGCTCCGTCGCGGCCTCTCTGCAGCTGATCGGCGATCGCTGGTCCATGCTCGTGGTGCGCGAGGTCGTTTTCGGTAACCACCAGTTCAGTCAGATCGCTCGCAATACCGGAGCACCGCGGGACCGGTTGTCGGTCCGGCTTCGCGGTCTCGTGGACGCCGGTGTTCTCGAGCGCCGCCCCGTGAGCGAAGGCAGCCGCCATGAGGGGTACTACCTCACAGAGGCCGGCGAAGACCTCCGCCACGTTCTGCGAGCACTGCTCGCCTGGGGCAATAAGTGGGCGGTGACGACACCACCGATGCACCTGGTTCACCATGATCATCCGCTGGAGATGGAGAGCCACTGCTCCACGTGTGGCGAGAACGTCAAAGACGTTGATCTCATCGAGGAAATGATCGCACCAGGTTGGGACATGCGCGGGCGGTTGTAGGCAGGGCAGGCAGGACAGTCACCGGATCTGTGGCATTTCGTCAGCTGCAAGGCATGGCGAGGCCCCGGCGGCCCTGACAGCGGGCCGGGCCGAGGCCGACTGGCACGGTGGAGCCCGCGCTGTACGCTGAAATCGAGCGATCGCCCCAGCGCCAGGAGCTGAACGGTATGGACCCCGAGTTGTCCGAACCCGGTCGGCCGACCGATACGCCCTGCACCCCAGACCGTGACGATGTACTGGTGGAAGTCGCGCGGCGCACCTTGCGTTCCCTGGGGGCTTCCTCGGTGGCTGTATACCTTCCTGTGGCTGGGGATCCGATGCTGGGGGCAGCGGTTGCGGCTGTCGAACCGCTCGGCCTCGGCCTGATGGAGCGCGTTCCCATAGACGACGATGTCGTCCCGTCGGCTGAGGTCTACCGGACCGGCAAGCCCAGGGTCGCGCACCGCACTCCGTCGAGGTGCTTGGTAAGCATCCGGAGTTTGCCGCCTTCGCCCCCTACCCCCTCACCATTGCGTCAGCGCCCTTGGAGGCGGAGGGTAAACGCTTCGGCACCATCAGTGCATTTTGGCCAGGGATCTTCCGGCGGATCAGTGCCACTGACCTGAATCGACTGGTCTCTCTGCCGGCCGAGACGCTGCCGGAGAGCTGCTCGCCCCGGCGGCGGCCGGCGCGTCGATGCGAGCCGGTGACCTGCCGGTGGTCGCTTCCCTGAGCGACCCGCGCAGCATCGGCGCCGAGGACGCCATCCTCGAGGCGGAGGCAACAGCTTTCCTCTACCACACCCAGCAACTGGCCCTGCGGCTCCCCATGACGCTCAGCCTTGAGGACGTTGTCCAAGAAGTGATCCGGCGGGTCGAGGCCGGACTCAAAGCTCGGGCGATCGCTGTCACCACCACGGAGAGCGGCCGACTGGGTGTGATGGGCTCCTCGAACTGCTCACAATCGTTCCTCCGGCACTTGCAAGAATCCGTGCCCCGCATCGGCATGCCCGAAGAACGGTCCATGGCCGAGAAGCGGCAGATCTTCGTTCACCCCAAAGATCCGGAGGCACAGGAGCGAGTCGAACCGGCGGCGGCTCCTGTTACCGAAGAACATGCCTGGGTGGTAAGCCCTTTGCGTGCGGGTCCGCGCGTGTTCGGCACGCTCTCGGTCGGGTTCATGGCCGATGGTCGCCGCTTCGCGGCTGAGCAGGCTGCTCTGAGTGCGTGAGAGTGTCAGCCCTGCATGTGAGGTGAGTCGGCCCTCGGGATCAGAACCAAAGCCGATCGCGCCGTCCGCAGGAGCGTTTCCTCGCCGACGCCCGCCTTGGCCATGGAATCGATGCCCCTGATGACGCTGAGCAGCAGATACCCCAGAGCCGTGGGATCGACGTGGTCGGCTACTTCCCCTGCATCCTGGGCATCGCATATCGCGGCCGCGAGGGCGCCGGCGAGATCGCCGAACGCGCGACGAGCCGTCTGTGCCACCTTCTCGTCCTCGCCGGCACGGTCTGCGGTGACCTTGCTGAGAAAGCATCCCCGGCGGGGTGACTCGGCTGCGAACGCGTCGGCGAGTGAGACGAGGTAATGCTCGAGTCGCGCCATCGGTGACGGGAGCACCGCTTGCGGGCCCCCCTGCAACTGTTGGCGGGCCTGAGTGACGAGATCCTGGCAGTAGTCGGAGAAGACGCGCGCATAAAGGGCGTCCTTGTTGCCGAACGCCTGGTAGATGCTGCCCTTGCCCAGGCCGGTCGCTTCCATGAGGTCATAGGTGGACGTGCCGACAAATCCAGCCGTCCAGAACTGCTCACGAACGACATCGAGCACGGTGGCCTCGTCGAAGCCTCGCTTTCGTCCCATGCCCCTATGGTATGCCATTGTGGTCCATTTAGACCACAATAATTGGTGGCACCTCCGGGGCCGCCCTCGGGGGGGCCCGCACGCTCAGGTGGCCCGGCAGCTGCGCGCCCTCCGGGCTGATACAGGTGCGGGAACGCCGGGGCGGTGATCCCCGAGCCCACCGGGGACCGGCGTCAGGTGCAGCGGCACTGCAGGCGACGGCATCGCAAGCCGGACCGTTGGTGCGTGGTCCAGCGGTGCCGCCGAGCCGTTGGCTCGAGGCGGCGCCTCTGCGGGCGATCCGGGGTGTGCCACGACCGTGCATCCATCACCCCAGGTGGTTCCGGGCGGAGTCCCACCGCCAGGGCCGGCCCCGCCGGACATTTAGGCCGTGGGTCACCGACCTCCTGCCAGTGTGAAAACCCGTCTATGGAGGCCGTCTGGGACAGTCTCGCGCCGAGGCGGCGACCGACGTGACGGATTGTTGACCGGTTGGACCACTTCATGATTTATTGTGGTCCAACCGGTCAACAAAATTCTGGAGAGTGTAGATGCATCAGAGTCAGACGGCGCGGAACAAGGCCGTCGTCCTGGACTTCCTGACGACCGCGTTCAGCTCCAAGGACTTCACCGCGCTGGACCAGTACCTGCACCCGGATTACATCCAGCACAACCCGTTCATCCCGCCGGCCAAAGCCGGACTGCGCACATTCATCGCCGAGTTGCCCGACGCCACCCGCTACGAGCCGGGAGCGATCATTGCCGAGGGAGACCTGGTCATGGTCCACGGCCGGTATTCCGGCGGCCTCGACGCCCCCCTCCTCGGGGTCGACATCTTCCGCTTCGAAGATGGGCTGGTGGTGGAGCACTGGGACGTCCTGCAGGACGAGGTGGCCGCGCAGGACACCGTGGCCGGCCACCCCATGTTCACCAACCCGCAGGCCCCTCAAGCCTGAGCCGGCGACACAGCCGTGCGCATGCGGCACCGACGGAATGACTCAAAGCTGTCCCGGGCCCACCTCTCCTGCCGACGGCTCACGACGTCCATGCCGCTCCTGCGGTCCTACGGCTTCCCCGAACGCAGGCCGAACGCCCGCCGCCGGCGAATGCCGTGCGACATCGAGCCACGGCTACGCGAAAGCATCAACCAGAATGGAGACTGCTGTGACCAGACTCTTGGATCTTGTTGTCGAGGCCCATGGCGGCCTCGACAGGTGGCGAGAGGCGCGAACGATCCGCGCCCGCGGCTCTATAGGCGGACTCCTGTGGACCCTCCGCAGCCAGCAGGGAATCCTCGCCACGGTGGACATGACCGTTGACGTGCAGCGGCAGCGCGTGGTTTATGAGGGCTTCACCAGCCCCGAACTGTGTGGCGTGTTCACGCCCGACCGAGTCGCGATCGAGAGGCGGGACGGAGAGGTCGTCGCCGAGCGGACGTCCCCACGCCAAGCTTTCGTGGGCCACGGCTCGGACACCCCCTGGGACGAACTCCACGTGCTGTACTTCGCGGGCTATGCCATGTGGAACTACCTCACGGCCCCCTACCTGTTGACGCACCCCGGCGTCGTGGTGGAGGAACTGGAGCCCTGGGAGGAAGCCGGCGAGAACAGGCGAAGGCTGCGGGCGACCTTCCCCGACACCATCGCGACACACGCCCGAGAGCAGATCTTTCACTACGACGCTGCGGGCCTGCTGCGACGCCATGACTACGCCGCCGAGGTGCTCGGCGGCGCACCGGCAGCACACCTGTGCGAAAAGCACGAAACCGCATCGGGACTGGTCTTTCCGACCCATCGGTACGTTCTGCCCATGCAGGAGGATGCGCGGGTCCTGCCGGAGCCGACACTGGTCACTATCGATCTCACCGAGATCTCTGTCGGCTGACCAGGACATGAGTACACCGCGCGTCGGCGTCACCCAGGGCAGTTGTTCATCGCCGTGGAGTACGGCATGCCTGGCAACAGACTGTTCTCGGACGCGCCGACTTTCGCGGCGGCGCGGCATGCAGAGAAGGACGGCAACGGATTAAAGTCTCCTGGCAGCTCGTCGGTGTCGAGTCCATGAGCCCCGTCTTGCGTATCAGTGCTGGGGAAGCCGACTCAACCGCTTTGTCGTGTGACTGCCTCACGCACGTGTACATCAAGGCGGTTGGCCACCCCGAGCGGCAGCGCCGGTATCCGACGGACATGAGGGATGCGGAGTGCCGACGGCAGTCCGCATCCGGCCGTTGCTGCCGGTGCCGGGCTGGCTGCGCGGCCGGAGTTGCTATGGTCGACACGCCGAGAAAGCAATCTTCCATCGTCATCGGGCCCTGCTGACGGACGCGTCGAGAACGCTGTCCACCGCACATCACACCAAGTCACGAGGCTGCGGAATAGAGCGCGCTCAAGATGACGTCCGCGAGCGCCATGTCGTGGCCGACACCCTCGGCCTGCTGGCGTGATGGTCTGCCGCCTTCCCGCAGGTCATAGCTGCGTGACCAAGTACGTGCACAGCATGAGAGGACATCGCCGGTCCTGAACTGTGGGTCACGTCCGACACCTGTGCGGGTCTGCGTCAGCGCGCCGAGAGCGGATCTTTCCGGCAGTGGTTGCGGAGGGTGGCCGTCTGAGAGCTGCGAAGAGAATTGATGACCGCAACTCTCCCGCGCTTTGCTGCATCTTCGCTTCGGACGGCTCGTGCCAGTCCTGGACGGCAGTCAGGATCTGGTACCAGGGTCCGACGTCCTCGTCCCAGCGCATGGATAGGGGGAGCGGGCTGATGGCACTTCCCATGCCACGCTGTAGCTTTACAGCATGTAGGCGTGTCGTGCGGCGGCTGGCTCACTCGCATATGGGGCAGGGTGCGGACCGCCGTGGCGATTGGACGGATGGAAGGACAAGTGGACGTGTCTGATACCGCAGTTCAGACTGACGACGTTGCGTTGCAGTATGTGGCTCGTGTGGACCAGGACCTGGCGGACAACGCCGAGGAGCAGGAGCGCATCGGCCGCGAGATCGAGGCGATGCAACAGCGTCTGAACACACTAAGGCGAAATCGCACTGTGCTGATGGGCGTGCGGAGCGCCCTACTCCGCGAGAGCGAGGCGGAACCCGCTCAAACTGCGTCGTCCGCACCCACAGTGGAGGTGACAAACGTAGAGGACGCCTCGGGCCAGCCGGTGACTCAAGCTCCACGGGAGAGCACAAAATCATCCAAGCCCACTCTGGTGGACCTTGTGTGCAGTTACCTCTCCGGCCAGTCCGAACCGCGAGCGGCGGGCGAAGTAACTGAGGACATCGCCAAGAAGCACCCTGACCGCCAGGTCAAGATTACTGTCGTGCGGGCGACCCTCGAGTCACTCGTTGCGCAAGGGCGAGTCAGGAGGAACAGGCAGGGAAGGTCCGTTTTCTACAGCTCCACGACTCCGCTCAACGGCACTCCCTCGACCGGCTGAACTGCCGGCCTCCCTTTTCTCTGGCGCTTCGGACGACTTCGTACACGTGACCACGGTTGAGAGGGAGAACCCTCCCTCTCTCCGGCGCCGGGCATTCCCGAACGGTGGTGTACCGAGGACTTGCCGGTGCAGCCATCATGTCAGTTTGAAACTCGTACCGCAAGACCTCGCATTGGTGTCTTCTGAGGGCAGCCGCTCTCTGCCATCGGTGGGTGGTCGGGGTCCGGGTTGGTGCCCGAACACTTGCAGGTCGTGGACCCGGTATCGAGGCTGGTGCTGGACCGGCTGCCGGACATCGACTTCGCGGTGCCGACCGGGCTCCTCGCCCGCAGTCCTTCTCCGTGGCTGAGAGGACTTGCCGAGCCGCCTGCCCGATTCACCCCCGCCCGCGGCCTGGGCGGCGGCCGCCGTTGAGGCGACGGCATGAGTCGATGCGATCGAGGCGCACGATGCCGGTGAACGGCACGAATCAGACGCGCTGAGGCAGGCGGTTGGAGGTGCGCTGCCGGCCTCGCCGACGAGCGGGAGACGCCCGGTGCCGGAAGGCGCATCCGGTCGTGGTGCTTGACGCTCGTACCAGACCCGTCACGCCGGGCCGACGGGTGCGATCCGCCGTGGTGTCCGGGGCGAGGTGGCCCGCTTCGGTGTCGTCGCCGCTTCCAGCTAGCAATGTTATAGGTAAACAGGGTTTACTTGTAACAGGGTGGTCGGCTGGTCATGTCGGTCGCCCGGAGCCCCAGCATCCTCCTGAGAAACAAGGAGCCACTCATGCCGCAGGAACAGCTGACGTACGAGGTCTTCGTTGCACCGGGGATCCCCACCACCGTGACGGACCTGCCCCCTGACCTCAATCGACGCATGTGGTCGCCGATCTCCTCGACACTGATCCACGGCGAACGGGACGCCGTCCTCGTCGATCCGCTGATGACGATCAGTCAGGCCGATGCGCTCGTCGAGTGGGTCGCGGCCCTGGGCAAGCGGCTCACCGCCGTGTACGTCACCCACGCCCACGGCGATCACTGGTTCGGCCTGGGCAGGGTTCTCAAGGCATTCCCGGACGCCCACGCCGTGGCGCTGCCGCATGTGGTGGACCGCATGCTCGCGCAGGCGACTCCCGCATTCGTGGAGTCCTTCTGGAACGCTCGCTTCCCTGGCCAGATTCCCTTCGATCTGGTGCTGCCTGAGCCCCTGCAGGGCAACGTCATCGAACTCGAGGGGCACCGGCTGGAGGCCATCCCCCTGGGGCACACCGACACTGACGACACGACGTGTCTGCACGTGCCCGCCCTCGACCTGGTAGTGGCCGGTGACGCCGTCTACAACAACGTGCACCTCTACTTGGCGGAGTCCCCCGCGGAAGGGCGTGCTCAGTGGCTTGCCGCCCTCGACGTGATCGAGAACCTCAGCCCGCGTCTGGTGGTCGCCGGCCACAAGGACGTGCTGGCCGCAGACACCGCGTCCGCCATCGCCGAGACGCGCGCCTACATCCACACCTTCGCGCGGCTGGCGGATGAGGCGACCTCCGCCCTCGACCTCTATCGGGCCATGCTTGAGATCTACCCGGACCGGATCAACCGCGGGGCCCTGTGGGGCTCGGCCCGTTTCGCCCTGGGCTAGGACTGTCCCTGACCCGCGCCACGAGCGGCCGGAACCCCTCTCGTGTCGTTGACCAAGGACATGACAGAGGATCCTGCACCGGCCAACCGCCGGTGCAGGATCCTCCAGCCGACCGGATGAGCGCGGTGGGCGTGGTCCGGAGAGTGGTCAAAGGGGGTCAGTCGACGGCGGCTGTCCGGACGTCGTCCGGGACGCTGACGAAGGACGGCTCTGGCGTCGCGGTGGCACTGCGGCGTGAGGTGGCCGCCATGAAGACGAGGGCGACGGCGCAGGCGACACCGCTGGCGACCGCTCCCAGGACGGCGGAGCTGCGGACGCCGGAGATGTTGACGGCCACGCCGCTCAACAGCGAGCCACCTGCCACAGCCACCTGCACGACGGCGGTGAACGTGGCGTTGACCGCTTCGGCGGAGAACTTGTCCTGACCGAGGGTGTAGAGCCAGTGCTGCAATGCCACGGGAGCGTTGCCCCAGGCAAGGCCCCACAGGGCGAGCCCCACGCAGACGGCGACGGTGACGGTTCCGCCCGCGCTCAGTGCGACCAGTCCGGCGACACCTGAGACAAGGGTGGCTATGACGGTGCCGCGGATGCTGCGCCCGAGAAGGGCGCCGCCCCCGAAGTTGCCGACGATGGTCAGAAGACCGTAACCGAGCAGCAGGCCGCTGGCGGCGCCGGTGCTGAGGGACGTGACCTCGTGCAGGTAGGGAACGATGAAGGTGTAGGCACTGAACTGGGCGAAGACCACGAGCAGGACGACCGTGAGAATGACGCTCGCGGGCAGGGAACGCAGCAGCGGAGAGAAGTGCGCCATGGTGACGCGGTCCGCTGCGGGGATCTTCGGCAGCACGAGCGCCTGGACGACGACGGACAGCAGTGCGACGGCCGCGGTAGCGATGAACGTCATCTGCCAGTTGGCGTGAGTGGCGATCAGGCTGGCGCTGGGAACGCTGACGACGGATCCGACCGCGATCGCTCCGAAGACCACTGATGACGCGGTGTGGACGATGCGGGCGGGAACGAGCCGGGCCGCCGCCGACACCGAGGTGGCCCAGACTCCGCCGATGCTGATGCCGAGGATCAGTCGGGACACCAGCAATGTCGCGAAATTCGGCGCCGCGGCGGACAGGACGCAGGACACGGCGATCAGGGCGGTCAGACCGATGATCACCAGCCGCCGGTCGAGGTGCCGCACGAGGACGGTGGCCACTGGGGCGGCAACAGCACCAGAGAGCGCGGGGAGAGTGACGATCAAGCCGGCGGTGCCTTCGCTGATGCCGAGGCCGGTGCTGATCTGGGGGAGCGCGCCGACCGGCACGAACTCCGAGACGACTACGGAGAAGGCGCCGAGTGCGATGGCGACGACCGCGATCAGCGGATGTCGCGAGGTGTCGCGGGCGTGGGAGTGCGGTGAGGGCATGGCGTTTCCAGCTTTCGGTGGAGAGATCTTTTGAGACTGATCAGTGCGGAATTTTGGCATGAAGAACCCGGATTGCCGCATTCGGGGCGAAGGGTAGTCTCAGTGGAAGCGGATGAGCAGCTCGCCCGTATCGGCATCGAGTTCGAGGTCCGGCCGGCCCAGGCGGGCCTGGACGCGAAGGCCGAGCCAGGTGTTGTGGATTGTTTCGGCGGCGCTGTTGCGCTGCTCCGAGTTCACATCGGCCCACCGGGCTTCCTGGCGCAGAAGCCAGGTGATGAGGTCGCGTGAACGCGTGAAGTAACCCGTGACGGCTGCCAGCACCTCCGGGTCGTCCGGGCGCTCCATGGCGGCGTTGACCGCGTAGCAGCCGGCGGGACAGCCCGGTATCTCCACGCGTGAGCGCAGAAGGGCTTGTACCCGGGGCAGTCCAGCGTGGGGCACCGCCTCGACCGCCTCGGCGTGTGAGGCCTCCGCGCGCTCGATGTAGGTGACGAGAGTCCGCAGATACAGATCGTGCTTGCTGCCGAATGTGTCATACAGGCTGCGTTTGCCGACGCCCATCGAGGCGGTCAGGGCGTCGGTGGAGGTCCGTTCGTAGCCGTGCCACCAGAACTCGATCATCGCCTTCTCCAGGGCGACGGCCGGTTCGAAGCTCTTTGTTCGTGCCATGAGGACACCTCCCGTCCTGCAGCCTAGATAATGAGACCGATCGGTGCAAATAAAACAACGAGAAGCCCGTCACAGTGCCTGGGCACCTTCCCGTCCGCAACGTGTCCCCGGGCGGCGCATCGCGTCCTGGCTCGGAGCAGATATTCCGCCCGCAACGCGGACCGGTGTCGACCGCGGCATACCGATGCGGTTGGCGGGCCGAGGGCCGTGCCGCGCCGACCGCATCGTCCGTTGCACCGCACTGTCCGCCCCCGCCATTCGCACCGGCACGCCGCGCACGTCGGTCGGTGAGTCGAGCACGCGCGACGGCGGCCGGACTGTGCCCCGCTCGGGATCAGATTTCGACGACCACCTTGCCGAAGTGGGCACCGGACGTGAAGTAGCGCAGGGCCTCGCCGAGTTCTTCGAGAGGGAAGGTGCGGTCGATCACAGGTCGAATGTCCGACGCCTCGATGGCGCGTATCATCTCGCGCTGCTGCTGATGATTGCCGACGAGGACCCCCCGCAGCCTGAGCTGCTTCATGTCGATCTCCCCGGTCGGAACCTCGCCGGAAACTCCGGTCAGGACTCCGATCATGGAGATCTGTCCTCCGATGCGGACCGCCCGGATCGACTGGGGAAGGGTGGAAGGGCCGCCCACCTCCAGGACGAGGTCCGCGCCGCCGCCGGTCCACTGGTGGATGTGGTCTCCCCAGTCGGGCACGGTGCGGTAGTTGACCACGTAGTCCGCCCCCAGGGCGCTGGCGCGTTCCAGTTTGTGGTCGGACGAGGACGTGACGATCGCGGTGGCCCCGGCCTGCTTGGCGAACTGCAGGGCGTACATGGACACGCCGCCGGTGCCCAGCAGCACCACGGTGTCGCCTGGTTTGATCCCGCCGTCGCCCATCAGCGCGGACCACGCCGTCAGACCCGCGACGGTCAGGGTCGCGGATTCGGCGTGACTGTACCCTCGCGGCGCGCGGTCGAACTGAGCGGCCGGTGCCACCAGGACCTCACGTGCGTAACCAGGCATTCCGATACCGGGTGTGGTGCCGAAATGGTCGATGACCGGGTTGCCCGCCTGCCAGGTGGGGAAAAAGCGGGCGACGACCGAGTCGCCGGGGGAGAGTTCGGTCACCCCGTCACCGACGGCCTCGACCAGGCCGGCGCCGTCGGCCAAGGGGATGTGCCCCACCGTCGTGGAAGGGTCGGCCATGACGATGTTGTCGTGATAGTTCAAGGCGCTCGCATGGACCCGGACCCGCACCTCACCCGGTCGGGGATGACCGGGATCGGGCAGATCGACGACCTCCACCGGCTTCTCGTCGCCAGGACGCTGGACGACTGCAGCCCTCATGTCGCTTCTCCTTCGCGTGAGATGGCGTGCTGCTGCGATGTGAGCCAGACACGCTCATTAAATAGATTACATGAGGCATCTATTCACCTCGTCGAGCAGCCTGTGTCACCCCGCCGGGAAGCCTCAGTCGTCCGCTGCGCCAAGCGCCCTGTGAGCTGATGTCAGTATCCGCTCGGAGACGGCCGAACCGCTGGTCGCTCGCGCGAGAACGAGTGCTCCGACCAGGGCGCAGAGCCTAGCGTAGGCCTCGTCGGACACCTGGGTGACCGCGTTGTCAGGTCCGCCGACCGAAGGTGACTGCCCAGCCGTGCTTGGGGTGGGTTCGAGCCAGGCGGCCAGTTCCTGCACCCCGTCCACGTAGTGCCGCTTGGCCTGCGAGTGCGCAGGCTGGTGAGACATGGCCGCATTCAGTCCCGACACGGGACAGCCATGCGTCGTCTCATCTCGGTGCCCCGGAGACAGGTAGTAGTCGATCAAACCGACTCGTCCTGCACCGTAATCCCCGGGATGTGCCGCTTCGAAGCCGTCGAGCAGTGCGCGCACCTCCTTGAAAGCATGAGCAGTGGCTTCTCCCAGGAGAGCTTCTTTCGACTCGAAGTGCCGGTAGAAACCTCCGGTGGTCAGTCCTACGGCGCCAGTCAGCTCCACCAGACTGACCTGGGAGCCCCGCTCCTGGAACAGTCCGGAAGCGGCGGCGACGAGCTGTTCCCGGTGCTTCGCTGCCTGGGCTCGTGACGCCCGTCCCATCGGTTCACCTCTCTCTGTCTCCCCCCGTCAGTGAGTTCCGATCCTACGGTGCTGCCAAGTGCCACGGACGGCTTCTGATTCCCCCTCGGGCGAGCGTCGGCCGTCTCACCGCCCGGCCCGTCAGGTGACGGTAACCCGCCGCGCCGCGGTGACCCGTTCACCTCGGCGCCACCAGTCAGGCCATTGCCCTACTAACTGTGGCCTTTGCCGGACTCACTTAACTGGTTTAGTATCGAAACTACCTGGTCGTCATGACACCCATGCCCGACGATGCTGTCGGTGCCCCTACGGGTCCATGACGCGGCTCCTCAGCCTCTGCCGACTCTGTTAGGAATCAACGGCAGGCCGATCGGGCAGGCCGGGCGACACCCTCACCGCCACGCATGGTGCGAGCGGGCCATCGGCCTGTGCGCACCAGCCCCAGGAAAGTCGGAAGGACGAAGAAGTCCGCCGACACCGGGACCGTACGCGGCCTGCACCTTTTGAGGTACCCATGAACTCGGTGGCCAGTGGCCCAGCGCCCGTGGACACACCCCCGACCGACGACGTACCACCCGTGACAACAGAGCAAAGGGAGCGGGGCACCCCGGGCGGGACTCTCGCGCCCTCGGCCGATCCGGACGCACTGCGCCGCACGAGACGGGCCGAGCGCATCGGGCTGCTCTCCATCTCACTCGGCGCCGCGGGCCTTGGCGGGGCCTGGCAGTCGGCGACGGCGACAGTCTCCGCGCCCATCGGTGTCAGTGACGCGCTGTTCGCCGTCAGCGGGCTGGTGTGGTTGGTCCTGCTGGCCGAATACGTGCGCCACGGCGGAGCGCGCTGGGTGAATCTGCGTCAGGACCTCAGCCACCCAGGCCAGGGATTCGCGCTCGCCTACGTCCCCATAGTCGGCATGCTCTTCGCCGGGCACTTCTCCCGGTTCGGACTGGACGCCGCTCGCTGGGCGTACGCGGCGTTCGCCCTGACCGCCGCCGTGGTCGCCGCCCGGCTATTGGCCCACTGGCTGACCGGTACCCTCAGTTCCTCTCCTCTTCACCCGGGCTACCTGCTGCCTGTGTCGTCGGGGCCTTTCATCGCCAGCATTACAGCGAGCAGCCTGCGGCTGCCAGAGGTCGCGGAGGGGGCCTTTGCCGTGGGACTGCTGTACTGGCTCGCCTTCGGCACCGTCGTGCTCGGCAGTCTGGTGGCCAATCCCGGGCTTCCCCAGCGGGCCCGCCCGACGCTGACCGTGCTCGGTATCCCGCCGGCCACCGGTGGCCTGGCGTGGCTGGCGGCGCATCCGGGCCCCGTCGATGCCGTCGGATTCGGTTTCGCCGGACTCGTGGCGTTCACTCTGCTCATCATCGCGTGTCTGCTGCCTGATCTGCGCCAGCAGTCGTTCCATGCGGGCTTCTGGACCTTCTCGTTTCCGCTCGCCGCCACCGCCAATTTCACCCTTCGATGGATGCACGGCACCGGCGTATCCGCCTGGCGGCCGGTCACCTGGACAGTGCTCGCGGCGGTGAGCCTGACATTCGCCGTACTGGCCGTTGCCTCGATCGCCCACGCCCTTCGGACACGGCCGCGGCCGCGGCCGCGAGGCGAGCACAGGGCCTGACGGCCGCGCTCGCACTTCCCCAGCCGATCTATGGTGGAGCGGCAGAGCAAAGACCCCACAGCCGCAGCAGACGAGACGACATCTGTCCGTCAGAAGCGGTGAGTCACTGCCGGCTGAACCGGTGCGAGGAGTACCCGACGTGCGCAGGAAGACATTCGAGAACGCCGATTGTCCCGTGGCCCGCTCACTGGACCAGGTGGGGGACTGGTGGTCCTAGCTCATCGCGCGGGACGCGCTGGACGGAGTCCGCCGCTTCGGCGAGTTCCACCGGAGCCTCGGACTGGCGAAGAACGTCCTCGCCACCCGGCTGAGCACCCTCGTGGACCATGGCATCCTGCGGACGCAGGCGGCCTCGGACGGCACTTCCTACCAGGAATATGTGCTGACCGAGAAGGGGGAGTCGCTTCGCCTGGTACTGGCCGCTTTGCGCCAAAGGGGTCAGGACCACCTCTTCGCACCCGACGAACACCCGCCGCCTCTGGTGGACAGGACGACCGGCGAGCCGATCGCGCGTCTGAAACTGACCGGCGGCCAGGACGGACGGGAACTCCATCCCCGCCAGGTCGGAGTGGCACGGACGGGCCGCGACTGACGCCGACTCACACGTAGCCGCAAGGAGAGAGAACAACATGGGGCAGCAGACACCGCAACGCCTCGACCAGCCGTGTGCGCGCCTCCTTCGCCGTGTGCGCCTTCCCGGCACCGTCGCTGCCCCGCCTGCCGGTGGCTGCCCCCGACGGCAGTCCGCGGACGGACGTCCCACCGGCTTGCAGCGGCAGGGCCGACCTGCCTGACATGCCCCGCCTTTTGGGCCGTTGAGGCCGGGGCGTCCGACCTGGGACCGGGGTGTGCCGTTGACCTGATACACGCGGACCACATGCTGGTCCAGCCGCTGCTCGCGTCCTGCACAGGATGTTTGGCGCAGGCGCGGACAGGGAGCGGGGCCCGCGAGTACCGACGTATGCCGTGCGTCGCTGCGACCGAAAGTGCGCGGCGGTTTGTGCTGGCGCCTCGACGTGGTCACCGGCCTCTCCATCGACCCGTTCCCCTCCCGACGCGGCGATGAGGGCGCTTCGCGCGGGCCCCGTATCGGTCCCGCCGAAGCCGTACAGGTGTCAGTGTCAGCGGGTTGAGCACGCTGCCCGGTGCCCGGCGGGGGCTGCATGCTGCCTTCGTCCCCTCTTTCTCGCCTGCGGACCCCGACACCCAAGTCCCCCACGGCATGGGCTGCCGAGCGGGCATGCGGCGGTCCGGTCGGCGAGCGCCACCTGGCCCTGGACGCCGACGGTGACGTGGGCGAGTTTCCCGCAAGGGCGGCGGCCGCTGTCGCCGCGACGGTGGGTCCCGCGCTGTACCAGGCCCGACCGGAAATGCCGCGAAAAGGCCTTGCGGCGGGCTGTGCCACCCTCTGGCGCGCGCCCCCTCCTTCGCTGAGTCGCCCCGCGAACGCCACGATAGGAGCGAAAGCGCTACGCATGTTACCTAAGTCGCATCCAAATCGCCCTGGCGCGGCTTGACTGGCGCACGGGAAGCGACTTAGTCTCTTCTCAGTAGACAGAACGTTCTCCCTTTTGGAGTCGACATGAGGTTCAGCAATGCTCAGGACGCCCCGCCGGTCGTCCTCATCCATGGCCTGTGGGTGACTCCGCGCAGCTGGGAGCACTGGGTCGAGTACTACACGTCCCAGGGCCTCCAGGTGTCCGCCCCGGCCTGGCCGGGAGTGGAGGGAGAGGTCGAGGACCTCAGGGTGGATCCCTCGGGCATGGCCGGCATCGGCCTGCAGCAAGTGGTGGACCGTTATGACGCCGTCGTGCGAGGGATGGAACAACCGCCCATCCTCATAGGCCACTCGTTCGGCGGGACCATCGTCCAACTGCTCCTTGACCGCGGCCTCGGCTCCGCCGGTGTCGCCATCGACTCTGCGGCAGTCAAGGGCGTACTGCCACTGCCCTTCTCCACCCTGCGGTCGACCTGGCCGGTACTTCGCAACCCCGCCAACAAGCGGAAGGCCGTCGGCCTGTCGGCCAAGCAGTTCCACTACGCTTTCGCCAACACTCTCAGTGATGAGCAGTCGCTGGCAGCGTACGAGCGCTACCACGTCCCCGGACCGGCACGAGTCCTGTTCGAGGGTGCGTTCGCCAACTTCAACTCCCAGGCTCCCACGCGCATCGACTTCAGCAATGACCGACGCGCACCGCTCCTGTTCATCGCGGGAGGGGCCGACCACATCGTGCCGCCCAAGGTCAACCGGGCCAACGCACGCCTGTACGGCAAGTCCACGGCGATCACCGAGTACCAGGAATATGCCGGCCGGTCCCACCTCACGATCGGTCAGGAAGGCTGGCGCGAAGTCGCCGACTACGCGCTGACCTGGGCCGTGGACCACGCCACCGTCCTGCGTTAGGCCATGCCGCCGAACTCCCGCCTGTCCTCCGGGCGAACGACGGGATGCCGGCGACCCGACTACTCACCTCCGAGCCTCCGGCGTCGCCGGTAGCTCGCGCAATCCGCTGAAGAGAGAACCGAATCATGAAGCGTCGATCCATCGCCATCGCTGCCGGGGCCACCCTGGCGGCCCTGGCCGCCGCCACTGTGCTCACCCAGTCCGCCCAGGCCACCGACGTGGCCACCACTTCCTCGGCCGGCAAGCCCACCGTGGTCCTCGTACACGGGGCCTGGTCGGACGCCTCCAGCTGGAAGGGTGTCACCAAGCGGCTTCAGGCCGATGGCTACAAGGTGACCGCCCCGGCAGTCCCGCTGCGCGGTCTCTCCAGCGACGCCAACTACCTCGCCGACTACCTGAAGACCATCAGCGGCCCAATCGTGCTCGTGGGGCACTCCTACGGCGGCTCCGTGATCACGCAGGCGGCGACCGGCAACTCGCACGTCTCCGCACTCGTCTACGTCGCGGCCTTCGCGCCGGACAAGGGCGAGAAC
The DNA here is from genome assembly GCF_040630435.1 of Streptomyces sp. NPDC005803. Classification (NCBI taxonomy): domain Bacteria; kingdom Bacillati; phylum Actinomycetota; class Actinomycetes; order Kitasatosporales; family Streptomycetaceae; genus Streptomyces; species Streptomyces sp. NPDC005803. The sequence goes on along the minus strand of NZ_JBEXXO010000042.1, from coordinate 15,401 downwards.
GCCTCGGAACTCACTGCCAAGTTCCCGGGCAGCCACATCAGCGACGATCCCAACGCTCAGATCCCGACGGCGCTCAACCCCGTCCCGTTCAATGACAACGGCACGACGAACGTCGACCTCTACATCAAGACGGACAAGTTCCGCGACGTCTTCCTCAGCAACAGCATCAGCTCCAGCGACGCCGCCGTTCTCGCCGCGGCCCAGCGCCCGGTCACCCCTCAGGCGCTCGGTGAGCCCACCGGCACCCCCGCCTGGGAGGCCATCCCCTCGTGGTACCTCGTGGCGGGCAACGATCACCTGATCCCGCCGGCCGCCGAGCGTTTCATGGCCGAGCGCGCCCACGCCCACACGAGCGAGGTCTACGCACCGCACGATGTTCTGCTGACCAACCCCACCACGGTCTCCCACGTCATCGATCAGGCCGCGCGTACCACCGCGAAGTAGCCGAAGGCACCGCCCCGGCCGCCTCTGTGGTCGCGCACTCCGCGACCCCAGAGGCGGCTTCGGCGGCACGGCGCCGCTTTCGCCTGCCCGGGCCAGCCTCGCCTCGAGAAGGGTCCATACGCTATGGCTGTGCAAGCCGAACGTGACCACCCCAAGAGCCCGCAGCGGTCCGCCGCACGAGACCGTCTCATGTCCACCGCGGCCCGGCTGTTCTACAGCGAAGGCATCCGCGCGGTCGGCGTGGACCGGGTGATCGCTGAGGCCGAGGTGACCCGCGCCACCTTCTACCGTCATTTCCCGAGCAAGGAAGACCTGGTCACCGCATACCTCCAGGCGGAGGACCAGCGTATCCGCGCCCGAGTGGAGTACGGGGTGACGCACGCCACCGGTCCCGAGGAGGCACTGGGACTGCTGATCGACGGGATCGGGGAGGAAATCTGCGCGCCGGGCTTCCGGGGCTGCCCGTTCATCAATGCCGCGGCTGAGTACTCCGACAGCAGCAGCAGCGTTCATCAGGCGGTCCTGACGCACCGTTCCTGGTTCCACGGAGCCATCGCGCAGGCACTGCGCGATGGCGGTCACCCCGATCCCGCGTACGGAGCCGACATCATGGTGGCCCTGCGCGACGGCGCCATGGTGGCCGGCTACCTGAGCGACGGTCGAACGGCGGCAGCATCCTTCGGCCGTGCCGCACGCAGTCTGATCGCGGCGTAGCACCGGACCGAACGTCACGCGAAAAAGAGGATCATGGACGGATCCATGCAGTTACGCCAGGTGTCCAGGCACCTGGCCAACGCCCGTGAGTACTGGCTCGGCTATGGTGCTCAGAAGCAGCGGAGGAAGGATTTTTTCCTTTTCCGGAGCGGTGTCGCCGACGCCCAGCTCAATGGAGTCGTCTCCTTCGGCGGCGCGCGAGTGGCCGAGGAACTGCCAGAGATCGAGCAGGCCCTTTCCGGTCTGCCCTGGCTGTGGTGGGTCGGGCCGGACAGCGACGACACGACAGCCGCCGACCTCGCTGACCACGGCTACGAGGAAATCGGCTCCATGCCCGTCATGGCCATCGCGCTCGACAGCGTCCGAAGTGTCCCGCCACCGGCCGGACTTGAGATCCGGAAGGTGAAGTGCGCGGCCGACCTGACCGATTGGGTGCACTGCTACACGGCGGCCTTCGGGATACAGGCGCCGCCCGAGGACATAGAGCGTCTGGAATCGGCCAGGTCCGAGACGTCCGACATCCTCGTTCGCTTCTCCGGCTACGTCGACGGCCGACTCGTCGGCACAGCGGCCCTGTACCACCATGAGGAGATCGCCGGCATCTACGTCGTCGGCACCCTCAAGGAGTACCGGGGGCGCGGGATAGGCGCGGCGCTGACGGCTGCCGCACTGAACGAGGGGCGGGAACGGGGGATGCGTACGGGAAGTCTGCAGGCCAGCCGTATGGGAACTCCGGTGTACGAGCGCATGGGTTTCGAAGAGGTCGCCCGATACCGACTGTTCATGAAAGGCTGACTGCGTCTCTTGCCGCGCGATGACATGACCAGGCGGCGGCTGTGAGCGACTGCTGTCAGGCGGTGGCACCCTGACTCAGGGACGGCGAGACGGCGGACGCAGGCCGGAGAGTGAAACCGGCCGTTCTTGTCAGTCTCCCCGTCGCCGAGTCAGCCTGCTTTCACAATTCCTCACTCCTCCAGATGTGGACAGAACATCATGCCGATGCTCAACGTGTACGCTCCTACCGGACTATTCGGCGACAAGAAAGCCCTGGCCAGGGAACTGGCCGACACGGTCATGCGCTAGGAGAAGGTCCCGGTCATTCCCTTCGTCACCGAAAACACAGCGGCTTACATCCATGAGCTGGAGCAGGCGGCTTTCTCCACCGCCGACGGCAGCAGCGATCATGTGCGGGTCAACGTCACCACCAACGCTGGTGCCCTGAACCGAGATCAGCAGCTGGGTCTGATCAAGGATATCTCCGCCCTCATTGCAAAGGCAGCCGGCGATGCCTCGCTTAAAGAGCGCACATGGGTGGCGCTGACAGAAGCGGTTCCGGGTGGATGGGGAATCGGCGGTCACGCCTACACCAACGAGGAAATCGTGCAGACCGTGCGCAAACTCCTCGGCAAGGTGTAGACCGCCCTGCCTGCCTCGCGCCGAAGTTGTCGAAAACATAACCACCGGATGGTTTGAAATTCAAACCGCCGCATGTTTGACTGGTGTCTCGCTCGAGAATCGGTTCGCTGGAGCCGAACTTCGGAGGCACACGGCGCGCGGCCCGCAGTGCCGGCGAGCCCGCCCCGGCCGACGCCACCGACGGCGGCCACCGCACCGAGAGCGGTGCTTCCCGGCACGGGCCGACCCCGGCCCGTGCCGCCCGCTCACGGTCGGGAGCTCGTCGTCCAGTCCCCAGGAGATGGGACGTTCATGAGTACTACGCGTGCATTGCGCAGGTCGTTCGCGCTCGCTGCCACTCCGTACGCCCTGCGGGTCATGGCGGCCACGCCCGCCGCGGTACCCGAACTGAGGGCCTTCGCCCGGCAGACAGTCACCAGGTGGAGCAGGGGCGATCGTGCGAGGGAGGATCTCGCGCTCATCGTCACGGAGCTCGTCACCAACGCCTGTGAGCACAGCGGCAGTCCCCACGTGACCGTCTACTTGTTCTGCGACGAGCGCACGGTCGGGGTGCGGGTGTCGGACATGGGCTCCTGGAGGGAACCGGGACAGGGAACTGCCGACGAGGAGGATCTGCACGGGCGCGGGCTGCGGCTTGTCGAGGCCTACGCCGAGGCCGTGCAGATCCGGCGGACGAGTACGGGAACCCAGGTCACCGCCACGGTTCTCGCTGACGCGTGACAAAGGGCCTGCCCGCGCAGGGCGGGGCCCTCGCGCGCAAGGGCTCAGTCCACGGGGGCGTGAGGTGCCCCGCCCCCGGCCGCCGTCGCATCCGTGAGCCAGCGGATCCCCTCGGCAGCAGTGCCGTCGAGAGGATGGGCGATCAGCAGTGTCTGACATGGATGGTGCGCCATGATGAGTGTGTCGACCACCGCCCGCACAGGACCCGTGCTCGGATGGTGAGCATTGATCACGGGTGACCTCCGCTGTCTCGGCCGCTGAGCGAAGTGTTGCCGGAACCCGGGGCTCTTGACGGACAGTTCGCCGATCAGGCCGACGAGGGCAGCGTCGTCGGGATCCCGTTCCGCCGCCCGGCGCAGATGGTCCACACAGAGCCGGGAGTACCCGCTCCGGTTGCTGAGCAAGCGCCACCCGGTATCGAGGAAGACGAGCCTGGCGGCATTGCGATCGGACCGCTGCAGGCGAGCGAAGTCGCCCAGCACCGCAGCCGCCGGGCGGTTCCACCGGAGCACGTCCATGCGGTGGTTCATGACCAGAGCAGGAGTGCCGGCCAGGGCGTCCAGCATCTGCGCGAGCACGGGAGCAACCGCTTGGCGATCCGCTCGACGTCGCGGAGCCGGAAGGATCCACCGGTCGTCGGCGTGATCAGGAGGATGGTGTAAATCCCGGGTCTCTTCGGCGGTCAGCCGCAAGGCCCGTGCGAGGGAGTCGAGAACGCCGGGCGGGACGTCGGCCCCTGCTCGATGCGCGTGTAGTAGCTGACGCTGATGCCGGCCGCCGTGGCGACCTCTTCGCGTCGCAGCCCTCTGACCCGACGACGGCTCGGGCCGGAGGACACCGAGGTGTCCTCCGGCCCGAGCCGGGATCTCAGGAACCGCAGGTAGCTCCCTCGAACCACCGGAGTGGTCATGCGTCAGTCCGACTCCACCGCGGGCACGAAGTGTGAGCCGCTCCGGGCGAAGGCATCCCTGTGCTCGTCGACGAAGGCCTCGACAGACAGGGGGCTGCGGTTGCCGATGACCTCGATGAGGTTGTTCGTACCCTGGAAGACGCCGTTCTGGTAGTCGACGGCCACGTTGCTCAGATGCTGGATGAGGTGGGTGGACTTCCCCAGGGAAGCCAGCCCCTCGGCGAACTCGGCCACGCTGATGGGCTCATAGTTGACCGGGATGCCCAGCGCCGTGGACACGGCCTGTGCGATGCCGTGGTGATCCATCTCGACCGGGCCGTGCAGCGGGTAGGCCTGGCGGTCGTGCGGCTCCGGATTCTCGAGCACGGCGGCGATGACGTGGGCCTGGTCGACTCCGGCAACGGGAGCGTGACGGCCCTCTCCCAGGGGGAGACGGAGGACACCCTTGCCGTCCTGGAGCCCCCACCACCAGGTGAGCCACTCGGCGAAGAACGTCGGCCGCAGATGGGTGGTCAGCAAAGTGGTGCGATCCAGGAGACGCTCGCACAGCCAGTGCTGGCGTGCGGCATTGCTGACCGCTTCCCGCCGAGCCGAGATCTGCGACATGTTGACCACCGACCGGACGCCGGCCTCGCTGGCGGCCTGCGCGAAGATGACCGTGGCGTCCACCAGGCCGGGTCCGATGGGATAACAGAGGTAGGCGCCGCTCACGCCGCGCACCGCTTCACTCACGTCATGGAAGTCGAGAAGGTCCCCAACCGCGATCTCGGCGCCGGCGGCAGCCAGCGCCCGGGAGCGGTCGTCCTCCCTGTGGACGAGGGCACGGACGCGGTGCCCTCGCTCCCGCAGCAGGCGCACGGTCTCCTTGCCCGTGGTGCCCGTCGCGCCTGTGATGAGGAAGAGGCGGTCTTCCTGTGCGGACATTGCGGTGTCCCTTCTGAGCGTCATGGCTGTCGCGACCGAAGGCGGCCGGGACAGCGCCGGACAACGAGGCGCCGGCGGTCGGGAGGCGAACGGGCGTGCGGCCGGCCCACGCTCGCCATGCGGGTCGCTCGAGGCGACAGGGTGGCCGGGAGCGCAGGGGGCTCCCGGCCTCGGGCGCCGATGAGCCGGGCGGGAGCGTCCCGGTCACCCGTTCAGTCCTCAACCGAACGGGCATCTAGCTTTGGTTTTGTATAGTCAGCACGATACACAGGCGTACCTGACTACGCAAAGGCGAGGTCGGAGAGGAGGGGGCGCGGTGATGGGTGGCGGGGGCGGTGGGCGGCCGGCTCGGGCGCCCACCGCGACCCGGCGGTGCGGCGGCGAACACGGCCTCTGGTGCGGGGAGTTCACCTGTCGTCAAGTGCCGGAACCTCGGGTGCTGTCTCCCTGCCCGAAGGGGGTCCGCCCGTCGCCGCTCGGGTGGCCGCCAGGCTGGGGATCGAAGGCGTGCCGGCGGTTCGACCCGCGTCGCCCTGGTGTCGAGCGGTCCGACGGCGGTCGGGTGGGTGATTGCACCCACGTGTCCATGCCGACAGGGAAACATGCCCGAACCTTGCGTGAAATAGCCATAGCCAATACAGTTATTTCACCCTGGGGGCGAGGAGACCGAACTCCCTCGCCCCCTGTGCTGGCTCGGCGGGGGTCAAGTGGGTCCTGCTGGACACACAGGCCGACCAGGGGCGGAGAACGCACCCCGGACGTCCGCGCGCCATCGGGGTCGCACAGGAACGTCAGCCTGAAAGGTGCACCGATGTTTGTCGATGCCGCAGATTTGGACACCAAGTCGTCTTACAAGCTGCTTATTGGGGGGATCATCCCTCGCGCGATCGCCTGGGTCAGTACGGAGTCTGTGGCCGGGGTGGGAAACCTCGCGCCGGTGTCCTTCTTCACCGCCGTCGGCCGCAAACCACCCCTCCTCTCGATCTCGATGCAGCCCAGGTCGGACGGAATCACCCTTAAGGACACCTTCGTCAACATCCGTGACACAGGTGAGTTCGTCATCAACATGGCGACACTGCCCCTCGCGGACCACCTGCACCGCTCGGCCTTCGAGTTCGAAACCGACGTCGACGAGTTCACCGCCCTGGGCCTGGAGACCGAGCCCTCACAGGCGGTGCGGCCTCGGCGGGTGAAGGACGCCCCGATCGCCTTCGAGTGCAAACTCAACCGCATCATTCCCATCGAGGGCAGCCTGGACCACGTCGTGTGGGGCGAAGTGGTGCGCTTCTACGTCCGGGACGACCTGTACCTGGAGGGCGGCAGGATCGACACGGCGGCCATTCCCGCCGTCGGCCGCCTGGCAGCGGAATACACCCTCGTCAATACCGTCTTCACCACTCCACTCGACGACGACCTGGTCGAAGCGCACGCGAGGCAGCGTATGCACCGACTCGATGAGCGGGCCGCCGACTGGTCGCCCATCGACACCGACAGCTGGTCGCCGTCCGGTTCCACGATGAGCGAAGGGTCCAAGTGATGAGCAGGACAAGCGCCCTGAGCAGGACAGAGCGCGTCGCCGAAAGCGACATCAGATTCAAGCGACGCGGAGCCGGCGACACCGCTCTCGTCTTCGTGCACGGCTTCCTGGACGACCAATACGTCTGGGACGGGATGATCGACGCCCTGGCCATGCCCGGCTTCGAGTACGTCCAGCTCGATCTGGCGGGCAGCGGTGAGCGCACCTCGTCCAGCGGGCCGTTCGACCTGAACCGCTTCGCGCACGACGTCGGTGCCGTCGTGGACGCGCTGGACAAGCCCGTCGTCCTGGTCGCCCAGAGCATGGGCACGCTCGTCGTCGAACTGGTCGCCGCGGACCACGGCGACCGCGTCCAGGGCATGGTCCTCCTCTCCCCGGTTCCCCTGGCCGGTGTCGGTCTCCCCGACGAGGTCGCCCAGCAGTTCCGATCCCTGGGCGGGCACCCCGAACAACAGCGCGCCGTACGTCTGCAGCTGTCCGCCTCCTTGCCCGAGGCAGAGCTGGACCGCCTCGTCGTGGTCGGAACACGCCTCCAGCCTGACGTGGTCCGCGACCTGGTCACCTGCTGGAACGAGGGGCACCCGCGGGGCAGCGAGGCGAGCGTCTACCGCGGGCCGGTCCTCGTCGGGCGCGGGGCCGATGACGGCTTCGTCACGGACGACATGGTCACGACCGGTGTCCTGCCGCGATTCAAGTGGGCGGAGAGCTTCGCGGTGCCGGAGGCCGGACACTGGGCACACGTGGAGGCCCCGGCCGCGGTGGCGGACCACATCAAGGCGTTCCTGACCACTCTGCCCGCGGCGGCGTCAGCCACTGCCGAGCCCTTTGAGGCGGCGGGCAGCGGATGGCGCGGCGCGTTCGCCAGCAAGACCGCGGAGGACTTCGCCGCCGCGTTCTCCGAGGACATCGCCCTCGAGGCGAGTGTGCTGGCCGTACCGATCGAGGGGCGTGACCAGGTCAAAGCCACGATGACCGAGGCGAGCCGTATCTACGAGTCTCTCGAATTCGTGCGGGAGGCCAAGGCAGGACGGCGGACCTACCTGGAATGGGAGGCGACGGCCTTCGGCGGTCTCCAGATCTTCGGCGTCACCGTTCTCACCAAGGGCGCCGACGGCCGCATCAACCACGTGGCCATTCACCACCGTCCCCTCGGAGCGGCACTGAAGTTCTCGATGGAGATGCGCGAGCGTCTCGACGGCACCGTCGACGCCAGCCACTTCCACTCCGCCGACTGACCGACCAGCAGGGAATGAGAGCACACCATGGCCACACGTGAAGACGTGGAGTTCGAAGCCGAATCCGGAGTGACCCTGCGCGGCTGGCTCTATCTGCCCGACGGGCCGGGGCCCCATCCGGCCATCACGATGGCGCACGGATTCGCCGGCGTGAAGGAACAGCGTCTGACCCTGTTCGCGGAGGTGTTCGCCGAGGCGGGTTTCGCGGTCCTTCTCCATGATCACCGCGGTTTCGGCGACAGCGACGGCACCCCACGCAACGACATCGACCCCTGGCAGCAGATCAAGGACTGGCGACGCGCCATCTCCTACCTGGAGAGCCGCCCCGAGGCCGACGCCGACCGGATCGGACTGTGGGGGACCAGCTACTCCGGCGGCCACGCCATCGTGCTCGGCGCCACGGACCGGCGGCTGCGCTGCGTCGTGGCCCAGGTACCGACGATCAGCGGATACGAGCAGGGGCTGCGCCGCGTCCCGCCAGACGCGGTGGCCGGCTTGAACGAGGTCTTTGCCGAGGACGAACGCGCACAGTTCCGGGGGGAAACCCCGCGGACCCAGGCGATCGTCAGCTCCGACCCTTCTGTCCCGGCCTCCTACCGTGCTTCCGACGCCGTCGACTTCTACCTCAGCACGGCCCCGGAGGGCTGGCAGAACGAGATCACCCTCAGGTCCAACTTCGCCGCCCGCATGTACGAGCCCGGCGCCTGGATCTCCCGGGTGTCTCCCACACCGCTGCTGCTGGTGGTGGCCAAGCACGACCCGATCACCGTCACCGACCTGATGCTTGCCGCCTACGAGCGTGCCCTTGAGCCCAAGGAGCTGCGCCTGGTCGACGGCGGCCACTTCGCGCCCTACCTGTCCGAGTTCCCGGCCGCCAGCGGCGCCGCTCGCGACTGGTTCACGTGCCACCTCGGGTGAGACGCGGCAAGCGTCATCCGATCAGCCTGTCCCCGGCTGCCGGCCGTGGGGCCCCTCCGCGTAGGAAAGAAGCACATGTCTCATCTCACGTACACGATCGACGACCGTCTGGCGACCATCGTCCTGCAGAACCCGCCCCAGAACCGGCTGGACCCGGAACTCCTTCAGGAGCTCAGCACCGCGCTCGACGCCATCTCCGCCAGTGACGCCCGCGCGGTTCTGCTGCGCGCCGACGGCCCGGACTTCAGTTTCGGCGGGGACATCATGGAGTGGCCCGACATGAACCAGCGCGAGCTGCGCGGGCTGTTCGAGCGCTACATGAACGCCTTCAACCAGTTCGAGCGCCTTCCCCTGCCGGTCGTCGCCGCCGTGCAGGGCCTGTGCTTCGGCGGCGGCTTCGAGCTGGCCCTGCGCGCCGACGTCATCTTCGCCGCCGAGGGCGCGCGCTTCGGTCACCCGGAGCAGTCACTGGGACTCGTCACCCTGCTGGGCGGTATCTACCGCGCGGCCGAGCGGGCCGGTCAGGCCCGGGCGTCGGAGTGGGCCCTGACGTCGGAACAGATCACCGCCACGGCGATGGTCCAGGCCGGCGTCGTCAACCGCGTCCTGCCGGACGCCGTTCTCGACGAGGAGGCCAAGCGGTTCGCCGAGAAGCTCGCCAGCGGCCCGACCCGGGCCTACGCGGCTCACAAGGCGCTGCTGCGCGCCTGGCGGGTGGGAGGTGTGGCCGCGGCCGATGAGGCCATGTTCGACATCGCGCTTCCCCTGTTCGAGAGCGAGGACGGCCAGGCGGGCCTGAAATCGGCGGTGAACGCGCTGAAGGCGGGAAAGCCGCGCCCGGTCCTGGACTTCCAGGGCCGGTGACCTCGCCACCGGGCCTGCGCGACACCGGTAGGCGCCGCCACGTGACCGCCTGCCCCGGCGGGGCCAGGCACCGGTCCCGGACTGGTAATGACTGCCCGCTCCAGGACCCGTCAGGGAGACTGACGCGCGGGTGGCGGTTCGAGCACCGAGGCCGACGGGCCTGCTGCCCGGCGCCCCCACGTCGTCATGACACACCGCCCGCCAGCGCGGTGGCCGGGACGGCATGTCCGGTCCCGGTACGGCCCCGGTCCTCAGACGGCCGAGTGCTCGTCCCGCTGCGCCCGCTGCCGGTTCCGGTAGGCGCGGAGGTTGGCAGGATGGCCACAGCGCCGCACGTCGTGCCAGACGGCACTGTTGTTCCGTGACCGGTCGAAGAACGTGACGCGGCATCGCTCGCTGCGGCACACCTTCAACCGCCGCCACTGATCGGTCCGTTGCGCATTGAGGATCTCGATCAGGACCAGCGAGACGACGGCGTTCCACCCGTTGCCCGCCGGTTCCGCGTGAACGGTTCCGTCGGGGGAGAGCCGAAGTGTTGCGTCGGCCTCCGGCTGAGGGACGGCTGCGTGCTCCGGCTGCGCCCCCTCGGCGGCCGGTGACAGCCGCTCGCGCAAGCCGTCGCGGAACGCCCGGAGGCGTTCCACGTCCTCGTCGCCGAGTTCCACCGGCGGCCGGGTGAGCTGCAGGCTCTGATGACCCCAGCTCTCGTTCAGCCAGGTCTGCGCGGTTCCCCGGTCCAGAAGGAGATCGGTTTCGCGGGGTTTTCCTGCCGAGAGGGTGTTGAGCAGGTCCTGGACGAAGGCCAGACCGTCTGGTGCGGTCTGGATCTCGTATCGATCGGTGGCAGGCCATGACATGAGGGCAAGTCTCCAACCGCAGCCGATTTTCTACAGAATGCAATAGACGTGAATATTACACCTATTGCCGGGTGGCTGTCCTCCCCCTCGGGCGGGCGTCGGGACAGGGCCCGGCAGTCGGCGGGAGATTCACCCTCCGGCCGGGATGAGATCCGACTGATGCACGTCGCGGTCCGCCGTGATGGTGGAGTCGGGGTCCAGGACCTCCCCGCACGCCGCGCAGTGCATCTCGGGCCGCAGGGCCTCTCCACAGCTGTGGCGGAACACGACGATGTTCTCCGGATCCGTCCGGGCGTAGTGGTCACCCCAGTCCCGGATGCTGTGCAGGATGGTGAACAGCTGCTTCCCGGCATCGGACAGTTCGTACTCGTAGCGCGGCGGGCTCGTCTCGTACTGCATCTTGGTGATGACCCCGGCGTCCTCCAGCGACCTGAGCCGGGCGGCGAGGATGTTCCGTGCGGCGCCCGTGTTGAAGACGATCTCATCGAAACGGCGGGTGCCGAAGGTGATCTCGCGGAGGGCGAGCATGGCCCACTTCTCGCCCAGCACCTGCATGGCGGCGTCGATGGAGCAAACGCGCGGGTCGGGTGTCCTGGGTCTTCTCACGCATGTCAGGGTATCCACCGATTAGTGGGTTGTCAAACGTTACTTAGCAGGCCAGGAGGTTGACTCAAGTGGCTTACGCGGCTTAACTGTACTGGATAGCAAAAAGCAACCCTCTGAAAGGTCCTCTCATGGCCTACATCTCCGATGTCGCGGAGACCCGCCACGCCGAAGGCGCCATCGCCCGCTACGCCTACCGCGACTTCGGTCAGCAGAACGCGACCCCGCCTCTGGTCCTCCTGCAGCGATTCCGCGGCACCCTCGATCACTGGGACCCGCTGTTCCTGGAGGTCCTTGCGAAGGAGCGGCGCGTCATCATCTTCGACAACGCCGGCATCAGCGAGAGCACCGGCGAGGTGCCCGCCACGATGGAAGGCATGGCGGAGGCGGCCATCGACTTCCTCACCGCTCTCGGGCTGGAGCAGGTCGATCTGCTCGGCTGGTCGGTCGGCGGCTTCGTGGCGCAGCTGGTCACCCTGAGCCGTCCCGAGCTGGTCCGCAAGCTGATCGTCGCGGGCAGCGGCCCCGGCGGCGTGCCCGGCACACCCGAGCTGGAGCAGCGCGTGGTGGAGTACATGACCGCGCCGGTGACCTCCGAGGAGGGATTCCTGCACCTCTTCTTCGGCCTCAACGACGAAGGAGTGCGTCTGGGCAAGGAGTCTCTTGCCAGGCTGGAGACCCGACTCGAGAAGTCGAAGGCTGATGTGCCGGCCGAGCAGTGGTCGAAGCAGCTTCAGGCCATCCAGCGCTGGGCCGGCGGAACCGGTGCCGCCTGGTCCCGCCTGGAGGAGCTGAAGCTCCCGGTCCTGGTGGCGAACGGCTCGCACGACGTGATGGTCGACTCCGGCAACTCGTTCGCCATGGCCCAGAAACTGCCGAACGCCCGCACCGTCTTCTACAGCGGGGCCGGTCACGCCTTCCTCTTCCAGCACCCGGAGGAGTTCGGCGAGGTCGTACACACTTTCCTCGACCGCTGAGGCGCATCACCCCTCCCGCGTGACGTTCTGAGCGCGGCCCGTGGCGACTCGTACCGGTCGCCGCGGACCGCTTCATGAACGGCCCGCACCCCTCATACCCACCACACCCGGAAGAAGGAGAGAGCATGCCTGCATACGGATTCTTCGTGGAGTTCGAAGCCCGACCGGGCAAGGAGGAGGACGTCGCACAGTTCCTGGTCGACGCCAAGGAACTCGTGGACGCGGAGCCGGGCACCCTGGCCTGGTTCGCCTTCCGGCTCGGTCCGACGTCGTTCCGCATCTTTGACGCCTTCGAGACGGAAGAGGACCGCGAGACCCACCTCCAGGGCAAGGTGCGGCAGCAGATCGAGGCTCGCGGCGACGAGCTCTTCAGCGCGCCGCCCACGATCACTCCCGTCGATCTGCTCGCCACGAAGCTCCCCGGCTGATCACAGGTCGGGCCGATGCCCGCCCGGGTCCTGGCGGTGACGACCGGCCGCCACCGCCAGGACACGTCGCCATGTGGGCACGGGGCGGGCGCAGAGGCGCGGCACTTCCACTCCAGCAGCAGGCCGGCGCCCTGAACGGATCTCCAGCTGATCTGTCCGGGCCTCGGACACCGGCCACCGGCCGGTACGGTGGCCGACCGGCGGCCCCGCAATTTTGGCCCGCTGCATACCGGTGTACGCCAGCTGCCGCCGACTGGTGCCGTGTTTGTGGGCACCGCAGCCACCGGAAATCACTTGATGTCCCGATCTGTGGGATACACGGCCATCCAGCCATGGCGGCCGCCGGTGCCGGGGGAGAAGGCTGTACGGAGTGTCGGCCGACCAGGCAACGGCAAAACGGAACGAGGCGCATGAGATGACCATCGACTCCACCATCGCAGCGGGTGTGAAGATCCCCGCAACGAAGCTGGCCCGGGAGACCACCGAGTTCGTTCGCGACACGACGAGCGAACTGATCTACCACCACTCCCGCCGTGTCTACTTCTTCGGCAGCCTGCAGGGCCAAAACCGGGACCTCAGCTTCGATCCCGAACTGCTCTACGTCGGCGCCCTGTTCCATGACATCGGTCTCGCGGAGCGGTTCCACACCAGTGGCCGGCGCTTCGAAGTGGACAGTGCCGATGCGGCGCGGCAGTTCCTGCGGGCGCACGACGTGCCCGAGGACAGCATTCGCCGGGTCTGGGCGGCGATCGCCCTGCACACCACGCCCGGTATCCCGGAGTACATGGAGCCGGAGGTCGCCCTCGTCACGGCCGGGGTGGAATACGACGTGCTCGGTATCGGCTACGACGCCGTCTCCGACGCCGACCGGGCCGAGATCGTCGCCCTGCATCCGCGGCCCGACTTCAAGCGCCAGATTCTCGACGCCTTCACCGACGGCATCAGGCCCAAGCCCGAGACCACCTTCGGCAACGTCAAGACCGACGTTCTGGAGCACTTCGTGCCCGGCTTCGTACGGGGTGACTTCGTCCGGACCATCCTCGACTCCCCCTGGAAGGAGTAGGCCGGTCGTGCCAGGAAAACAGCACACGATCACGGTTGTGGCCTTTGACGGTGTTCAGCTGCTGGACGTGACGGGCCCGGTCGAAGTCTTCACCACGGCCAATCGGTACGGCGCCGACTATGACGTGCGGATCGTTTCGCCCACTGGTTTGGGCGTACGGACGTCGTCGGGGGTGACCATCGGCGTCGACGGCATGGAGGCCGGCTCCTCCTCCGGCCCGAACACCGTGGTGGTGCCGGGCCGGAGGGCCTGGCGGTCCGCCGTCGCCGATACCGTGCTGATCGGTCTCGTGCGTCGCACGGCCGAGGGCGCGGACCGCGTGGTGTCGGTGTGTGCCGGTGCGTTCGTGCTTGCGGAGGCCGGACTCCTCACAGGACACCGGGCCGCCACCCACTGGGAGCTGGCACCGCAGCTGGCAGCCGCCTACCCCGATGTTCGTGTGGAGGACAATCCGATCTTCGTCCAGGACGGGCATGTCATTACCTCGGCAGGCGTGACAGCCGGAATCGATCTGGCCCTCCATCTGGTCGAGACGGACTACGGGGCAGACGTGGCACGCGCTGTGGCCAGAGAGCTGGTCGTATTCATGGCCAGGCCGGGAGGACAGGCCCAGTTCAGCGCCCGGCTCGTCACGCGCGAGCCGCGGCATGCGGCCGTCCGGCGGGTACTGGACCAGGTGGCGGCCGACCCTGCCGGAGAGCACACCATCGATTCCATGGCCGGTGTCGGCGGGCTGAGCCGGAGGCATCTGGCCCGGATCTTCCGTGCCGAAGTAGGCGTGACGCCGGGCCAGTACGTGGAGTCGGTCAGAATGGAAGCGGCACGCGCGCTGCTCGAAGGTGACGCGGGTTCGGTCGAGGACGTGGCGCAGCAGGCAGGTTTTGGATCGTCGGAGACGCTGCGCAGAGTGTTCCGGCACACTTTGGGCATATCGCCGACTGACTATCGGGCGCGTTTTCGCAGCACGGTGCCGTAGCCTGAAGAATTCTCGGGCGTCCGACCGGTGGGAAGAGTCCCCGACACCCGGGTGCAAGCAACTGCCGGGGGCAGCGCGCTCTGGCCGAACTGCTCAAGACCCTCGCCGGCTGGGACGCGCGAAGGTGCGTCCCAGCCTCCGAGCGGCGGTCAGGTCACCGCCCTCGTGCCTTACGCACGGTGATCTCATCGGGCTCGACGCTGTGTCCTGCCGCACAGCGCAACCGCACCGCGACAGGTTCGTCGCAGTCGGTGTGGTGCAGTGTCAGCGGCGGGCCGTCGTCCCGGGGGAGATGGCGGTCACCCCACTGCATGAGGGCGAGCAGGACCGGCTGAAGGTCGCAGCCCGCCTCGGTCAGGACGTACTCCTGCCTCGTGCGCTTGCCTGGTTCCTGGTAGGGGCGCCGCTCCAGCAAGCCGGCCTGCACCAACTCGCGGAGACGTGCCGCGGCAACGGCCTCGGTGATGCCGACGCGGCGCACGAAGTCGTCGAAGCGTGTCGTGCCGTAGTGGGCTTCGCGCATGAGCAGTACGGCGGACCGCGTGCCGATGACCTGCATGGTGCCGTCTATCGAGCAGTCACTCGCAGTCCACTGCGAACGGTCGGCCAGGGCACCTACCAGTTCCATGCGGGGACTTCCCATCTGTCCACCCCCCTCTCTTCTTCTGACTCCGATTTTACATAGCCAGATGAATCCAGGCTGGGCAGGCTGCGTATAGTCCTGACTATGGTTAAGTCAAGTCAGACGGCGGGGGTGGCGGCCTCGGCGAGAGCACGGCCGGGTGTCACGCTGCTGGTGCTCTGTGCCTCCGCGT
>NZ_JBEXXO010000041.1:0-57934 GCF_040630435.1 Streptomyces sp. NPDC005803 | reverse complement strand
CAGGCTCCACGAAGCGACGCACGAAGAAGTCAACAACCCCGCGTCCACGCCGCACAGGTTAAAGATCAAGCTAAGGGCTGTCCCGTAATCCCTGGTGGATCAGCGCGCGGCGTCAGATGCGGTGCATCGCAAGGCGGGCCGCCCTTCGCGGGCCATACGGACGCCAGGACCGTCGCCGGCCCGCCCCTCCGCCTGGCCTCCACGTGGTCCCCCGAGGACTCCCCGTACGGACGCCCGCCCGGCTGATCATCACTTTCGCCAGCGTGTGCGCCGGGGGTTGCGGGCCCGGGCGTTCTAGCGTTCTGCGATGCGATCTGTCCCCACGTGGGCCCTGTTCTCCGCGGTGTGCGCGCCGGTCCTTCTCGTCGGGGGCTGGGCGGTGTCAGGACGGCTTCAGGGGCCCGGCTACGACCCGGCCTCGACCACGATCAGCGTCCTCGCCGCCGACGGGGCCGGCGGTTACTGGGTGATGACGTCGGCCCTGCTCGCCCTCGGCGCCTGCCACGTGGTCACCGCCTGCGGACTGCGTCCGGCCGCGCCCTTCGGACGGCTGGCGCTGGCGGGCGGGGGGCTCTCGGCGATACTGCTCGCGCTGTTCCCGGCGCCGCTGAGCGGCGGCTCGTTCGCGCACGGGACCGTGGTGGTGGTCGGATTCTCGCTGCTGGCGATGTGGCCGGTCCTGGCCGTGCGTCGCGGCGCCCGCGCCTTACGGCCGCTGCCCGGGCCAGCGGCCGTGCGTCGCGGCGCCCGCGCCTTGCCGCCGCTGCCCGGGCGAGCCGCTCCGCTCCCTGGCAGCACCGCACCGTGGGGCCTGCGGCCCGGGCCGTCCGCCGCTGCGACGGCACTGATGTGGGCCGGTGGCGCCTGGTTCCTGCTCGCCCTCTTCCTGTTCGGCACCGCCGGAGCGGCCGAGCGCGTCCTCACGTTCGCGCAGTCGTTCTGGCCTCTCGTCGTGGTGGTCTCCTGCGCCCGGGGCTGAGGCGGACCCCACGGCGACGGGGCATGCCCCCGCCCCGCGCAGGGCCGGACACCCGGCCCCGGCGGGCCGGGTCATCCGTCACCGGTGCCGCCTCACGGGGCGTACTGTCCGATGCCCCGCGGCACGTACACCCCGTGCCCCGGCTGCCCCGCGTACGCGCGGTTGTCGATCACGGGCACCCCACGTGACAGCACGGTCTCGACCCGCCCTCGCACGCGCTTGCCCTCGTACGCCGAGTAGTCGACGTTCATGTGGTGCGTACTGGCCGAGATGACCTGCTCGGCATGCGGGTCGTAGATGACGATGTCGGCGTCCGCGCCCGGCGCGATCGTGCCCTTCCTCGGATACAGGCCGAACATCCGGGCAGGCGCGGCGCACGCGATCTCGATCCAGCGGCGGCGGCTGATGTGCCCGTCGACGACGGCCTGGTGCAGCAGGTCCATGCGGTTCTCGACGCCCGGCATGCCGTTCGGGATCTTCGAGAAGTCACCCCGGCCCTTCTCCTTCTGCCCCTTGAAGCAGAACGGGCAGTGGTCCGTGGACACCACCTGCAGATCGTTCGTCCGCAGCCCGCGCCACAGTGCCTCCTGGTGCTCCCGGGGGCGCAGCGGCGTGGAGCAGACGTACTTGGCGCCTTCGAAGTCGGGTTCGGCAAGGTTGTCGGTCGACAGGAAGAGATACTGCGGGCACGTCTCACCGAAGACGGGAAGTCCCTCGTCCCGGGCTCGCGCCAGTTCCGCGACGGCCTCCTGGGCCGACACGTGCACCACGTACACGGGGCATTCCGCCACCTGGCTCAGTTTGATCACCCGGTGCGTCGCCTCGGCCTCCAGGAGCGCCTTGCGGACCTCGCCGTGGTAGCGCGGGTCCCTCTCCCCGCGCGCCAGCGCCTGCTCCACGAGCACGTCGATCGCGAGACCGTTCTCCGCGTGCGTCATGATCAGTCCGCCGTTCGATCCGGCGCGCTGCATGGCCCGAAGGATCTGGCCGTCGTCGGAGAGGAAGACGCCCGGGTACGCGGTGAAGAGTTTGAACGAGGTGACCCCGGCAGAGACGAGCCCGTCCATCTCCTTGAGCGAGGACTCGTTCACATCGGACATGATCATGTGGAAGGCGTAGTCGACGGCACACTTTCCGTCCGCCTTCTCGTGCCAGGTGTCGAGCCCTTCGGCGAGCGATCCGCCCTTGGACTGGATCGCGAAGTCGATGATGGTGGTCGTGCCGCCCCACGCCGCGGCCCGGGTGCCGGTCTCGAACGTGTCGGAGGCGAAGGTGCCGCCGAACGGCATCTCCATGTGGGTATGCGCGTCGACCCCGCCCGGGATGACGTACTTCCCGGTGGCGTCGATGGACCGGTCGGCGCTCCAGGCCGCTGCGGCATCGGTGCCGTGCGCGGCGAGTGCGACGACGCGGCCGCCGTCGACGAGTACGTCGGCGTGCATCTCGTCGGACGCGGTGACGACGAGGCCGCCGTGGATGACGGTGCGGCTCATGTGCCCCTCCTCACTGTGGCGGAATGGGTCTACGCACGTAGACGGGGTGCGTGGTGAAGACCGTAGAAGTGGGTTACCCACTGTGGCAATACCGCTGCCGCCCACCCCCGAAGACGTTCCCGTTTCACCCGCCCGGCACCCGCCCAGCCCAGCGCGGGCGCGGCGCCGTCCTCCGCGCGGGCACCCGCGCGGGCACCCGCGCGCGGAGGATGCGGGACGCCCGGCGTCGGGGTGCGGTGGCCCGGACCACCGCACCCCCGCCCTCACCCCACCGAGCGCAGCGCTTCGGCGAGGATCGCCGCGCCCTCCTCCGCCTCCGGGATGGACAGCGAGAGCGGCGGAGCGATGCGCAGCACGCTGGTGTCGTGGCCACCGCCCTTGCCGATGAGCAGGCCGCCCTCCCGGGCGGCTTCGAGCACGGCCGCGGCCGCTTCGGGGTTCGCTTCGTCCGTGCCCGGCTTCACCAGTTCGACGCCGATCATCAGGCCGCGCCCGCGCACCTCCCGTACGCACTCCGAGGCCGCGCCGATCGCGCGCAGCCGCTCGATGAGCAGACCGCCGACGCGGCGGGCGTTGCCCTGGAGGTCGTGTTCGAGGAGGTACGAGAGGTTGGCGAGGCCGGCGGCCATCGTGACCGGGGATCCGCCGAACGTCGAAATGGAGTTGGCGTCCAGGCAGTTCATGACGTCGGCCCGGGCCACGACACCGCCGATCGACATGCCGTTGCCGATCCCCTTGGCGAACGTGAGGATGTCCGGCGGTCCGTTCCGCCCGTGTGCCTGCCAGCCCCAGAAGTGTTCGCCGGAGCGTCCCCAGCCGGTCTGCACCTCGTCGGAGATCCACAGGATGCCGTGCCGGTTCAGGACTTCGCGGAACGCCGCGTACAGGCCGTCGGGCGGTGAGGTGAACCCGCCGACGCCCTGGATGGGTTCGGCGATCAGCGCGGCGGGCGACCGGGCGTGGCCGAGCAGGTCCTCCAGGTCCGCGACACAGGCGGCGATGAACTCCCCGTCGCCCAGGTGCGCGTACGGTCCACGGCTGCGGACGCCCCCGTGCACGTACAGCGTCTGGAGCGGCGACAGGCTGGTGGGCGACCAGGCGCTGTTGCCGGTGACGGAGACCGCGGAGAAGGACCGGCCGTGGTAGCTGTTGCGCATCGCGAGGATCTGGTTCGACCTGCGGTACGTGGTGGCGAGCAGCAGGGCCGTGTCGTTGGCCTCGGTGCCGGAGGTGGTGAAGAAGACCCGGGCGTCCGGAATGCCGGAGAGCGTCGCGATGCGCTCGGCGAGCTCGACCATCGGCCGGTTCAGATAGAGCGTGGAGGAGTGAATGATCCGCCCCGCCTGCTCACTGACCGCCTTGGTGACTTCGGGCAGGGCGTGGGCGGTCATCGTGGTGAGAATGCCGCCGAAGAAGTCGAGGTAGCGCCTGCCGTCGGCGTCCCAGACGTGGCGCCCCTCGCCGTGGGTGATCTCCAGTGGGTGCCGGTAGTAGAGCGCCAGCCAGTCGGGGCTGACGGCGAGGTGGCGGTGGTGCAGACTGCTCACGGCTCCACCAGTCCTTCGTACGCGTCGGGGCGGCGGTCCCGGTAGAACGCCCACTGCTGTCGGACTTCTTCGATGAGGCCGAAGTCCAGGTCGCGGACGAGGAGTTCCTCGGCCTTGTCACTGGCGACCTCACCGACGAACTGACCGCGCGGGTCGACGAAGTAGCTGGTGCCGTAGAAGTCGTTGTCGCCGTACTCCTCCTGGCCGACGCGGTTGATCGCGGCGATGAAGTACTCGTTGGCGACGGCGGACGCGGGCTGTTCCAGCTGCCAGAGGTAGCCGGAGAGGCCGCGCGAGGTCGCGGACGGGTTGTACACCAACTGTGCCCCGTTGAGGCCCAGTTGACGCCACCCTTCGGGGAAGTGCCGGTCGTAGCAGATGTAGACGCCGACCTTGCCCACCGCCGTGTCGAAGACCGGCCAGCCGACGTTGCCGGGCTTGAAGTAGTACTTCTCCCAGAACCCCTTGACCTGCGGGATGTGGTGCTTGCGGTACTTGCCGAGATACGAGCCGTCGGCATCGATCACGGCGGCGGTGTTGTAGTAGAAGCCGGACTGCTCGACCTCGAAGACCGGGACGACGATCACCATGCCGGTCTCACGGGCCAGCTCCCGCATCCGCCGCACGGTCGGGCCGTCGGGCACGGCCTCCGCCCAGCGGTAGTGCTCGGGCTCCTGCACCTGGCAGAAGTAGGGGGCGTTGAACACCTCCTGGAACCCGATGATCTTCGCCCCCTGCCGGGCGGCCTCGCGAGCGTGTTCCTCGTGCTTGGCGATCATGGATTCGGTGTCGCCGGTCCAGGTCGCCTGGACGAGTGCGGCGCGTACGACGTGGGACATGAGCTGCTCCTTCGACGCGGCGTCAGAGAGCCTCTTCGCGTTTCTACGCCCGTAGACACGTGCGTAGGTGAGAACGTAAGCCCCGTCACACAACGGGGCAAGACCATCGCCGTGAACCAGCTGAGTCGATCATGTTTCACACCCGTGCGGTCCAGCGCTCGGGGTGGGCCGGATGGCCTCCGGAGCCCCGCTCGCCTGGCGTGCTCCAGACGATCGCGCCCCAGGGCGCCTGACCCTTTCCGCCGGAGGTCGTGGGCGCGCGGCGCGCCGCCTCGTCGACCTCCTGGACGGGCGGGTGGGGGGCGCCCTTGCGCCGGGTGAGTCCGCCGATGGTTCGGCGGGCGCCGAACCATCCGGCCGGTAGCGTGCCCGGTCCGGCGCGGGAGAGTCCCGCGCCGGTGACGCAGGAGGCATACCGATGCCGGAGACAGACCTCGGGCGACAGCTCGCCGAGCGGTTCCGCGAAGTCAACGGCGACCATCCGATGACCGATGCCGACGACGCATACGTCAGCGCGCAGTTCGTGGCTCTGGAGGAACTGTGCACCGCCCAGGGCCGCGATGCCGATGCGGTGCGCCGACTGATGCTGGCGGGGCGTCTGCCACTTCCGGGATACCTGCGCTCCGACGGTGCGGAGATGGTGCCGGCCGACCTCTTCGCTCTCGCCGACACATCCGGCGGCGTGGAGCTGCTCGAAGCGTGGTTCACCGCGCACTGGGCGGACCCGGATACGGGAAGGGCGGAGTGGAACGCGTACGTCAGCGGACAGTACGTTTGCCTGCGCTCGGTGACCCCGGCCACCATCCAGCGCAAGGACCACCTCACGAGAGCGATCACTGCCGCGGCGAACGAGGCGGATGCCGGTTCCGCGCGGGGCTCCGGGCGGCTGCACGCCCTGATCGACGAACTCGACGCGCTGGAACCGGCGTTCACGGAATACGACCGCCTTCGGTTCGGCGGGCCCACGTCCCGGGACACCTGCATCGACGCCATGCGCGCTCGATTCCCCCGCCCCTGACCCGGTGCCGCGGCCGACATCCGCCGGACGGCCGAGGGCGTCGGCTGCGGAGCGCGGTCGGCGGAGCCCGGCGTGCGCCGCCTGAGGCCCGCGCGCAGGAAGGGGCCGGGGCGAGCGGGAGCAGGGCCTTTCGCCCACTTCGCCCCGTCGCCGTCGGACCGTGCGGCATGATGGCTGCCATGCGTGGAGGGCTGGCCGGGCTGCACCGACTGTGGTCATGGCGCGGGCGCGGGCAGGCGGCGCTCGCCAAGACCGATGTCGAGATCACCGATTTCGTCGGCCTCGCGCAGCCGGGCACGCGCGACCGGGTCCGCCCGCAGCCGCGCGAGGCCGGGCACCGCGCGCCGACGCCGGCGCGTGGACCCCAGCCGCAGATCAGCGGTGAGGACGGAAGCGGCGAGCAGACGCATCACCTGACAATGCCGCCGTACCGCCCGGCCGTGATGGTCTTCTCGACCCACGGGCGGGCACCGGTCGCCCTGCGTGTCGTGGGCAGGAAGGGACGCTCCTCACGCCTCTACCGGCTGTCGGGCGACGGCGCCCCCGTACCGCTGCCGGACGCGACCAAGACCATCGGGTTCCGCGTCTCCGCTGCCGGCGACCCGGAAGCGTGGACGGCGACCGCGGCCCCCCTGCGGGAAGTCCCGCGCTTCCACGACGAGATCAACGGCACCGGGTCGGATGTCGTCCACTACCGAGGGCAGGCGGGCCCGGGCACCCTCCACTACGCGGGCCCGGGCCAGATCCAGTTGGAGTCCCTCGACGACCGCCTTGCCTACGGGCTGACGGTGGTCGAGGGCCGCGCCGGGGAGCACACGTTCCGGTGGCCGGGCCGCGGCTACTACCAGGTGCGCTCCGCCGGGGCGTGGACGCTGTCCGCCGCGTGAGCCACTGAGGGGACGCCGCCGGCGCCCGAGGGACTGCCGGGGCCCCCTCAGGCCGGTGGCTATGAGTGTGACGGCGTGGGAGGCCGGTGCGGGGAGCGGAGGACGAGGAGGGTGATCTCGCTGGGGGCGAACACACGGAACGGCGGGCCCCAGAAGCCGGTGCCGCGACTGGTGTACAGGAGGGTGCGGGCGCCGTGGCGGCTGAGACCCGCGAGGGCGGGCTGGTCGATGCGGACAAGGTGGTGGAAGGGCCAGATCTGGCCGCCGTGGGTGTGGCCGGAGAGCTGGAGGTCGACGCCGTCGGCTGCGGCCCGGTCGACGAACTTCGGCTGGTGTGCCAGGAGCAGGACGGGCAGGTCGGGGTCGGCGCCGTTCAGGGCTCCGGCGAGGTGGGCGCGGTGGCCCGCCAGGCCCGACGACTCCGCGGTGACGTCGTCCACACCGGCGACCACCAGGGTGTCCCCGCCGCGTTCGAGCAGCAGATGGCGGTTGCGCAGCGGCTCCCAGCCCAGTTCGTCCATCAGGTCGACCCAGCCCTGGGCCTCGCTGTAGTACTCGTGGTTTCCGGTGACGTAGACCCGGGCCCGGGTTGCCCGCACGGTGCCGAGCGGAGCGGCCTGGGCGCGGCGGCGTTCGGCTGTGCCGTCCGCGATGTCGCCCGTGTGGCAGACCAGGTCGGCCTCCAGGCTGTTGACCTTCGCGCAGACCCGCTCCGACCAGCGGGCGCGGTCGAGCGGACCGTAGTGGGTGTCGGTGAGGAGGACGACGCGGGTGCCGTCCAAACCGGCGCCCAGGCGCGGGAGTTGCACGTCGAGTCGGCGCACTCGTGGCACGCGGCGGGCCTCGGCGTACCCCCAGGCGAGCAGCACGGCGCTCACGCCGAGGATCGCCCAGGTGACGATCCGGGCCCGGTCCTGCCCGTCGCCCGCCCCGGCCACGGTCAGGGCGAGGCGCAGCAGGACACCGAGCAGGACGGACCAGGTGAACAGTACCCAGCCGGCACCGAGGAGGGTGTCCCCGACGATCGCCGCCCGGTCCTGCTGCCGCCGGCCGTGGCCGCGCGCCATCGCGAGCGGCATGGCGATCAGACCGAGGGCGAACAGGGCGGTGCCCCCGAGCGCCACGGGCAGCGGCCAGTGCTGGCCGGCGTACAGCAGCACCCAGCAGGGCACGGTCCACAGCAGGACGGGGGCGATCAGGGGGATGTAGCGCATCAGGCGGCGCAGTCGACTCCGCTGGGTCGCATGCGCCGCACCGTCCGCGGATCGGGCTTCGCTGGTGTCGGTCACGCTTCCCCTCCTCAAGTGGCCAGACTGCTGACGCGCGCACTGTACCCGGCCGTCCTGGTAATACTCCGCGCGCGTTCGTGGAGGGCGGCCGGTTGAACGCCTGCACCCGCTCCGGCCTAGGGGTCACGCTGTTCGGATCAATGAGACGCCCCGTGCACGTGTGCCGAAAGCCCCGCCACCCGCAAGGCGTGCACGATGTCCCGTTCCCGCGCCTCGGACACCGCTCTCGCCGCCGCCAGCAGGGGCGGTACGAGGTGGCGCGGGTCGCTCTCCGCCATCCGCGCCGCGTCCTGAGGTGTCCGTACGCGGACGAAGGCGCCGAGCAACGCCTGTGCCTGAGGACCGCGGCCGGCCCGCCCCAGGGCGGTCACCGCGGCGGCGATCTCGGCGGCCGGCCGCGCCACGCCTTGACGCAACAGGTGCCCGCAGTCCTCCGCGCGCCCCGCCCCGGCGAGTGCGTCCGCCGCTGCCGCGAGCTCGGCCGGAGGCCGCGAGGACACCTCCCACAGCAGAGTCGACCAGTCCGCACCGAGCCCCGCCCGGTGCAGTTCGACGGCAAGGACCGGCAACAGCTCCGCGGGCCTGCCCGCCGCTTCGCAGAGCACTCCATGGGCCTCACCGCTGCGACCCTCGGCCCGGAGCCGGATCAGGGTCGCGACGGTGACCCGTGCGGACCGCGACGCGGCCGGGTCCTGCGCCACCACGGCAGGCTCGGCCGGGCCGCCCTCCGTGCCGGGAGCGCCCCCGAAGCGGGCTCCCCGGGGCAGGGCCGCCGGCGCGGACGGTTCGGGCACGGCGGCCACGGGGACCTGCTCCTCGGCCTCCAGCCCGGCGAACCGCGCGCCCCTCGGCTTCCTCCGGACGGGGACGGCCGGCAGTTCGGGGACGGGTTCCGGTTCGGCCTGCGGGGACGCGGCCGCGACCGGCCCGGCGGGCTGTCGCGCAGCCCGAACAGCCGGCTCCTCCTCCGTGCGGGGCCAGTCGGCCGGCGCCGCCGTCGCAGCCAGCCTTCCGCGCAGTTCGCTGCAGCGGGCAGATGCCCGGGCGTGGTCGTCGCGCGCCCAGTCGGCCGCCTCCGCGCCGACGGAGCCCGGTTCACCGCCCGCCCGGGCCATGCGGAGCCGATGGGCCGCGTCGGCCTGCTCCCGCAGCATCAGCTCCAGCCGCTCCACGAGTTGCTGCCGCCCGCCGGGGCGCCGGTCGTGGGCGACGGCGGAGGCGGCGTAGAGCGTCGCGGCGCGCGCCGACTCGCGCTCCGCGAACGCGGCTCCCCGCAGCGCGGCAAGGTCGATGAGGAGCGACTCCACCACGTCCCAGGGTGGGATCTCCGCCCCCGCCAGGCATGCCCGCATCCCTTCCGGGTCACGCCGGCAGAACAGTCCGTACCAACCCCCCGCGGGATCGAGCAACGCCGTCATCCCCCGCAGATAACGCGCGAACTCACTTACTGGTTCAGCATGCTGATGCACCGTCATCGTCGCCCTCGGCCGCCGTCGACTGGAACCTTCCGGTCCGCAGGCATTCGACCGCAGTCGTGTTACGGGACGGCTACGCGCAGTTTTCGCCCCGGGTCCGAGAGGCGCACACCCCACCCCGCGAGCACCCCCGCGACGCGCCGCCAGGGGCCAGAACGTGAGGGGGTCAGAACGTGAAGGGTCAGAACGTGATGGCGATCCCGGTCTGCGGCCGCTTGCCGAGGCGGACGATCATCGCCGGGTAGTCGAGCAGCCAGTACTTCCACGTGTACTTGCGGGCGATGGCCCGGCGCGCACCGTTCGTACCCTGCTCGTCGAGCAGCCTGCCGGTCCCCTCGGCGCTCGGGGCGCCCTCCGCGATCCGCCCGCGCACGTCGCAGACGGTGACGCGGACGCGGCTGTCGTTGCGCAGCCGCTTGACCTTCCACGAATCACTCTTGGTCCAGACGAACAGCTCGTTCCCCTCGACCGCGGCCCACACCGGTGTGGCGACGGGCGTGCCGTCCTTCCGGTAGGTGGTGAGACTGACGTACTCGCTGCGGGCGAAGTCCTGGAGGCTCATGCCCCCAACCCTACGTCGGACGATCACCCCCTCTCCCACTATCCAGCCAGCTGGACGGAGTTGGGCTCCGGCACGCAGCGCAGGAGCAGTTCGTCCATGGAAAGGCCGAGGGCCGCGGCGAGCGCCGCGACGGTGAAGAAGGCGGGGGTCGGGGCGCGACCGGTCTCGATCTTGCGCAGCGTCTCGGCCGAGATTCCGGCGCACGCCGCGATGTCGGCCATGCTGCGGCGACCGCGCGCCTCGCGGAGCAGCCGGCCGAGCCGTTCGCCTCGCAGGCGCTCTTCGGGGGTGAGGGGCGTTCGTACCATGCCGTCATTCTAATACCGCTCGGACCGGTATAGTAATTGGCATGGTGCAGCTCAAGACAGACACATCCATCGAAGCCATGCGCGAGGCCGGCCGGGTCGTCGCGCAGGTACTGACAGCCGCGCGCGAGGCGGCAGCGGTCGGCGTCACACCGCGCGATCTCGACGAGGTGGCCCGCGGGGTCCTGCGCGAGGCCGGCGCCGGATCACCGTTCCTGAACTACCGGCCGCACTTCGCGCCGACCCCCTTCCCCGGCGTGATCTGCGTATCGGTGAACGACGCGATCGTGCACGGCATCCCGAACGGCGTGCGGCTGCGCGACGGCGATCTGGTCAGCGTCGACGCGGGCGCCCTGCTCGACGGCTGGGCCGGGGACTCGGCGATCAGCTTCACCGTCGGCCGCGCCCGGCCGGCGGACACCCGGCTGATCGAGACGGCCTTCGAGGCGCTGGAGGCGGGCATCGCGGCGGCCGTCGTCGGCAACCGGATCGGCGACATCGCGCACGCGATCGGCACGGTCTGCCGCACGGCGGGTTACGGCATCCCGGAGGGCTTCGGCGGGCACGGCATCGGCCGGGCCATGCACGAGGACCCGGGCGTTCCCAACGAGGGGCGCCCCGGTCGCGGGATGCCGCTGCGGCACGGCATGGTGCTGGCCATCGAACCGATGCTCATCGGCGGCGGCAAAGACGCCTACCACCCGGACCCGGACGGATGGACCCTGCGTACGACCGACGGCAGCCGGGCCGCGCACGCCGAGCACACGGTGGCCATCACGAACGACGGCCCCCGGATCCTGACCGCCCTCTGACCGCCCTCCGACCGCCCCGTCGAGGCGCCCTCAGTTGTCCCGCAGGAACGTCCCGGCGAGGGCCTGACCGGCGGCGACCGCCGCGCTGCGGCTCTCGATCGGCGAGACGACGGAGTCCTTGAAGAGGATGTACGTGACGCCGGACCCGACGCCGCCGGTCCTCGGGTCCGGGTCGATCCCGAGCGCCTCGGCGGTGGCGTACGAGGCCTCACCGATGACGCCGGCAGGCCCGGTGTCACCGACGACGGCGTACACCACCTTTCCCGCGTGGACGACCGCGACGACGCCGCCGCCCTTGATGCCCGCGCTGCTGAAGTCCCAGAGGGAGCTGCGGCCGGGCACCACGACGTACGGGAGTTCCTCCGCGTTCAGCGGGCGGTCGTCGGAGGTGCGGAACGCGGTGTCGCCCTGGAACCACGGATCGGTGCGGCTGTTGCAGGCCTTGGTCACCTGTCCGTCGCAGTCGGTGTCCAGGTCGGCCCGCCAGAACACGGCTCCGTTCATCCCGCACACCGGCACGGAGGAAGGAGCCCCCGCGTCCGTACGGTAGAAGCCCTTCGAGACACGCTTGCAGACCGAGACCTTGGCCAGCAGCTCGCCCGCCCCGACCGCGCCTTCCTCGCCCTCGGCAGGGACAGGGGCAGGGGTGCGGACGGGGGCGGAGGCGGGTGTCGCGGCCGAGGGGGCGCCGGCCGGTCCGCCCTCGGGCGCCGTGCGGGCATAGGCGGCAGGAGTGAGGTGCGCCGGAGCAGGGCGCGCCTGACCCACCTGTGTGAACGCCTCGGCCCGGAAGGCGGAGCCGGCCCGGGCGGCGGGCGCGAGGGATCCCGCCGCGAGCAGGGCGGCGCCGGAGACCGTGGCCAGGGCAAGCGTTCGCGTACGCACCGTGGAGGTGCCCTTCTGTGAGGGGTCTCTTTCTTGCTGACATCAGCCAAGACACCCCCCCCATGCCTCCGTCGAGGCGGCGGGACCGGCCCGGGGCAGGGCGCGCCCGCGCCCGACCCGGCCCCTCCCGTACGGCTACTGACGTGCCGTCACCTGCGTCCGGCCGGCCACACCACCATGGCCGAGCCGCCGCCCCGCCGCTCCGTCTCTGCGGCCGCGAGCCACCGGCCGTCCGGCAGCCGCTGCACACCCGTCGCCGCCCCGATCTCCGGGTTGAGCTTGAAGACGTGCCCCAGGGCCTCCAGCCGGGCCCGTACCGGGCTGTTCCACAGCCCCGGTTCGAGCTCCGTGGCCGCCGCGTTGCGCTGGCTGGCACGGGGCGCCGCGATGGCGTCCACCAGCGGCAGGCCACGGTCGACCGTGCCGATCAGCGACTGGAGGACGGTCGTGATGATGGTGGCGCCGCCCGGCGACCCCAGGGCGAGCACCGGCTCCCCGTGCTTCAGCACGATGGTCGGGGAGATCGACGACCGCGGCCGCTTGCCCGGACCCGGCAGATTCGGGTCGTGGACGGCCGGGTTGGCCGGCGCGAACGAGAAGTCCGTCAGCTCGTTGTTGAGCAGGAAGCCGCGCCCCGGCACGGTGATGCCGCTGCCGCCCGTCTGCTCGATCGTCAGGGTGTACGCGACGACGTTGCCCCACTTGTCGGCGGTCGTCAGGTGCGTGGTGTTCTCGCCCTCGTACGTCGTCGGGGCGGCCGTCCCGGGGCCGGCGCAGTCGCCGGGGTGGCGCGGGTCCCCCGGGGCCAGCGGGCTGGTGAGCACCGCGTCGTCCTTGATCAGGCACTCCCGCGAGTCGGCGAACCGCTTGCTGAGGAGCTCCTTCGTCGGCACGTCCTCGAACGCCGGGTCGCCCACCCAGCGCCCCCGGTCCGCGAACGCGATGCGGCTCGCCTCGATGAAGCGGTGCAGGTACTGCGCCTCGCTCACCTTCGAAAGGTCCGTGGACTCGAGGATGTTGAGGGCCTCGCCCACCGTCGTACCACCGGACGAGGACGGTGCCATGCCGTAGACGTCGAGCCCGCGGTAGCCCACCTTCGTGGGCGCCTGCCGCAGCGTCCGGTAGGAGCGCAGGTCCTTCGTGGTGAGGTCGCCGGGACGGACCACCCGGGTCGCCGCCGGGTCGACGGGCGGATTGCGTACGGTCCGCACGATGTCCTCGGCCAGCTTGCCCCGGTAGAGCGTGTCGACCCCCTCGCGGCCGACCTCCTCGTAGGTGCGGGCCAGATCGGGGTTCTTGAACACCGAGCCGACCACCGGGAGTCCGCCGCCCGGCAGGAAGAGCTTCCGGGTGGCCGGGAAGTCGGCGAACCTGGCCTGGTTGCCCTCCGTCTGCGAGCGGAACGTGCTGTCGACGACGAAGCCGTCCCGGGCCAGGCGCTCGGCCGGCTTCAGGACCTGACGGAGCGACTTGCTGCCCCAGGCGTCGAGAGCCGCGTCCCAGGTCGCGGGGGTGCCTGGCGTGCCGACGCCGAGACCGCTGGTGACGGCGGAGTCGAAGGCGAGGGGCTTCCCGTTCTCCAGGAAGAGCGAGGAGTCCGCGCTGCGCGGCGCGGTCTCGCGGCCGTCGATCGTCTCCACCCGGTGGGTGCGGGCGTCGTAGTGGACGAAGTAGCCACCGCCGCCCAGCCCCGCCGAGTACGGCTCGGTCACTCCGAGGGCCGCCGCGGTGGCGACGGCCGCGTCCACCGCGTTGCCGCCCTTGCGGAGCACTTCGATGCCCGCGGCCGTCGCGTCGGCGTCGACACTGGAAACCGCTCCCCCGTACCCCACCGCCAAGGGCGACTTGGGCGGCGGCGAGGTCGGTGGCGCGGAGGACGACGGGGCGGCTGCCCCGACCGTCACCACGGCGGCGAGAACGACCGACAACGACCCGTTCCGCACAACGGAACGCCTCATGCGCACCTCCAGTGAAGGATTGTCCGCGCAGGGTAACGCCGCTCAGGCCGCCCCGTCAGGAGCGCCTCGAACTTGCGGCCGAATGCCCGCTAACATGCCCGCCCATGACTGACGACGTACGAAACATCGTGCTGGGCGTGATAGCCGCCGGTCTCAGCGCCGCCCTGGGCTGGCTCGCGCGCACCTATCTCTGGCGCCGCAAGCTCCGCCGCAAGCAGGCGTTCTTCGGGCTGCCGGGGAACTCGGAGTGCCTGCTCGTCGTCAACCGCGACGCGGGCGGCGACGGAGCCGTCCACCGCCACGACGTCTTCGCCCTGCTCGAACTGTCCGCGCTGATCAAGGACTGCTCGGCGCACGCCCAGATCCTGTCGCACGACATCGCCCAGCAGGGCTTCGGGAAGCGCACCGAATTCTGCGTCGGCGGCCCGGTCTCGAACCGCCGGATGGCCGCCCACCTGCAGTCCCTGCTGCCCGGGGTCCGGGTCAACACCGACCCCGAGCCGGGCCCGGACCGCAACGCCTTCCAGATCGGCTCGGAACGGTACCGGGTGGAGAAGGGCGTCGCCGAGTACGTGCTGCTGGCGCGCCTGACGGCCGGTCAGGATGCCCGGCCGGTCTTCCTGTTCTGCGGCCAGCAGGCCATCACCAACCAGGCGGCGTCCCGCTACCTGGCCCGCAACCACGAGCGGCTGGCGCGCAAGCACGGCAACAGCACCTTCTGCCTGCTGCTGAAGGTGGTCAACTCCCAGGCGTACGGCCCCGACGTGGTCGAGCTGGTAGGAGACGTGACCCGGGCCGCGCAGTCCCCGGCCCCCGCCCCGCGCACCTCGCACCGCGCCTCCGGCTGAGCGCGGCCGGGGTGAGCCGGCGCCGTCGCACGGGCGCCGGGCGGCCGACGGCCTCGCGGCCCCGGGGCGAGCGCGTCGGCGCTCGTCGTCCGGGTGCACGCGCGGCCGCCGGATCCCGCGGCCGGCTACCGCACGGTCACGGTGACCGGTGAGTGCACGGACCGGCTGGGGAGCGTGACGGTGAGGACTCCGGTGCCGGCGTCCCAGTGGTAGGCGTCCGGGGCGAGCCGCACCCCGCGCGCGGTGACCTCGGTGGGTGCGTGCGTGGTGCCCAGCAGGGAGAGCGTCCACCGGCGGTTCTTCACCTGGCCGTCGAAGGATCCCTTGGCCCCGCCGATCGACACGGTCCGGCGCGAGCCCTTCTCCTGGTACGTCACGGTCGTGGTGGCGCTCCGGTCCTTCCGCGTCGTGGTGCCGTCGTCCTCGTACAGGCGGTACGAGCCCGGGGCGCCGCCGGCGATGGACAGGCTGACGTCGGTGAGGGGATTGCGGTCGTTGTCGGTGACGTCCTGGGTACGGGTGGGCATGATGCCGCCCGCCTTGATGAAGACGGGCATCGTGTCGAGGGTGGTGGTGACGGACTGCGTGGTGCCGCCCTGGTAGGTCTTGCCGGTGAAGTAGTCGGTCCACTGCCCCGGCGGGAACCACACGGAGGTGGTGGCGGTGTCGCCGGGCGTGGTCACCGGGGCGACCAGCACGTCGGAACCGTAGAAGTACTCACCGCCGGCCGCCGCGTACGCCGCCGGCTCGTCGGGGTATTCAAGGTAGGTCGGGCGGACGATCGGCACGCCGGTGCGGTTGGCCTCCTCGGCCAGGGTGTAGGTGTAAGGCACCAGGTTCTCGCGGAGGTTGAGGAAGGCGTCCGCCGACTTGCGCGCCGACGGGCCGTACTGCCACGGGAGCCGGTCGCTGTGGTTGCTGTGCAGGCGGTCGATGGGCTGGAAGGTGCCGAACTGGACCCAGCGGGCGTACAGGTCGTCGGGGAGCTTGTGCGTGCCCTCCTCCGAACCGGGTATCCCCGTGGTGTCGTTGTGGCCGCCGATGTCGTGGGTGATGGACGCCATGCCGGTCGCGGCGGACTCGCCCGGGGTGTATCCGACCTCCAGACGGAGGGTGCCCCAGGTGGAGGCGGTGTCGCCGGTGAAGTGGACGGTGCTGCGCTTGTCCGCCCAGGGGCCGGTCGGCAGGGCCTGCTGGCCGCTGTACCCGCCGGCCTGGAGCGAGCCGTAGGCGCGGGAGAGGACGAAGCCCCGGCCGATGGCCTCGGCGGACTTGTCGGCGTAACTCTGGTTGATCCACGCGTCGGGCGTCACGCCCTTCAGCGAGGACTGCGAGGAGTCGCAGCACCAGTCCAGCCACCAGAAGTCGTTGCCCTGCTGGTCCATGGTCCGGTGCAGGTCCATATACGCCTTGAGCTGGTCCGGGTCGCCGAAGTCGAAGACGTAGCAGTCGTCGCCGCAGCCCCCCTTGACCAGCTTGCCCTTGGCGGTGGACTGCGCCTGGGCGAACTGGGGATCGGAGGCCCGGATGCTCGGGTGCACGTTGAGCGTGTTGTGCAGGCCCTGAGCCTGCGACCAGTCGAAGAAGCCCTCGGGGTCGGGGAACTTGGCCCGGTCGATCTCCCAGCCCCGCCAGGTGTCACCGGCCTTGAAGTCGGTGTCGGTCACCAGGACGTCGAGGGGCACGCCCTCCGCGCGGAACGCCGGCAGGATCTCGTCCTGGTAGTCGGCGGCCGTCCGGTCGATGTACTCGGAGTACCAGACGCCGTACGCCCAGGTGGGCAGGAGTGCGGGCGGCCCGGTGAGAGTGGCGAGGTCGGTGAGGCCCTGCTTGTAATCGTGGCCGTAGCCGAAGACGTATCCGTCCTGGTAGGGGGCGCCGCCGTGACCGGGGCGGGGGCGCACCTTCTTCGCCCGGGTGTCGTAGAGGGCCGACGGGGAGTCGTCGAGCAGGTACCAGCCGTCCTGGCTGAGCAGGCCCGGTGTGGTGACGGGGGCGGCGCCCTGGCCGGTCACGCCGTCCAGGCCGCGGCGGTATCCGCCGAGCGCGAGGTGCGGTTGCGGAGCGGCGTCCTTCGGGGCGGCCAGGGAGAGGGTGTCCGCGTTGATGTGACAACTGTCCGGGTCGGGGCAGCCGAGGGAGACGTCGTTCGCGCCCGCCTTGAGGGTGACGGGGACGGCGGCCGTCTGCCAGTCGTCCCAGTCCTTCGTCGCGGGGAGTTCGAGGGTGGTGGCCGGTGCTCCGGCCGCGGTCGTCACGGTGGCGGTGCGCGTCCGGTGGAGGCCGTCGCCCCCCTGCCCGTTGGCGTAGCGCACCCGGAGCGTGTAGGTGCCGTCGGCGGGCACGCCTACCAGGTGGGCCGTCAGGCTCGCACCCCTGTTGAGCTCGGCGACGAAGCCGTTGCCCGCGTACCCGGGGTGGTCCAGGGCGCCGGTGGCCGTGCCGCCGATCCGCGCCGCCTCCGCCTCGCAACTCGTCCCGAAGAGGCAGTCCTTGATCGCGGTGTCGGCGGCGGACGGGTACGTGTCGTCGTCGGGCCGGAGCAGGGCGACGCTGTCGACGTTCACCGATCCCGAGTCCGAGGCGGTCCGGGTCAGCGCGAGGGTGTGCGGCCCCTTGCCGAGTTTCACCTCCGCCGAGGCCTTCGCCCAGGTGTCCCAGTCCGCCGTGGCCGGCAGGTTCACCTTCTGCGGAGCGCCGCCGTCCACCGAGAGGGACAGCGTGCGGGTCTCCGTCTTGCCGTCCCCGCCACGGGAGTTGGCGTAACGCAGGGCGAACCGGTAGGTGCCCTCAGCTTTGACATCGATGTCAGTGGACAGCGAGCTGCCGGTGGCCTCGAAGCCGGCGGCGAAGGCCGCCCCGGTGTGGTCCCGGTGGTCGGAGGCCGTGCCGAGCCCGTCGAGCCGGAGGTCCTCCGCCTCGCACAGCGCGCCGAGCGCGCAGACGAGCCGCTGCCAGGGGGCCGCGGTCACCGGCGCCTTTCCTGCGGCGAGCCGGACGGAGAGGTTCTGCGCGTCGAAGGGTCCTGAGCCGACCCGGTAGCGCAGGGTCATCGCACTCGTGGAGACGGTCAGCCAGCCGTCCTTCGTCCGCGCGGTGTAGGCGGTCGGAGTGAACCCCTCCCGCCCGATCGCGTTGAACGTCGGGTCGTCGGTGAACGTGCCGTCGCCGGCGTACTCGGTGCGGATGAGGGTCGGCGAGAGGATCTCGAAGCGGGCGTCCCCGGAGGTGACGGTCGGGATCCGATGGCCGTGACCGCTTCCGGCGGAAGCGGTACCGACGCCGGTGAGGGTCGTCGAGGCGGCCACCGCGAGGGCGGCGGCGACGCCCACTCTCCGGCGCACACGTCGGGGATTCCTGCCACGGCTCATCGCTGCGGGTTTCACACGCAACTCCGTTCTCCTGTACGCCGGCCGGCGGCGGTGCTCTGCCGACAGGCTTCTTCCAACGTTGCAAATCACCTGCTCGGCACGTAGGAGACCACGCCGTCTCGCCCGGTGTCCATAACGGTGCGGGAAACGAGGCCGGTTCGGTGATCGCGACGAACGCCCCGTGCCCGGGAAGCGGGCCGCCGCCCGCGCGAAGCGTCGGGGTCGCGCCCGCCCCGGCTCGTGGGCGGGTGACCTGCCCGGCGACGGCACACGCGTCGGCACACGTTAGGCGGTGGCCTTTGCGGGTACCGATGACCGGTCGGTGCAGCGGGCGCCGCCGGGTGCTGATCGGGAGGTACGCGTGGAGACTTCGGTCGACCGGATCGCGCAGCCGTGGGGAAGCCGTACTCCGTACGCCCGGGGCGGGACATGGCCGTCCCGGGCCGACACCCATCTGGCGGAGGGTGTGGCACCCGAGGGCGTGGAGCGGTGGGTGCAGGCCGCCTCGATCCTGCATTCCGACGGGGACGCCATGGACATCGCGGTCAAGGACGGCCGGATGGTGGGGGTGCGCGGCCGGGTGGTGGACCGGGTCAACCGTGGCCGGCTGGGGCCGAAGGACGTCTTCGGCTGGCAGGCCAACGCCTCCGCGGACCGGTTGACCAGGCCCCTGGTCCGCCGTGACGGGCAGCTGACCGAAACGGACTGGGACACCGCGATGGAGCTGGTCGCCGCCCGTTCGCGAGACCTGCTGGAGCAACGCGGGCCCGGATCGATCGGCTTCTACACCTCGGGGCAGCTGTTCCTGGAGGAGTACTACACGCTGGCGGTGGCGGCACGGGCCGGGATCGGCACCAGCCATCTGGACGGCAACACACGGCTGTGCACGTCCACGGCGGCCGAGGCGCTCAAGGAGTCCTTCGGCTGTGACGGGCAGCCAGGTACGTACGACGACATCGACCACGCCGACGTGATCGCGCTGTTCGGCCACAACCTCGCCGAGACGCAGCCCGTGCAGTGGATGCGCATCCTCGACCGGCTGGAGGGAGGAGATCCGCCGCGGCTCGTCTGTGTGGATCCCCGGCCCACACGGGTCGCCCGGGCCGCCGCCGTGCACCTTGCTCCGCGCATCGGGACCAATGTGGCGCTGCTCAACGCGCTCCTGCACGAGATCATCCGTACCGACCGCGTCGACCACGCCTACATCACGGCTCACACCGTGGGCTTCGACGAACTGGCGCAGCAGGTCGCGGACTGCACCCCCGAGTGGGCGGCGCGGATCTGCGACGTCCCCGCCGCGCGCATCGTGGAGGCCGCCGAGGTGCTCGGCACGGCCGACCGGCTCCTGTCCACCGTCCTGCAGGGCGTCTACCAGTCCCACCAGGCCACGGCCGCCGCCGTGCAGGTCAACAACCTGCACCTGCTGCGCGGCATGTTGGGGCGGCCGGGCGCCGGTGTGCTGCAGATGAACGGGCAGCCCACCGCGCAGAACACCCGGGAGTGCGGCGCCGACGGGGACCTGCCCGGCTTCCGGAACTGGCAGAACGACCAGCACGTGGCCGACCTGGCCCGGGTGTGGAACGTCGACCCCCTGACGATCCCGCACTACGCACCGCCCACCCACGCCATGCAGATCTTCCGCTACGCGGAGCAGGGCTCGGTCCGCATGCTGTGGATCAGCGGCACCAACCCCGCCGTCTCCCTGCCCGAGCTGTCACGCATCCGCTCGATCCTCTCCCAGGAGCGGCTCTTCGTCGTGGTGCAGGACCTGTTCCTGACGGAGACCGCGCAGCTGGCGGACGTCGTCCTGCCGGCGGCGACCTGGGGCGAGAAGACGGGCACCTTCACGAACGCCGACCGCACCGTGCATCTCTCCGACAAGGCCGTCGAGCCGCCGGGAGAGGCCCGGCCGGACCTCGACATCTTCCTCGACTACGCCCGGCGCATGGACTTCCGGGACAAGGACGGCGGACCGCTGGTCTCCTGGCACGACCCGGAGTCCGCGTTCGAGGCGTGGAAACGCTGCAGCGAGGGCCGTCCCTGCGACTACACCGGCCTCAGTTACGGAAAGCTCCGCGGGGGCAGCGGGATCCAGTGGCCGTGCCACGAGCGGGCCCCGGAGGGAACCGACCGGCTGTACGCCGACGGTATCGCCTGGGCGGCCCCCGACGTGTGCGAGACGTACGGCAAGGACCTCGTCACCGGCGCGGCGGTCCCGGCGGTCGAGTACCGCTCGCTCAATCCGGAGGGCAAGGCCATGCTCAAAGCCGCCGAGTTCCTCCCGCTCCACGAAGCGCCGAGCGACGCCTATCCGTTCCAGCTGACGACCGGCCGCACCCTGTACCACTTCCACACCCGCACCAAGACCGGCCGCACCCCCCAGCTGAACGCCGCGGCCCCCGACGTGTGGGTGGAGATGTCCACCTCCGACGCGGGGGCCCGAGGACTCGACGAGGGCGACCTCGTGGAGGTCGCCACCCCGCGCGGCGCCCTCCGGGGCCGGCTGCGGATCACCGACATCCGGCCCGGGCTGCTGTTCGTCCCCTTCCACTACGGCTACTGGGACACGGCCTCGGGCTCCGGCCCGGACGCCACGACCCCGCCGAGGGCGGCGAACGAGACGACGGTCACCGACTGGGATCCGGTGTCCAAACAGCCCCTGTTCAAAACGGCGGCGGCCGCGGTCGCCCTCGTGGAGAAGAGCGGGGGAAAGCCCGCGCCGGCCCCCACGACCACCGCGTCCGCGCCCTCCCGCGCGGGCGGCATCCGGCCCACCGAGGGCGGCGCCGCGGCCAGGGTCCTGGAGTCGACCGGCACGTACGGGGACGACACCGTGGGAGGCACCCGGTGAACGGCATCACTCTCACCCTGCGCGCGCTGCACCACGGAGAGCGGCAACTGGCGAGGGAACTGGTCGTCATCGCCGAGCGCCACAGCACCGAGCACGAGGTCCACCACGTCGCCAAGGACCTGGTCACCTGGTCGAACGAGCACTGCCTGCGCCTGGCCGAGGCTGCCGGCCACTACGGCCTGGACCTCGACGGGCCCTCGCAAAAGTCCGCGCCGGGGCTCATGCCGACGATCCAGGAGAAGGCCGCCGAAGCCTTGGGCAACCGACCGGAACCAGGTCTCCTCCTGCTGCGGGACCTGCGGGAACTGCACCTGGGCGCGGTCGGCAATTCCCTGTACTGGGAAATGCTCGCCCAGGCCGGACAAGCGGCGAAGGACGCCCGCCTGCTGGAGCTTGCCGCCTCCTGCCACCCGCAGACGCTGCGGCAGATGCGCTGGACCAACACCATGATCAAGAACTTGTCGCCCCAGGTGATCACGAGCCTGTGACACGGCCCGGCGGACAGGGAGAGCACATGACGGCGCTGGGCGAGCGGACGGGGGCGGCGCAGGAGGAGGGAGGAGGAGAGCGGGAGGGGACGGAGCGGCGGCTGCGCCAGGGCAGGAAGCTGCTGGGCCTGTTGTCGACCACCGATCACAAGGTGATCGGGAACATGTATCTGGTCACCGCGTTCGGGTTCTTCCTGTTCGCCGGGCTGCTCGCGATGCTGATGCGCGCCGAGCTGGCCCGCCCGGGCCTGCAGATCGTCTCGCAGGAGCAGTACAACCAGTTGTTCACGGTGCACGGCACGGTCATGATGCTGCTGTTCGCCACCCCGACGTTCACGGGCTTCGCCAATGCCGTCATGCCCTTGCAGATCGGCGCGCCCGACGTGGCGTTCCCCCGGCTGAACGCCTTCACCTACTGGGTCTACCTGTTCGGCGGACTGCTGGTCGTCTCCGGGTTCCTCACGACGAACGGCGCGGCGTCGTTCGGCTGGTTCGCGTACGCGCCGCTGAACAGCGCCGTGCACTCCCCGGGGACCGGCGCCGATCTGTGGGTGATGGGTCTGGTGGTCTCCGGGCTGAGCACCATTCTCGGGTCGGTCAACTTCATCGCCACCATCGTCTGCCTGCGTGCTCCCGGCATGACCTTGTTCCGCATGCCGATCTTCACCTGGAACGTGCTGTTCACGTCCATCCTCGCGCTGCTGGCCTTCCCGGTGCTGACCGCGGCGCTGCTCGCGCTGGAGGCCGACAGGAAATTCGGTGCGCACGTCTTCGACGCCGCCAACGGCGGCGCGCTGCTGTGGCAGCACCTGTTCTGGTTCTTCGGGCATCCGGAGGTGTACATCGTGGCGCTGCCGTTCTTCGGTGTCGTCAGCGAGATCCTGCCGGTCTTCAGCCGCAAGCCGATCTTCGGCTACCTCGGCCTGGTCGGCGCCACGATCGCCATCACCGGCCTGTCCGCCACCGTCTGGGCGCACCACATGTTCGCCACCGGCGGGGTGCTGCTGCCGTTCTTCTCCCTGATGTCGTTCCTGATCGCGGTGCCCACGGGGGTGAAGTTCTTCAACTGGATCGGGACCATGTGGCACGGTTCCCTCTCGTTCGAGACGCCGATGCTGTGGTGCGTCGGGTTCCTGGTGACCTTCCTGCTCGGTGGCCTCACGGGGGTGCTGGTCGCCTCGCCGCCGCTGGACTTCCACCTGACGGACAGCTACTTCGTCGTCGCGCACCTGCATTACGTCCTGTTCGGCACCATCGTGTTCGCCACGTTCGCCGGGTTCTACTTCTGGTGGCCCAAACTGACCGGCCGGATGCTCGACGAGCGGCTCGGGAAGATCCACTTCTGGACGCTGTTCGTGGGCTTCCAGATCACCTTCCTCGTCCAGCACTGGCTCGGCGAGCAGGGCATGCCCCGCCGGTACGCGGACTACCTGGCCGCGGACGGCTTCACCGCGCTCAACACCGTCTCCTCCGTCGGGGCGTTCCTGCTGGGCCTGTCGACGCTGCCGTTCCTGTTCAACGTCTGGAAGACGCACCGGTACGGCGAGAGGGTCACCACGGACGACCCGTGGGGCTGGGGCCGGTCGCTGGAGTGGGCGACGAGCTGTCCGCCGCCCCGGCACAACTTCCACGCCCTGCCGCGCATCCGCAGCGACTCCCCCGCCTTCGACCTGCACCATCCCGAGGTGCGGGTCGAAGGGACGCACCCGGACAGGTCGGCGGGCCATCACACCACCGCGGACCCCGGGACCACGCGGGAGGTGACGGGATGAAGGGCGAGGCCTGGCTGTTCACCGGTGTGGCCCTCTTCTTCGCGGTGACCTGCGCCGTGTACGCGGCCTTCGCGCCCGATCCCGCGGGCTTCGCGGCCCTCGCGGTGTCCGGTCTGATGTCCGCGCTGATCGCCGCCTACCTCTGGTGGGGTTACGGACGTGTCGGGCGCCGTCCGGAGGACCGCCGGGACGCGCGGGTACGGGAAGCCGGCGGGACACGGACGTTCTTCCCCGCGCGCAGCTACTTCCCCGTCCTCACCGCGGCCGGGGCCGCGCTGCTCGCCCTGGGTGTCGTCCAGGGGCTGTGGCTCTTCCTCATCGGGGTCGGTGTGCTGATCCCCGGCGTGTACGGCTTCGCCTTCCAGAACGCCGGCCGCGAGGACTGACGCGCGACGGCGACCGGGCGCCCCGTCAGTTCGCGTCGTCCGTGCGGTCCGGGGCCCTTCCCGGCTCGTCCGGGCCGGCCAGGACCGCCTCGATCTCACGCCGCTGTTCCGCGCTCGTGGGCGGCTGTACCCGGTCCCGGTAGTACCAGTGGCTGAGCGAGGACCGCAGCCGCGCGGCGAACCGCCTGTGGGCCGGGGCACGCCGGTCCGTACGGTCCTCCAGCGGCCGGGGCAGGTCCCGCGCCAGCAGCTCGTACCGCTTCTGGAGGGGCAGCCGTTCGTGCTCCGGGTGGTAGCCGCCCTGAACCGACTGGCGTACGTCGCCGGTCTCCTCGCCCTCCTCCAGCAGGTCGCGGTCGCGCGCCTGCAACGCCAGGCAGAGCCGTCCCGTCAGCCAGCAGGCCGCGCACGGCAACGCGAAGAGCGCGATGCGGAACGTCCAGGTCAGCGCGTGTACGGGGACGTCGAAGGTGTACGCGATCACATCCTGGGCACCGGCGAGCAGCAGCACCGCGTACGCCGTCAGCGCCCCGGTACCCAGCCCGGTGCGCAGCGGCCGGTCGCGCGGACGGTCGCACAGGTGGTGCTCGCCGGAGCCCCGGGTGATCCAGCGTTCGAAGAAGGGGTAGGCGTACAGCACCAGGAAGAGCGCACCCGGCAGCAGCACGCCGGGGACCAGCGGGTTCCACATCACGGTGTGGCCCCACAGCCGGGTCTCCACGCCGGGCATCAGGCGCAGCGCACCCTCCAGGAAGCCGACGTACCAGTCGGGCTGGGCGCCCGTGGAGACCTGGTCGGTGCGGTACGGGCCGTAGTCCCACACCGGGTTGATCTGCGCGAGTGCCCCCAGCACGGCGAGGGCGCCGGAGACCATGAAGAACAGCCCGGCCGATTTCGCGGCGTACTGGGGGAAGAACGGCTTGCCGGCCACATTGCGGCCCGTTCTGCCGGGGCCGGCCCACTGCGTGTGCTTCAGGTGGACGATGAGCATGAGGTGGAGGCTGATCAGGGCGAGAAGGAGCCCGGGGACCAGCAGGATGTGCACCGGGTACAGCCGGGAGACGATGTCGTCGCCCGGGTACTGACCGCCGAACACGAAGAAGCTCAGATACGTGCCGATGACCGGCAGGGACAGCATGATGCCCTGGGCGGTGCGCAGGCCGGTACCGGACAGCAGGTCGTCGGGGAGCGAGTAGCCGGCGAAGCCCTCCACCAGAGCGAGCAGGAACATCGTCACCCCCACCATCCAGTTCGCCTCCCGCGGCCTGCGGAACGCTCCGGTGAAGAAGACCCGCAGCATGTGCGCGCCGATCGAGGCCATGAACACCAGCGCGGCCCAGTGGTGGATCTGGCGGACCAGCAGTCCGCCGCGCACGTCGAAGCTGATGCGCAGGGTGCTGGCGTACGCCTCGGACGTGCGGATCCCCCGCAGCGGAGCGTACGAACCGAGGTACACCGACTCGGTCATCGACGGCTGGAAGAACAGCGTCAGGTAGGCCCCGGTCAGCATCAGCACGACGAAGCCGTAGAGCGCGAGCTCGCCCAGGAGGAAGGACCAGTGGTCGGGGAAGGCCTTGCGGAGCAGGGCCCGGCCGGACTCGGCCAGGGGGAGCCGCGCGTCGACGGCGTCCGCCGCTCGGCCTGCCGCGCGCCGCGTCCTGCCCTTCGGGCGCGCCTTCTTCTTCGCCAGCAGCATCGGTGTGCTCGCTCCCATCGGCCGGTCGTCGAAGAGTCGGAAGTGCGGGCTGCGCCTGCCACGGTGACGGTCCCGCAGCGTGGTTCCCCCGTGCCCTCGGCTCGGCGGGGAGCGGCCGCGAACCCCCCGGGCGGCGGAGTCAGCGTCCGGTCAGCCGCCTGGCCGCCCAGGTGCCGCCGAGGGCGGCCCCGGTCAGGAGGGCCCCCGCGAGGGCCGAGTGGTGGGAGAACCACAGTTGGGGGGCGCGGGCGTGGGACCGGTCGTCGAAGGCCCCGTGGGCGCCGTGGTCGTGCTCGTCGTCCACGGGCTCCCAGAGATTGTGGCGGCGGTCGTGGTGGTCGGGCCGGTCGGTCTGCTGGGAGTCGTATCCGGTGCGCGCGAGATAGCGGTCGAGGAGGCCGGGGGCGATCTTGTTACCCAGGATGGTCGCGACGGTGCTGGCGCCGACGTAGTACTGCTTGCGCCCGGGGTGGTCGGCCGCGTACAGGACGCCCCGGGCCGCGATCTCCGGCTGGTAGATCGGCGGCACCGGCTGCGGGCTTCTGCCGAGGCGGGAGAGGACCCACGAGAACTGGGGGGTGTTGACGGCCGGCATCTGGGCGAGGGTGATCCGCACCTTGCTGCCCTGGTGCATGAGTTCCGTGCGCACCGACGAGGTGAAGCCGTTGACGGCGTGCTTGGCGCCGCAGTACACGGACTGCAGGGGGACGGACCGCGAACCGAGGGCGGAGCCGACCTGGACGATCGTGCCCCGGTCGTGGGGCAGCATGTGGGCGAGCGCGGTCCGGGTGCCGTTGACGAAACCGAGGTACGTCACGTGCGTGACGCGCTCGTACTCCTCGGGGGTGATCTCGGTGAAGGGTGCGAAGACCGAGGTGAAGGCGCAGTTGACCCACACGTCGATCCGTCCGAACGCCGCGGCCGCGGTGTCGGCGGCGGCTTCGACCTGCTGGTGGTCGGACACGTCGGTGGACAGGACCAGGGGGTTGCCCCCGGCCGCCTCGACCTCGCGGGCTGCGGCTTCGAGCCCGGCGCTGCCGCGGGCGAGCAAGGCGACGTTGGCGCCTCGGGCGGCGAACGCCCTGGCGGTCGCGCGGCCGATGCCCGCGCTGGCTCCGGTGATGACGACCGTTTCGGGCGATGTCTCAGGCATGTGTTCCTCTTTCAGGGCCGGGGGGCGGGTGGGGGCGCGTCGCTGAGCCGCGTGGCGGTTTCGAGCATCAAGGCGTGCACGAAGGCCTGCGGCAGGTTGCCGCGCAGCTGGCGCTGCCCGATGTCGTACTCCTCGGTGTAGAGGCCCGGGGGACCGCAGGCGGCGCGGTTGCGCTCGAACCAGCGCAACGCCTCCTCCTGGTTGCCCTGCTGGTGCTCGGCCAGGGCCATCACGTAGCCGCACAGCAGGAAGGCGCCTTCCGCCTCGCCCAGCGGGCGTTCGTCGTGGCGGAAGCGGTAGGCGTAGTGGTCGTCGGTCAGTTCCCGGGTGTAGGCGTCCAGGGTGCGCAGCGTTCTGGGGTCGTCGGCCGGCAGGGCTCCGCGCAGCGGGGGCAGCAGCAGGGCGGCGTCCAGGCCCGGGTCGTGCGGGGAGCGCTGCCACCGGCCGCTGGGGTGGGTGCTGGTGGCCGCGGTCTCGGCGACGAGGGAGTCCGCGAGCTCGGTCCACGCGCGGGCGCGTCGCGCGGGGGCGGCCGGGGCGAGTGAGCGCAGTCCGGCCGCGCAGATGAGCCGGCTGTGGGTCCAGGCGCGGTTGTCCAGTTCCCAGATGCCGGCGTCGGGTTCGTGCCGGCGCCGGGCGATGGCGTCGGCGGCAATCGCGGCGGCGCGCCGGCCCTCGGCGTCCAGCCGGCCGTGCCGGTGCGCCGCGGTGAAGAGCAGCAGTGCCTCGCCGAACGCGTCGAGCTGGAACTGCCGGTTGACCCAGTTGCCGATGCGGTCGTAGCCGCCCGGGTAGCCGGGCAGGTCCAGCGTGCTCTGGTCGGGGACCGGGCCGCCGGTGGCCGTGTAGGCGGGGGCCATGTGCGGGCCGTCCTGGTGCAGGCGTGCGGAGACGAACCGCACCGCGTCGTCGAGCAGCGGGTGGGGCCCGGCGGTGGCCACGGCCTGACCGGCGTAGCACTGATCGCGTACCCACACGTACCGGTAGTCGTAGTTGCGGCCCGCTTCCGCGCGTTCGGGCAGGCTCGTGGTGACCGCGCCGACCATGCCGCCGGTGGAGCTCGTCAGCCCGCGCAGCACGGTGTACGCGTGCCGGGAGTCGCCGGGAGCGAGGTTGTTCTCCAGGGCGGGCACCTCGCGGCGCCATGCCTCTTCGGTGGCGCTCCACTCACGGGAGGCGTCCGGCTTCCCGGGCAGCGGGTCCGTCGTCAGTTCGAGGACCAGGTCGTGGGACTCCCCCGGGTCCAGGCTGAGCTCCGTGGTCAGGCCGGTGACGTGGCCGGCGTGGTGCCGGGGGCGGGCGGCGGGCGCTCCGGACCAGCGCCACCGCAGGTCCCCGCTGCGGCCGCACCAGGCCCCGTCCTCGTCGCGCCGCACGTCCCGGGGGCTCGCGGAACCGTAGTCACCGTGCGGCTCCAGGCGGACCGTGAGGCCGGCCCCGCCTTCGACGGCGGTGATGCGTCGCAGCAGCACGGCGCGGCGCGGGTCGCCGGGGAAGGCGAGGGCCTCCCGGCTCTCCACGATGCCGCTCCCGGTGATCCAGCGGTTGCGCCAGATCAGGGTGCCGTCCTCGTAGGAGCCGCCCCAGACGAACCGGCCTCGGGGGGTGACCGTGTAGTGGCCGCGGCCTCCGATGAGGGAGGAGAAGAGGGAACCGGAGTCCCAGCGTGGGGCGCAGAGCCAGACGATGTCTCCGCGCGGGCCGACGAGGGCGCCGCGCTCTCCGTCGGCGATGAGCGCGTACTCCCGCAGAACGTGTGGAAGGGGCTCGTCGGGTCGCGCGGGGGGACGGGTCACTCGGTTCCCCTTCCGGTCGCGGGTGGCTGCCGGAGCCGGACGCGGTAGCGTTCGGCTGCTTCCGCGCGGAAGGTGAGGCCCAGGCCGGGGGCGCCCGACGCTCCGGGCCGGACGACGCCGCCCGCGGGATCGAGAACGCCGTCGAACAGGAGCCGCTCGACGCGTACGTGGTCGTGGAACCATTCCAGGTGACGGAGGTTGGGCACGGCGGCGGCCGCGTGGGCGTGGACGTGCGGAGCGCAGTGGCCCGAGATCTGCAGTCCGGCCGCTTCGGCGAGCGCGGCGGCGCGCAGCCACACGGTGATGCCTCCGCACCGTGTGGCGTCGGCCTGCGGACAGTCCACCGCGTCGGCGTCGAGCAGCTGCCGGAAGTAGGGCAGGGAGTACCCGTACTCGCCGGCGGCCACGTCGGCGGTGACCGCGGCCCGGACCTGTGCCAGGCCCGTCAGGTCGTCGGAGGAGACGGGCTCCTCGAACCAGGTGACGTCCTGCTCCTGGAGGTGTGCTGCGAGGCGGACGGCCTGTTTGCGGGTGTAGGCGCCGTTGGCGTCGACGTACAGTTCCGTCCGCGCTCCGACGCTGCGGCGGGCGCGGGCGATCCGGTCGCGGTCGCGGGGTTCGGCCCGTCCCCAGGACTCCCCGATCTTGATCTTGACCCGGGGGATGCCCTGCTCTTCCACCCATCCGCGCAGCTGACGGTCCTGCTGCGCGTCGTCGTACGGGGTGAAGCCGCCG
This sequence comes from Streptomyces sp. NPDC005803, assembly GCF_040630435.1. NCBI lineage: Bacteria > Bacillati > Actinomycetota > Actinomycetes > Kitasatosporales > Streptomycetaceae > Streptomyces > Streptomyces sp. NPDC005803. The sequence continues at coordinate 28,789 of NZ_JBEXXO010000041.1, read as the reverse complement.
CTGCCGTAGACGGGCACGTCACCGCGGCACGCTCCGAGCAGCCGCACGAGGGGGAGGCCCAGCAGCCGTGCCTTGAGGTCCCACAACGCGATGTCGACCGCCGAGAGCGCCCCGGCGACCAGACCGGGGCGGCCGGCGTTGCGGACCGCCCGGCTCATCGCCTCGTTGGCCGCCGGTACGTCCCAGGCGCTCCGGCCGGTCACGACGCCGGCGAGCTGCCGCTCGACGACCTGGGCGGCGGCCGCCGCGCCGTACGTCCAGCCCAGCCCCGTGGTGGCGCCCGACCGCGCCCGGACGAGCACCAGGGTGGTGGACTGCCACGTCAGCGTGCCGTCGCCCTCCGGTGCGTCGGTGGGGACGGTGTACGCGGTCGCCTCGACCGTGTCCACGAGGGGCTCCGCCCCTGACGCGGCGGGTGGGGTCACTTCTTGCCCGGGGCGTCGTGGCCGTGGTGCCCGGGGAGGAACTCCTGCACCTTGGCCTTGATCCCCTGCTTGATCATGCCGCCGCGGTCGCTGTCCCCCTTGAGGATCGAGGACACCACGGCCTCCGCCTGCTCGCGCGTGGCGTGCGGGGGGATGGGCGGGACGGCCGGGTCGGTGCGGAAGTCGATCACGAAGGGCCGGTCGGCCGCGAGCGCCTGCCGCCAGGCCGCTTCCACCTGGTCGGGCTTCTCCACCCGGATGCCGCCGAGCCCGATGGAGCGGGCGAAGTCGGCGTAGGGGACGTCCGGGATCGCCTGGGAGGGCAGGAACTGCGGGGCGCCGGACATGGCGCGCATCTCCCAGGTGACCTGGTTGAGGTCCTGGTTGTTCAGTACGGCGACGATCAGGCGCGGGTCCTGCCACTCCTGCCAGTACTTGGCCGCGGTGATGAGTTCGGCCAGGCCGTTCATCTGCATCGCCCCGTCCCCGACGAGCGCGAGGGCCGGGCGGCCCGGGTGGGCGAACTTGGCCCCGATGACGTACGGCACTCCGGGGCCCATCGTCGCCAGCGTGCCGGACAGGGAGCCGCGCATCGCCCCGCGCATGCGCAGGTGACGGGCGTACCAGTTGGCGGCGGAGCCGGAGTCCGCGGCCAGGATCACGTCGTCGGGCAACAGCGCGTCGAGGCTGTGCACGACGTACTCGGGGTTGATCGGGTCGGCCTCCACGGCGGCGCGGCGTTCCATGACGTCCCACCAGCGGGCGGTGTCCTTCTCGATCTTCTTGCGCCAGGCGCCGTGCTTCTTCCGCTTCAGCAGGGGCAGCAGCGCCTCGAGGGTCGCCTTCGCGTCCCCCACGAGGTTGACCTCGAAGGGGTAGCGCATGCCGATGTTGTGCGGATCGATGTCGATCTGGACGGCGCGCGCCTGGTCGAACTCGGGCAGGAACTGGGTGTAGGGGAAGCTGGAGCCGACCACGAGGAGGGTGTCGCAGTCCATCATCAGCTCGTACGAGGGCCGGGTTCCGAGGAGGCCGATCGAGCCGGTCACGTACGGCAGGTCGTCGGGCAGGGCGTCCTTGCCGAGAAGGGCCTTGGCGACTCCGGCGCCGAGCAGGTCGGCGAGTTGCCGCACCTGCGCCTGGGCGCCTCGCGCGCCCTGGCCGATGAGGACGGCGACCTTCTCGCCCGCGTTCAGCACGTCCGCCGCGCGGGCGAGGTCCGGGCCGGCCGGGAGGGGTGCGTAGGAGGACATGCCGAGGCTGGAGGGCACCATCTTGAAGGCGTGCGCGGGCGGCGAGTAGTCGAGTTCCTGCACGTCGGCGGGGATGATGACGGCCGTCACCGTCCGCCGGGCGTAGGCGGTGCGCAGGGCCCGGTCGATGACGTTGGGCAGTTGTTCCGGGACGGTCACCATCTCGCAGAAGTCGGAGGCCACGTCCTTGTACAGGCTCAGCAGGTCGACCTCCTGCTGGTAGGAGCCGCCCATGGCGCTGCGGTTGGTCTGGCCGACGATCGCGACCACGGGGACGCGGTCCAGTTTCGCGTCGTAGAGGCCGTTGAGCAGATGGATCGCTCCGGGGCCCGAGGTCGCCGCGCACACGCCCACCTTCCCGGAGAACTTCGCGTAGCCCACGGCCTCGAACGCCGCCATCTCCTCATGGCGGGCCTGGACGAACCTGGGCTTGTCCTCGGCACGGCCCCACGCCGCGAGAAGACCGTTGATGCCGTCGCCCGCATAGGCGAAGACATGGTCGACCTCCCACTCGCGCAGGCGCTGCAGGACGTAGTCGGACACCTTCATCGACACGGGGATTCCTCTCGGTTCGACCGATGTGCTGGGCATGGCGTGACTGCTGTCGTTCGTGCGCCGGAGGGCGGTCCGGCCGTGGGCGGAGCGCGGGTGCGACCGCTCCGCCCGCCCCCGGCCGCTCAGTTCCGGTTCGTCCGCCGCAAGGCGGCGTACGTGGTCGCGGCCGTCGCGCAGGCGGCCGCGGCCACGGCGGCGGTGACCAGGCGCGCGTCGCGCTTCGGGGGCGCGGGACGGTCGGCGGCCTTCTCCGGGTGCTCGGCGGCCAGGGCACCGTCCAGACCGAGGGCCAGGGCCTCGGCCACGTGCATGGCGCGGCGGCCGGTGTCCCCCTGCTCGATCTGCGTACGGCAGCTGAACCCGTCGGCGAGGACCATCGAGCTGGGTGCGGCGTCCCGTACGGCGGGCAGGACGCCCTGCTCACCGATGGTCATGGATACGTCGTAGTGCCCGCGTTCGAAGCCGAAGTTGCCGGCGAGACCGCAGCATCCGGCGTCCAGGACGTCGGCGTCGATGCCCGCGCGGCGCATCAGTTCCCGGTCGGCGTCGTACTTCATCACCGCGTGCTGGTGGCAGTGGGTCTGCACGGTCGCCGCCCGGGCGAGCCGGGGTGGTCGCCAGCCCTCCGGCGCGTCGTTCAGCAGCAGCTCGGAGAAGGTGCGGAACTGTGCGGACAGCCGCTTGACGTCCTGGTCCTCGGGCATCAGCTCCGGGGCGTCGCTGCGGAAGACGGCGGTGCAGGAGGGTTCCAGGCCGACGACCGGGGTCCCGGCCTCGATCCAGGGGCGCAGGACGTCCAGGGTGCGCCGCAGCACCCTCTTCGCGGTGGCCAGCTGGCCGGTGGAGATCCAGGTCAGGCCGCAGCACACGGCGTCCAGCGGTACGGCGACCCGGAAGCCGGCGTCCTCCATCACCCGCACCGCCGCCCTGGCGACGGCGGGGTGGAAGTAGGTGCTGAAGGTGTCGGGCCACAGCACGACCGTGCGCGGGTCGGCCGGATCGGGCTCCGGCAGTCCGCGCGCCGCCCACCACTGGACGAAGGACTCCTCGGCGAAGACCGGAGCGTCCCGTTTCCCGGCCACACCCGCCAGCCGCTTCCCCGCACGGGCGAGCCCCGGTGCCCCGAGCGCGGCGTTGACCAGGCGGGGGGCGACGCGCGACAGGCGTGCCCACAACGGCAGCCAGCCCATCGAGTAGTGGGCCGCGGGGCGCAGGCGGCGTGCGTAGTGGTGGGAGAGGAACTCGGCCTTGTACGTGGCCATGTCCACGCCGACCGGGCAGTCGGACTTGCAGCCCTTGCAGGACAGGCACAGGTCGAGGGCGTCCCTGACCTCGGTGGAACGCCATCCGTCGGTGACGGCCGAGTCGGCATGGCCTCGGAGCATCTCGAACAGCAGCCGTGAGCGTCCGCGGGTGGAGTGCTCCTCCTCGCCGGTGGCCCGGTAGGAGGGGCACATGACGCCCCCTTCGAGGGTCCGGCAGTTGCCGATGCCGACGCAGCGCATGACCGCCCGGGTGAAGGAGTGGTCGTCCTCGGGATAACCGAACTCGGTGTCGTGGCCCCGGGGGCGCCACAGCGGTCCGAGCCGGAGGTTGTCGTCCACTCGGTGAGGGGCCACGACCTTCCCGGGGTTCATCCGGTCGTCCGGGTCGAAGAGCGCCTTCACCTCGCCGAACGCGGCGACCACGGTCTCGCCGAACATGCGCGTCAGCAGTTCCCCGCGGGCCTGACCGTCACCGTGCTCCCCCGAGAGGGACCCCCCGTAGGAGACGACCAGGTCGGCCGCGCGGAACAGGAACGTCCGGAACTGCTCCACCCCCGCGGCCGTCCTCAGGGCGAACGGGATACGGGTGTGCACGCAGCCCTGGCCGAAGTGCCCGTAGAGCGAGGGGTGGTCGTACCCGAACTCCGCGAAGAGCTTCCGCAGGTCACGCAGGTAGTCACCGAGCCGTTCCGGGGGTACCGCGGAGTCCTCCCAGCCCTCCCAGGTCTCCCGGCCGTCCGGGGGCCGCGCGGTCACACCGAGCCCCGCCTCCCGTGCCCGGAGCATCGACCGCTCGCGCCGCGGGTCGTCCGAGAACGCCACCGTGCCGTCGTCCTCGCTGCGGCCGAGAGCGCGCAGCAGGTCGTGCGCCTGCGCGTCGACCGCCTCCTGGGTGTCGCCGCTGAACTGCACCAGCAGCCAGCTCTCGCCCTCAGGGAACCGGTCGAGCGAGGAGAGGTAGGCGCCTTCCTCCCGCATGAGCTGCGCCATCCGCCCGTCGATGGCCTCCAGCAGCTCCGGCCGGCCGTGCTCGAGCAGGCGCGGCACGTCGTCCGCCGCGCTGCAGATGTCGCTGTATCCGAGCACGACCATGGCTTCGCACGGCGGGACCGGCACCAGGTCCAGCTCCGCGCGGAGCACCGTGACGAGCGTGCCCTCGCTGCCGACGAGCGCCCGGGCCAGGTCGAATCCGTTCTCCGGCAGCAGCGAGTCGAGGTTGTAGCCGGAGACCCGCCTCGGAATGTCGGGGTAACGGCGCCTGATGTCACCCATGGAGCGGTCCACGATGTCCTTGAGCCCCTGGTACAGCTCGGCCCGGCGGCCGCCCTCCGCCACGACGGCCTCGAACTCCTCCCGGGAGGTGGGCCCGACCCAGCAGCGTGTCCCGTCGTAGGTCAGGATCTCCAGGCGCCGCACGTTGTCCACGGTCTTGCCGTAGGCCTGGGCGGAGGCACCGCAGGAGTTGTTGCCGATCATCCCGCCCAGCGAGCAATGGCTGTGGGTGGACGGCCTGGGCCCGAACTTCAGCCGCTCGCGGGACAGCCGCCGGTTGAGTTCGTCCAGCACGATGCCCGGCTCCACCACGCAGACCCGGCGCTCGGCGTCGACGGACACCAGGCGGTTGCAGTACTTGGTCCAGTCGATGACGACCGCGGCGTTCGTGCACTGCCCGCCCAGACTGGTGCCGCCGCCACGGGACAGCACCGGCGCCCCGAACTCCGCGCAGACGGCGACGGCCTCCGCCGCGGCGTCGGCGTCGCGGGGCACCACCACCCCGATCGGCACCTGCCGGTAGTTCGAACCGTCCGTGGAGTAGGCGCCCCGGCTCCCCGCGTCGAACCGGACCTCGCCGCGCACCCGGGCACGCAGAGCCTCCTCAAGGGCGCTGACGTCCACCCGGGCAGGAGGTGCGGCCCCCTCGCCGCGCCGCGCGGCCTCCGGCGCTGGTTCCGGACTCATGGGCTCCTCCTTCGGTCGCACGTACCGCGCCCACCTGGCCGGTGGAGCACGGGCGGCGTACGGTGCCGGGCGCTCCCGGCGCCGGGACCCGCGCGTGATGTCATCCGGTCCCGTCAGCTGTGCTTCGCGACTTCCCTTCGAGGTCGCACCCGTGACGAGAAGCGCGTGAGTCCCGCCTGACCGTCGAGCGCGCGGGGAAACGCGGGCGGCGGGTAATAAGGTGGCCAAAACCTTCGCCCCGGGCCCCGGCGGTCGCGGACGGGCTGTCCGGGCACGCCTGCGACCGTCGCGCCCCACGCACCTCGTGGGGAGACGCTCCGGGGCGCGCTCGCACCTTCGCGCCCGCTGCCTTTCCGCGCGGGAGAGATAGCCGGACGGCCGACGGATGAAACATCGCGCACGCCCGTTCGGCGGCCCGCCGATGGAGGCAGGCGGGCGCGGACCGCGACCGGGTCCGACGGCCGGTCACGGCGCCGCCCACCACGCCCGCGGCCCGGTAGGGCGGGGCGGCGACGCGGTCAGAGGGAGCAGTGGGCCGGTCCGATGACGCCGTCGGTGCCGGTCACCGTCACGGCCTCGGTCCGGTCGGCGGTCCGGGCCTGGGCGGCGGTGCAGAAGAGCTGCTGGCGGGCCGGCTCGGACAGCCGGGTGACGGGGACGTCGACCTCGACCCGAACCCCCTGCGCACTCAGCTCGATGCCCATCTTCACCCGCGTCTCGGGCAGTTCGGAGCGCAGTCCGGCCTCCCGCTCCATGCGGGTGGGACCGGCGAAGAGCAGGTCGAGGGCTCTGACCGCTCCACCGCCCGTCTTCTCCCCGTCGGAGGCGGCGCCACTGCCCTCCTGCCCGTACTCGGTGTGGCGCACGACCGGCATCAGCCGGGCCGCCGCCGACGAGGACACGAAGTACAGCACCGTGCCGAGCTGTCCCCGAGGCTCGACCGCCACGATCGCCGGTTCGCCGGCCTCGACGACGTCCGTCGCCCGGATGCCGCAACCGGTCGCCAGCAGCACCACGGGCAGGAGAGCGCCGATCGCGCGCCCGCCCCTCACCGCCCCTCCAGCGGCAGTTCCACGGTGAAGACAGCGCCGCCCGACGGGCCGTTCGCGGCGTGGACCGTGCCACCGTGCAGCCGGACGTTCTCCCGGGTGATCGCGAGACCGAGCCCGCTCCCCGCCGACCGGGTGCGGGCCGCGTCGGCCTTGAAGAACCGGTCGAAGATGTGCGGGAGCACGGCGGCGTCGATGCCCGGGCCACTGTCCTCCACCTCCGTCACCAGCCGGGCCGCCCCGTCCCGCTGCCCGGTCCGCACCCGTACGACGACGGGCTCGGCGCCGTGTCGCAGGGCGTTGCCGACCAGGTTGGCGACGACCACGTCGAAGCGGCGCGGGTCGAGGGCCGCCCGCACGCCGTCGGGGAGTTCGGTGCGTACCCGGTCGTCCCAGTGACGGGCCTGGAGCGTCTTGCGGATGGTCTCGGCCACGTCGACCTCGTCGCTGTGGAGATCGACGGCCCCCGCGTCGAAGCGGGAGATCTCCATCAGGTCCTCGACGAGCGTGGCGAGCTTGCCGGTCTCCGCGCTGATCAGCCGGACGGCCGCCGCCGTGTCGGGGCGCAGCCCGGCGGCGTCCTCGTCGAGCACCTCCGTGACGGCGAGCATGCCGGCGAGCGGGGTGCGCAGTTCGTGCGAGACGTCCGAGGCGAAGCGCCGGGCCCGCTCCTCGGCCCGGCGGAGCTCCTCGACCGACTCCTGCAGCTTGGTCGACGACTCGTTGAACGTCCAGGCCAGTTCGGCGATCTCGTCGGAGCCGCGCACGGTGATCCGGGTGTCGAGTTCGCCCCGTCCGATGCCCGCGGCGGCGCGGCGCAGATCGCGAACCGGTCGAAGGACGCTGCGCGCGGCGAGCAGCGCGGGGACGAGGGCGATGAGCAGGGCGGGCAGGGCTCCGTCGCGGGCGGCGGTGACCATGGCGGCGACGTTCGCCTCCTCGGTGGTCAACGGCATGACGGCGTAGAGGACGAGGCCGGTGGGCTGGCGTCCGTCGCCGCGGTCGAAGAAGGTCGGCATGCCGACGGTCAGCCAGGGCTTGCCGTCCTTGACCACACGCTGGAACGAGCCGTGGCCGTTGTTGCGCGCCGCCGCGCGCAGCGAGGACGTGACCACGGTGGAGGTCGGCCGGTCCGAGGAGGAGACCCGCAGGTCCCCGTATTCGGCGAAGACGGTCCAGGTACGCGCTTTGCCCTCGCGGGCCAGCGAGAGACAGATGTCCCTCAGCCAGGTCCGGTCCAGCGGGAGGGTGACGCCCTGTGCGCTGACCCGGTCCCGGAACTGGGCGACGGCGGTGTCCTGCGCCTGCTGCAGGATCGCCGAGCGGGCCTCGCGGTAGGTCAGCGCCGCGGTGGTGGCGGCGCTGACCGCGGCGACGAAGAGGAAGGCGGCGATGAGCCGGGTGCGCAGGCCGAACCGGGCGCCGGGCAGCTTCATCCGAGGGGCCCGAAGCGGTAGCCGAAACCACGGACGGTCTGGATGTAGCGGGGGTTTCCCGCCACGTCCTCCACCTTCTGCCGCAGCCTGCGCACACAGGCGTCGACCAGCCGGGCGTCGCCGTGGTAGCTGTGCTCCCACACGTATTCGAGGAGCTGCTGCCGGCTGAAGACCTGTTCGGGCGAGGCCGACAGATGCAGCAGCAGCTTGAGCTCGGAGGGGGCGAGCAGCAGCCGCTCCCCCGCCTTGGCGACGGTGAGGCCGACGCGGTCGACCGTGAGCGCGCCGTGGGTCTCGACGCCGCTGCGCCCGGCGGGTTCGGCGAGCCGGCGCAGTACCGCGCGGATCCTGGCCTCGATGACCTCGGTCCGGGCGGGCTTGACGATGTAGTCGTCCGCGCCCGCCTCCAGTCCCACGACCACGTCGAAGTCGTCGCCGCGCGCGGTGAGCATGATGATCGGCAGCTGGCTGGTCTCCCGGATGCGGCGGCAGACCTGGACGCCGTTCATTCCGGGCAGCATGAGGTCGAGCAGGACGAGTTCGGGCCGGAACTCGTCCAGCGCGGCCAGCCCCGCCTCGCCCGTGCCGACGGTCCGCATGTCGTGCCCGCGCCTGCGCAGCCCCAGCTCGACCCCTTCCCGTACGGAGGGGTCGTCTTCGATCAGAAGCACGCGAGGCATGGCGTCAGTATCCCAGCGATCAAGGAGTGGATTCGGAAGTGTGCGCGAACGGTGCCGCCTCAGTTACGCCGCAACTTGCGCCGGACGGCGCTCAGCGCGGTACCGACCTCGGTCAGCCGCAGGGGGCGGGCCAGCAGGGCCACCACCAGGAAGAGGACCAGTACTCCGGCCCCGGCCGCGGCGAAGTCGCCGAGTCCCCGGCCGTCCGTGTCGACGGCGCGGGCCGCCGCGTACGCCAGCAGCCCCGCCGGCACGCAGGCGGTCACCAGCCGGGCCTGCGCCCCCACCCCCGGCGAGCGCAGCAACGAGGGCCTTCGGGCACCGGATGCAAAGAGCCTGCGGTGCAGTACGCACGCGGTGACGGCGAACCCCGCGAACAGGGCCACGGAGTACGCCCCCGCCATCCCCGTCACGGCCCAGCGCGCGGGCAGCAGCAGATAGGCGGCGACGCAGAGCCCGGCGTTGAGCGCGGCGATGACCAGGTTGAGCAGGAAGGGCGTGCGGGTGTCACTCATCGCGTAGAAGCCGCGGGAGAGCACGTACTGTCCGGAGTAGGCGATGAGCCCCGGCGCGAAGGCGGCCATCATGCCGGCCATCACCGTGATGTCCGCGGGGCCGGTCCGTCCGTAGCCGAAGACCGACCCCATCACCCACGGGGCGAGCGCGAACAGGGCGGCGGCGGCCGGGATCACGACGGCGGCGGACGTCCGCAGCGCGTACGAGACGTCCCGCCGCACCCCGGACAGATCGCCCTCGGCGGCGGCCCTGCTCATCCGCGGCATCAGCGCGGTGACGAGGCTGACGGTCACGATGCCCTGCGGCACCACCCACAGCTGGAAGGCGTAGCTGTACGCGGTGTAGCCGGCGCCGCCCGCGACGTGCTGCTCCGCAGCGTGCTGGCCGGTGGCGGTGGAGAGCCGGGTCACCACCCAGTAGGCGGCCTGGTTGGTGAGCACCAGCATGACGAGCCAGCCGGCCGCCCGCAGCGGCCGGGTGAGTCCGCTGCCGCGCCAGTCGAACCGCGGCCGCCAGCGGAACTTCGCGGCGCGCAGGGCGGGCACCAGCGCGAGTGTCTGCACGGCGATCCCGGCGGTGGTCCCCCAGCCGAGCCATCGCGCCTGCGCGGAGGTCAGTTCACCGCCCGAGCCGGCGGCCGTCCAGAGGTACAGCCCGAACACCGCGATGATCACGAGGTTGTTGAGGACGGGGGTCCACATCATGGCCCCGAACCGGTTGCGGGCGTTGAGCACCTGGCCGAGGAGGGTGAAGAGCCCGTAGAAGAGGATCTGGGGCAGGCAGTACCGGGCGAGGGCGATCGTGAGTTCGGCCTGGCCGTCGTCGTAGGTGGGCGCGTACACCGAGATGATCAGCGGGGCGCCGACGACGGCGAGCGCGGTGAGGGCGAGCAGCCCGGCGGTGCAGAGGGTGAGCAGCCGGTCGGTGTAGGCGGCGCCGCCGTCGGCGTGTTCGCGGGCGGCCCGGACGAGTTCGGGGACGAAGACGGCGTTGAGGGCGCCGCCGATCAGCAGCATGTACAGGATGTTGGGGACGGTGTTGGCGACCGTGTAGCCGTCGGCCCGCAGTCCGGTGCCGAGCGCGGCGACGACGACCGCCGAGCGTATGAACCCCGTCGCCCGCGAGACGACGGAACCGGCCGCCATGACCGCGCCGCTGCGCAGCACCGAGCCGGAACTCCGCTGCCCGCGCTCCTGCGTGGCGACCGGACCGGTGGTCGCGTCCGCCGCCGTCACCGGTGCGCCAAGTAGGCCTGGAACGCCCGGTACAGCGTCTTGTTGGCGGCTCCGCCCACCGATGTCTCCCACTCTCCGAGGGTCTCCACGACCTGCCCTCCGGTGCCGAACTTCCAGCGCAGCAAACCGAAGGGGCGGTCGTCGGGATCGAGGGTGGAGGATACCCCGCGCATGTCGTACACCTCCGCGCCCTGGGCCTGGGCGTCGAGCAGCATCTGCCACTGCAGGGCGTTGCTCGGGCGGACCTCGCGGCGGTGGTCGGCGGACGCGCCCGTCTGGTACCAGACCCGGCGCCCGGTGCTGATCATCGTGTGGGCGGCGAGTATCTCGCCCTCGTGCACCGCGAGGCACAGCTTCATCCGGCCGGGCCGTTCGGCGTTGAGCACGGCGTACTGGCGCTGGTAGTAGGCCAGGGAGCGGCCGAGGCGGAAGCCGTCGCGTTCCTCGGTGATCCGTAGCAGCCGGTGGAACTCGGGGAGTTCGGCCGCGCTGCCGGTGACGACGCGCACCCCCGCCCTGCCCGCCTTGCGGACGTTGCGGCGCCACTCCTGGTTGAGTCCCGCCCACAGGTCGTCGGGGGTCCGCCCGGTGAGCGGCACCCGGAACACGTACCGGGGCTGCGCGTCGGCGTCGTCACCCTCCCCACCGCAGCGACGCCAGCCGCGGGCCCGCAGCCGGTCGGCCACGGCCGCGCCGAGCGGGTCGACCTCGCTCGCCAGTACGTCACCGACGGTGCGGCCGGGGCCGGTGGCGGCCTTGAGGCGGGCGGTGTCCCAGCGGCGGTAGGCCGGGGACGGCCCGATGCGTACGGCGAAGGCCCCCGCCCCGCGCAGATGGGCCATGAGCGGCCGCAGCCAGCGGTCGATGCCGGGATCGGCCCAGTCGGCCACCGGTCCTTCCGGTATGTAGGCGAAGTATTTCCGCGTGCCCGGGAATTGCCGGTAGAGGATCAACGCGCTGCCGGCCAATTCACCGTGGTCACCGAGCCAGCCGACCCTTTCCGATGTCCACTGGTCTTTCACCTCGGCCCAGGACGGGTACTGGAGAAAGCTCGCGTCCGCGTGCGTGGCCACGTGCGCCCCGTGCTCGGCGGCGGTCAGGCCGCGTATCCGTAGTTCTTGGTCACGGCTGCGGTCTCCGGTCGCGAGCAGCGCTGACATGTCCGTGGCCCTCCCTCGTCTGCCCCGCGGCGTCTCTGCGGGGCTGCACAGGATGCTCACAGCGGTCCGTGACCGGGCCGCGCGCCGGATGTGACCGGACGATGACCGTTGCGCTGCGCTTCTTGTCACACGCCGCATTCCCGCTTTTCCGTGGAATTACGGAACTTAGGCTCCGGTCAATGCCTCTTCCTCGACGACAGAGCACGGCCAGGAGGTTTTTCCGTTGATCCCCGCCCTTTTCATATCCGCCGCCCGGCGCAGCCCTCGTTCCGCGTCGCCCGCCCGGCCCGCCCGGGTCGCCCTGATCGCCGGCACGGCGGTCCTGGGCGTCACGCTCACCGCCTGCTCCGGCGGCGCCGCGGCCTCGGGTCACGACGCGGACCGGGGGCGGGACGCCGGTCCCTCGCGGGCCGCGGACACCCGGATCTCGGTGAACCTCAGCGGCACCGCGGCCGCCGCGGGCAGGCCGGTGACGGTGACGCTGGCCGCCGGGAAGCTGCGCGCCGTCACGGTCTCGGCGGACGGCGGCGAAGCCCTCACCGGCCGGCTGTCCCCCGACGGCAGGACCTGGACGTCGGACCGGGTGGCCGCGCCCGGCACCACGTACCGCGTCGAGGCGAAGGACACCGGGGGCGGCAGTGACACCGCCGGGTTCACCACGGCGGCGGCCGGCAAGGTGAACAAGCTGACCCTCGCCCCCGGCAAGAACACCACGGTCGGCATCGCCCAGCCGCTGTCCATCGTGTTCGACCACCCGGTGAAGAACAAGGCGGCGGTCGAGAAGGCGCTCAAGGTCTCCACCTCGAACGACACCGAGGGCTCCTGGGGCTGGCTGCGGGACTACTCGGGCCGGGACCGCGTCGACTGGCGGCCCAGGGAGTACTGGAAGTCCGGCACGCGCATCACGCTCGACGCCGATCTCGACGGTATCGACTCGGGCCCCTCGGGCGGCTGGTTCGTACGCGACTACGCGACGACGTTCACCGTCGGAAGCAGTCAGGTGGTCAAGGTCGACCTGGACCGGCACCGGCTGGCGCTGAAGCGGGACGGCAGGACGGTCATGGACGTGCCCATGTCCGCGGGCACGCCGGGCGGCGACAAGGCGTCCTGGCGGGGCACGGCCGTCCTGATGGCGAAGGAGGGCACCATCAACATGCGCTCGGAGACCGTGGGCCTCGGGGACGCGTACGACAAGATGGTCGACTTCTCGATGCGGCTGACCTGGTCGGGCATGTACGCCCACGCGGCGCCGTGGAACGCCGCGTTCTTCGGGGTGGCCAACCACAGCTCGGGCTGCGTCGGGATGAGCGACGCCGACGCCGCCACCCTCTACCGCCAGGCCCGCGTCGGTGATCCCTTCGAGATCACCGGCGCGGACGCCAAGGGCACGGTCGCGGAGGGCAACGGCTACGGGGCGTGGAACGTCTCCTGGGCCGACTGGCGGACCAGGAGCGCCCTCGGCTGAGGGCACGGCCGGCACACAGCTGACCTTCTCCCCGCCCGGCACGGACCCTTGCCGGCATCCGTGCCGTGTACGCGAAGTGATCACCGGCTGCTGCCGGACGGGGGCGCCGCAGCCCGGGACCCCGGGCCTCGCACGGCGGGTCCCGGCTACCGCGCTCCCGGCATCAGCGTCCCCGGCTGGGCCTGGCCGACGCCCGTCGCCTCCGTCTTCGGGTTGCGCCGCTCCCGCTTCGCCACCCAGGTGGCGAACCAGGAGAGCAGCATGCACATCCCGATGTAGATCGGCGAGATCACCATCACCACGGGGATGAAGGGGAGGTCGTAGTCGAGGTTGGAGGCGATGAGCTTCCCGGCGTGGAGGAACTCCTCGTAGGTGATCAGGTATCCCAGCGAGGTGTCCTTCAGCGCCACCACCAGCTGGCTGATGATGGTGGGGAGCATCGCGCGCACCGCCTGCGGGGCCAGGACGAAGGTGGTGACCTGCGTCTTGCGCATGCCCAGGGCGGACGCCGCCTCCCCCTGGCCGCGCTCCACCGAGTTGACGCCGGTACGGAACACCTCGGCGAGCACCGAGCCGTTGTACAGGGTCAGTCCGGCGACCAGGGCCGGCAGCGGCTGCACCTTCAGCGCGACGAAGATGAAGAAGATCATCACCAGCACGGGCATGGCACGGAAGAACTCGACGAGGACGGTCGCCACCCAGCGCACCGGCCGGTGGTCGGACAGGCGCCCGACCGCGAGAACGGCCCCGAGCGCCAGCGAGAGCACCGCGGCGTACGCGAACGCCTTGAGGGTGTTGCCGAGCCCGCGCAGCAGCAGTTCCTGAATGCCCTTGTACTCGAAGGGCGTCCACTTGGCGCTGGTGAACTGGTCGGTGTCGAAGAGCAGGTAGACGACCCAGCCGACCAGGGCGAGGATGAGGATCGTCGAGACGACCCCGTACATGCGGTGCCGCTTGCGGGTCTGCGGCCCCGGGATGTCGTAGAGCACGGTCGCACCGGGGGCGGAGTGGGCGGTCATCGGGCGACTCCCCAGCGCTTCTCCAGCACGTTGAAGATCGCGCTGATGGTCAGAGTGATGATCAGGTATCCCACGGCGATCCAGACGAAGGTCCAGATGATGTTGTAGCCCAGTTCGTTGAGGGTCTTGTAGGTGCCGAGCAGTTCGGTGACGCTGAACGCCCCGGCGATCGCCGAGTTCTTGGCGAGTGCGATGAGCGTCGAGCCGATCGGCGGGATCACCGAGCGGAAGGCCTGCGGAAGCACCACGTTGCCGAGCGTCTGGCCGAACGTCATGCCGAGGCTCCGCGCCGCCTCTCCCTGCCCCGTGGGCACGGTGTTGATGCCGGAGCGGAGCACCTCGCAGATGAACGCGGAGGTGTAGCAGCCGAGGGCGAGGACCGCGAAGACGTTGAACGGCAGGACCAGGCCGAAGCGCGGCAGGCCGAGCAGTACGGCGAAGAAGAGCAGGGTCAGCGGGGTGTTGCGCAGCACGGTCACCCAGACCGTGCCGATCACCCGGAGCGAGCCGACGGGCGCCACCCGGAAGGACGCCATGACGAAACCGAGGACCATGGCCAGGACCGAGGCGTAGAAGGTCAGCTCGACGGTCCCGAGGAACCCCTTGCCGTAGAGCGAGAAGTTGTCGGTGAGTACGTCCATGTGTCGTGGCCGTCCTCTCAGGTCGCCGGGTAGTTGTCGATGGGCGGCGGTTTCGGCGCGGGCACCCCGGAGAGCCCGAGCGTCGCCTCGAAGGCCTTCTTCCAGTTGCCGTTCTTCTCGTTCTCCTCCAGTGCGTCGTTGAGCGCGAACCGCAGCGCGTTGTCGCTGCGCGGGACCCCGATGCCGTACGGCTCCTCCGAGAAGGGCTTGCCGACGACCTTCATCTCGTCGGGCGCCTTCGCGGCGAAGCCCAGCAGGATCGCGTCGTCGGTGGTGACGACGTCGACCTGGTACGTCAGCAGGTTGTCGACGCAGATCGAGTACGTGTCGTAGGCGACCAGCTTCGCCTCCGGGTAGTCGGCGGCGATCCGCTGGTACGGGGTGGAGCCGGCCGCTGAACAGACCGTCTTGCCGGCCAGGTCCTGCGGGCCGTGGATGTCGTCCTCGTCGGTGCGGACCAGCAGCCCCTGGCCGGCCATGAAGTACGGGCCGGCGAACCCGACGAGCTTCTTGCGCATGTCGTTGATGGTGTAGGTGCCGACGTAGTAGTCGATCTGCCCGTTCTGCAGGGCGGTCTCGCGGTTGGCGGAGGCGATCGTCTTGAACCGGATCGTGTCCGGGTCGAAGCCCAGCGAGGCCGCCATCATGCGGGCGATCTCGATGTCGAAACCGGAGTAGATGCCCGTGGCCGGGTCCTTCTCGCCCAGGTAGGGCTGGTCCTCCTTGGCGCCCACCCGCAGATATCCGCGCTTCTTCGCGCTGGTCCACGTCCGGGAGTCCGGCAGGCTGAAGGAGGTGTCGACCTTGTAGACCGGCAACGCCTCGGCCTGCGGCCCCTTCACCGGCGGGCTGCCGTCCTTGCCGCAGCCCGCGGCGAGGACGGCCAGCAGGAGGCCGGCACAGGCGGCCAGTACTTTTCTCGTACGCAACACAGGGCCTCCCGTCAGTGCTTGAGGATCTTGGACAGGAAGTCCTTGGCGCGGTCGCTCTCCGGGGCGGTGAAGAAGTCCTCCGGGGTGCGGTCCTCGATGATGCGGCCGTCCGCCATGAAGACGACGCGGTTGGCCGCGGAGCGGGCGAAACCCATCTCATGGGTGACGACGACCATGGTCATGCCCTCGCGGGCGAGCTGCTGCATCACCTCCAGCACCTCGTTGATCATCTCCGGGTCGAGAGCCGAGGTGGGCTCGTCGAACAGGAGCGCCTTCGGGTCCATGGCGAGGGCGCGGGCGATGGCCACGCGCTGCTGCTGGCCGCCGGAGAGCTGGGCCGGATACTTGTCGGCCTGGTCGACGAGCCCCACGCGCTCCAGGAGTTCCCGGGACCGCCGGTCGGCCTCGTCCTTCTTCCGCTTGCGGACCTTGAGCTGGGCCAGGGAGACGTTGGCCAGCACGGTCTTGTGCGCGAACAGATTGAACGACTGGAAGACCATTCCGACTTCGGCCCTGAGCTGCGCCAGGCCCTTGCCCTCCTCGGGGAGGGGTCTGCCGTCGATGGCGATGCGGCCCGACTCGATCGTCTCGAGGCGGTTGACGGTCCGGCAGAGCGTGGATTTCCCGGAGCCGGAGGGGCCGATGACCACTACCACCTCCCCGCGGCCGACGGTGAGATTGATGTCCTGCAGTACGTGCAACTTTCCGTAGAACTTATTGACGTCACGCAGCTCGATCAACGGATCGACGGCCATACGCTGCCCTACCCACTTATCGCTATGTCGAGGTCAGCGCAAACTATCCACCCTGGAAAGGGACTTCACACCCGACACGCGCAAATGGTGCATAAGGCTTTTTATCTCGTCGCGGCTCGTACGCGACCGCGCGTCACCCCTCGGCCGACTCCGAGTACACCTGTGACAGCTCGGGGCTGCCCGTCATCGCCCAGTCCAGGCCGGCCTCGACCACGTCGATCTCGCGCCCCGAAGCGAGCCGCACGACGGGCTGGCCACTCGGCCAGATGTGCCAGAGCGCACCGGCGACGTTGCGCACCAGGACCGTACCCAGATAGAGCCCCGCGTCGTTGCCCAGCCAGGGCAGCTCCTCGGGATCGTCGCGCCAGCGCGGCGGCAGCTGATCCAGCGCCGCCAACGAGGCCGGGCTGTCGTCGAGTTCGAGCCCTCGCTCCCCCACCCGGACGCGGAGCAGCTCACATTCGGCGAGCAGCGCGGCCACGCCTTCCGGATCGGCCTCGACGGCGGCCGCGAGCCCCGCCCCCCGCGTTCCGTCGTGACGCTTACGCCAGTTGTCCAAGAAAGGGATGTTCATACAGATCAGGATCCCATCCCGGCCGGGATCCGCACCACAGGGCGCGCGGCTTGTCGTTCGAGCGCTGAACACCACGTGTACGCCCCGCGTTCACCCAGGCCCGCGTTCGCCCAGGCCCGCTTCCTCCGGTCCGCCTCCTCCGGTCCGCTCCATGCTGGTAAGTTGCCCTCCCATGAGCAGCCCCGAGTCCGACAGACGCTAGCCACCGGTCCCCGGTGGCTTCCCGCGTCCGCGCCCGGACGACCGCTCGTCGTCACCGCTGCCGCGCCGCCGCCCTCCGGACCCATGCGGATACGGGTCGCGCCCGGCCTCGCGTACGGGCAAAGCTCTTCCCGGCACCTCACCGCTCCGCTGTCGCTGTGCCGTTCCTCCGCGTTGCCGCTCGTCGTCACGAGCGGGCGCGGCCCGCATCCCCGACCGGTTCTGTCCATCAGCCGTCCATGGGGTTGTTCATGCCGTTTTCCGTCTACGCTCTCGGGCTCGCCGTCTTCGCCCAGGGCACCTCCGAGTTCATGCTGTCCGGTCTGCTGTCGGGTATCGCCGACGATCTGCACGTCTCCCTCCCCGCCGCCGGTCTGCTGACCTCGGCGTTCGCCGTGGGCATGGTCCTCGGCGCTCCCGCGATGGCGATCCTCGGCCGCAACTGGCCGCGCCGGCGCGCCCTGTTGTCCTTCCTCTGCGTCTTCGCGGCCGCGCACGTCATCGGTGCGGTCACCTCCAGTTACGGGGTGCTGCTGGCGACACGGGTCGTCGCGGCCGTGGCCAATGCCGGGTTCTGGGCCGTCGCCCTGGTCACCGCGCTCGCCCTCGCCGGCCCGACCGCACGGGCCCGGGCGCGGGCCACGTCCGTGGTGGTCGGCGGTGTCACCGTCGCCTGTGTGGCGGGGGTGCCGGCCGGGGCGTGGCTGGGGGGTGAGTGGGGGTGGCGTGCGGCGTTCCGGGCCGTGGCCGTGGTCACCCTGGTGGCGATCGGCGTGATCGCGGCGACGATTCCGGCGGGGCGGCCCGCCGTCACCCTGCCGAGCGCGCACTCCGAACTGCGGACCCTGGCCGGGCCCCGGCTGCTGCTGACCCTGCTGACGAGCGCGCTGGTGCAGGGAGCGACCTTCTGCGCGTTCTCCTACCTCGAACCGGTCGCCCGGCACGTCACGGGACTCGGCGCCGCCTGGGTGCCGGTCCTGCTCGCCCTGTTCGGTGTGGGCTCGTTCATCGGGGTCGCCGTCTGCGGCCGGATCATCGGCTCCCGCCCCGTCGCCCTGACCGCGGCCGGTCTGGTGGCCCTGACCACCGGCTGGACCCTGTTCGCGTCGGCCGCCGACAGCCCCGTGGCGGTGGTCGCGCTCGTCCTCGTCCAGGGCATGCTCGCGTTCGGCACGGGGACCGCGCTGATCTCGCACGTGTTCCGGCTGGCGAGCGGCGCTCCGACCCTGGCCGGGGCGTTCTCCACTGCCGCGTTCAACGTGGGCGGTGCGCTCGGGCCCTGGCTCGGCGGACTGGCGATCGGCGCGGGATACGGCTTCCGGTCGCCGTTGTGGGTGAGCGCGCTGCTCATGGTGCTGGCGCTCGGGACCGCCGCGGCCGCGCTGGAGGGCGTACGGGCTCAGGCGCCGCAGACGGACGCCTGAGCACGGCCCCTGCTGCTCAGAGGTCGAGGTCGACGACCACCGGGGCGTGGTCGGAGGCGCCCTTGCCCTTGCGCTCCTCCCGGTCCACGTAGCTGTCCTTGACGGAGGAGGTGAACGGGGCGTTGCCGTAGACGAGGTCGATGCGCATGCCCTTGTTCTTCGGGAAGCGCAGCTCGCGGTAGTCCCAGAAGGTGTACGGGCGGTCGTACTTCAGGGGGCGGGGCATCACGTCGGTGAGGCCCTCCGCGCGCAGGGTGGCGAGGGCGGCCCGCTCGGCGGGGGTGACATGGGTGGCCCCCTCGAAGAGGGCCGGATCCCAGACGTCCTCATCGGTCGGGGCCACGTTGAAGTCACCGAGCACGGCGAACGGCCGCGCTCCCGCGGCGTCCGCCACGACCGCCTCCTGCAGCGCCTCGAGCCAGCGCAGCTTGTACGCGTAGTGCTCGTGCGCGACCTCGCGGCCGTTGGGTACGTAGACCGACCAGAGGCGGACCGGGCCGCAGGTCGCGCTGATCGCCCGGGGCTCCTGCACGCCCTCGTAGGCGGGGCCGCCGGGCAGCCCCGTCACGACGTCGTCCAGGCCGACGCGGGAGATCAGCGCCACCCCGTTCCACCGGCCCGTGGCGTTGACCACGGACTCGTAGCCGAGCTCGCGAAGCGCTTCGGCCGGGAACTGCTCGGCCGTGCACTTGGTCTCCTGGACGCACAGCACGTCCGTGCCGGTGCTCTCCAGCCAGGCCAGCAGCCTCGGCAGACGGGCGGTGATCGAATTGACGTTCCAGGTGGCGATGCGCATGTACGTAAACCTATCGGCTCCCTCTGACAGTCGCCGGGACGGCGCCCGTCACAGGCCGGCCGACTCCCCCGGGCTCAGCCGGGCATGGTCGGCGCCGCCGAGGTTGCCGAGGTGGGTGTCGTAGATCGGGCGGGCCAGATCGGTGAGCAGCGCGTCGTGGATGTCGATGGCACGGCGCGGCTTGACCTCACGGACGTACTCGATGACTTCGGAGATCTTGTTCCACGGCGCCATCACCGGAAGCATCAGCGTGTCGACCGGCCGCCCGGGGAGGGTGAGTGCGTCGCCCGGGTGGAAGAGGGACCCGTCCACCAGGAAGCCGATGTTCGTGACCCGCGGGAGATCCGGGTGGATCACCGCGTGGAGCTCGCCGTGCACCTGGACGTCGAACCCGGCGGCCGAGAAGGTGTCGCCGTTCCCGACGGTGTGGACGCGGCCCGGGAACGCCGCCGCGAGCTTGTCGGCCACGCTGCGCAGGGTCCAGATCTCGGCGGCCGGATCGGCCTCCATGCCCGCCCGCAGCCGCTCCTCGTCGAAGTGGTCGGGGTGCTCGTGCGTCACGAGGATCGCCTCCGCGCCGATCGCCGCGTCCCGCTCCGAGAACCCGCCCGGGTCGATGACGAGCGTGCGCCCGTCCTTCTCCAGACGGATGCAGGAGTGGGACTGCTTGGTCAGCGTGAGCGCGAGCGGCTCGGGGTTCTGGGCGTTCATACAGATCATCCTGCTACGACGGAGGCGTCGTTTCCGCCTGAATCACTGACCGGGCGATGGTGAAGGCTGCGCTCGCGGCCGGAATCCCGCAGTACACGGCGGTCTGCAGCAGCACTTCCCTGATCTCGGCGGGGGTGAGGCCGTTGCGCAGGGCGGCGCTGACATGGGCGGCCAGGCCCTCCAGGTGCCCGGAGGCGACCAGAGCGGTGAGGGTGACACTGCTGCGGGTGCGCCGGTCCAGCCCCTCCCGGCCCCAGACCTCGCCCCAGGCGTAGCGGGTGACGAGTTCCTGGAAGTCGCCGGTGAAGTCGTCGGCGGCGGCCATGACCCGGTCGACATGGGCGTCACCGAGCACCTCGCGGCGGATCTTCATGCCCGGCTCGTACGGATCGGGGCGCCCACCGGTGACGGCCTCGGGCTGCGCGGTGGCGGCGGTGAGCTCCGCGACGGGCAGCACGGGGGCGGAGAGGCTGGGCACGAAGGAGGGCACGGGAATGGCTGCCTGGGTGTCCTGCCAGGTCGTGGAGAAGTGGGTGAGCAGGAGGTCGGTGACGGCGCCCGGCTGCTCCACCGGCGCCAGGTGGGAGGCGCCCGGGACGACCGCGAGCCGCGCGTCGGGTATGCCCGCGACCAGGGTCCGGGCGTCGCCGGGACCGGTGACCTGGTCCTCGGCGCCGACCAGGACGAGCGTGGGAACACCGATCCGGCCGAGCTCACCGCGGATGTCGAAGGCGGCCAGGGCCTCGCAGGCGGCGATGTAGCAGCCCGGATCGGTGGCGCGGACCATCTGGACCGCCCATTCGACGATGGCCGGCTGCGCGGCGGCGAAGCCCGGCGTGAACCAGCGCTCCGGCGCGGTGCGGGCCATCGGCTCCAGCCCGTTGGTGCGGACGATCACCCCGCGCTGACGGAACTCGTCGGCGCTGCCGAACCGGGGCGAGGAGGCGACCAGAGCCAGCGAGGCGACCTTCTGCGGATGACGCAGCGCGAGGTCGGCGCCGATCGCGCCGCCGATGGAGCAGCCCGCGTAGCCGAAACGCCGCACCCCGAGCCCGTCCAGGGTGGTCACCAGCCGGTCGGCGAGCTCCCCGACGGCGGTGGCGGGGTGCGCGGGCGCGCCGCCGTGTCCCGGGAGGTCGTAGCGGAAAACTCTCCAGTGCTGGGTGAGCTCGGGTATCTGCCGGTCCCACATGTGCCATGTAGCACCGAGCGAAGTGCCTATGACGAGGACCGGGGCGTCTTCCGGCCCGTCGAAGCGGTATTGCAGGGTCTTAACGTTCTCGTCACTCACCCACTCACGCTCCCACATCTCGCATCCGCCGCGGAAACGGGGGCGGAGTCACTCGCCGGACCTCCCCACAACTCCGCCACCGGCCGAAGAACCTCCACATCCGGCTTCACGTATTCGCCGGACGACGGTGCGCACATCGGCGCGCCCGGCCCAGCGGGCGAGAAGGTGATCAGGTACTCCGTTGTTCGCCGAGCAGGTGAGACGGCTCGCGCGCGCCGTAAGGACGGACCCGCCGCAGCCTGGGCTGCCGCCGTTCGCCTCGTAGCCGGCCACCGCCGGCGCCCGGTACGCGGCGTGCTCGGCGGCCGGGCCGCGCCGGCTCACGCGTGGCGGCCGGCAGTCAACGCCGGCCTTCGCCGCGTCGTGTTCACCCACTGCGCCGCGCGCACCCGACCCCGGCAGGATCCGGGACGCTCGGTCCCCGGCCGCCCCGGTCGCCCCCTGCTCATGCCTTGTGCGCCCTCCAGCGCATCACCCGGCCGTCGCAAGAGACGGTGCCGGCCTGAACCCCTACCGGTCACCCCCGCACCGCAATCATTCCCGTCTGATCATCGAGGCGACGCTGCCCGTGATCACGCGCAGCGACTCGGCCACCGTCCGCGCGGACCTGCGCCGTTTCGTGGAACTGGCCCGGACCCGGAGGGCCAACCCCGGTCAACTCGCCCTCATCGACGCGTCGGCCGCCCGTGCGGTCACCTGGCAGTCGCGATCGGCTGACAGTACGCACAGGTCTGAGCACTGTGCAATCGCTCCACCCCCAACGACACAGCCCCACAACACCCCACCCCTGCAAAAGATGTGTGGACCGACCCCAGCCAGGGGCGCGCTTGAAGTCCAGATGCGCTCGAAAAGGGTTATCAGCACCTCAAGGAGCGAGGAGTCGTGGATCAGCAGGGCACTACGGAGCACGTTGCGTCAGACGGAGCTGCACACGTGCCGTGTGAATGTCGATGATGAACATATGCAACGGACGCTCGCGTGTGACCCGGCATTCCTCGCAGCGCGTACTGACGTCACGGACGTGCTGCAACCATGCTGGAACATGCAGGCACGCCTGTTCGTACACCCCCTGGTAGCTCACGGTGCGCTGCTTCAGATGAGCATTCTCGACCGAATAATGGGGTCTGTGGACGACGGGCAGCTTGACGAAGGCCTTGATCTAGTCGCGCGCACGGGATTGAATTTCGGTGAGAGGCGTCCGGATGCCGGCTCCCCCGTGAACGAGATGCCCGGAAGCGCTCAGTTCACCATTCTCTTGCACGGCTAGACGCGCCAGTGCTTTGATCTCGATCCGGATACTTCGAGTTCGCGTGGGCACCATCCGGGATTCCACCGCGCATTCCGGTGGGGCGGCAACATACCGGCCCGGATCTGTTGGGGTACGGCGTCCCGTGAGTGAGCCGCACCGGCTGCTCTCCTCCTGATTCTGTCGGAGATCTCGCGGCGGACCCAGCATGTGCCGCCCCGCACGACCACTGCCCCGACATGCCCGGAATCCCTCAGCCGCCACGGCCGCCACCTCCGTGCACGAGCTGCCGTCCCGCATCACACCGAAAGAGGATCGAAAGTTTTCGAGATTCCGAATGTTTCGATGTCGTCGTATCGATGGCATCCCGGCCTCCCATTCTCACTTCCTCCCCCGAACCCGCGCTGACCAGCGAAGAGGTAATCCGAAGTGACGCCCGAGTTTCGGAAAGGTTACGTAAACCGTTGACAACTCCTGTGCCAGGCCCGACTGTTGTGTCGCTCCCCGGCCGTGCCACGGATGTGCACGACCGGGCTGTGTCACCTCATCGATGAACGCCGACGTGCGCTCGGCGTCTCTTTTGGTCATTGACCGCGCTATTCGCGAGGAGGAAACAACGCATGAGCGACACTGCCCCCCACTCCGAACCACGTCAGATCAGCCGCAGGAAACTCGTCTTCGGCGGTGCCGGGGCGCTGGTGGCGGCCGGGACGGCGGGGCTGCTGCTGCCCGGCACGGCGCGCGCCGCGACGGTCCTCACCAGCAACGCGACCGGTACGCTCAACGGCTACTACTACTCGTTCTGGACGGACACCCCGGGCACCGTCAGCATGACGCTGTCGGACACGGCCGGCTCGTACAGCAGCCAGTGGAGCGGCACCAACAACTGGGTCGGCGGTCTCGGCTGGAGCAACGGCGGCCGCCGGGAGGTCACTTACTCCGGCTCGTTCAACCCGGGCAGCAACGGCTACCTGGCGCTGTACGGGTGGACCGCCAACCCGCTGGTCGAGTACTACATCGTGGAGAACTTCGGCCCGTACAACCCCGGCTCCGCCGGCACGCGGCGTGGCACGGTCACGGACGGCGGCGGTACGTACGACATCTACGAGTCCACCCGGACCAACCAGCCCTCCGTGGAAGGCACCAAGACCTTCCAGCAGTACTGGAGCATCCGGCAGAGCAAGCGCAGCAGCGGCACCATCAACACCGGCGCCCACTTCGACGCCTGGCAAGCCGCCGGGATGCCGATGGGGGCGTTCAACTACTACATGATCATGGCCACGGAGGGCTACCAGAGCACCGGCAGCTCCAGCGTCAGCCTGGGAGGCGTCGGGACCACGCCCACCACTCCGCCTCCGGGCGGGAGCACCACTCCTCCTCCGGGCACGGGCGCCTGCAGCGCCACCTACCGCACCACCAGCTCGTGGACCAACGGCTTCAACGGTGAGGTGACCATCAAGGCGGGCAGCAACGGTGTCACGGACTGGAAGGTCCCGGTGACGCTCGCCGGCGGCCAGACGGTCACCTCGCTCTGGAACGGCACCTCGACCCGGAACGGGAACGTGCTGACCGTGACCCCGGTCAGTCACAACCGCGTTCTGGGCGCGGGGCAGTCGGCGACCTTCGGGTTCACGGCCAGCGGACCCAGCAGCCCCAGCCCGACCGTCGGCAGCTGCGGCGTGGGCTGACCCGCCCCGGCGTCCCGCGTACCCACACGCTCCGGCGCGGTGCCCCGACCGGCACCGCGCCGTTGCCTGTCCCGGGGCCGGGGCTTGGTGCGCCGCCCGGGCCCGCCGCCGGGCGCGGGAAGCCGTTCACAACCCGGCAACCGTGGTGGCGCATCCACCCGCGAACGACCCCCGAACGCGCGACGATCGATCGCCCGGATGCGCGCCCCGGCATGCTGGATGCGCCCGGCGCACTACCCCCGTTCGGACATCGGTACCCGCATTCCCGCAGGTCAGCGCCTTCCTGAACTCCATGAATTGCGCATTCAATTGAATGGCAAAACTCCCTGTCCGGCCCATCTGGATTGCGGCTTCGCATGCCATGCATTCCACTCGGAACGTACGGCAACCCCACTTCTCAACAGGACGGGGCAACACCCATGTACACCACCGAATCCACTGCCACCGACATCGAGCTCGACCTCGACGAGGCGCTCAACCCGGGCGAGGCCGAAGGCTTCTACCGCGACTCCCGCGAGTGCGCGTACCTCGCCCTCCTCGGAGGCGGCTCCGCGCTGCTGCTCTCCCCGCCGACCCCCCGCCCGAAGAAGGGCTAGTCGGCAGCACATGGACCAGTCACATGCTTCGTCCCCCCTCGCGGGTGCCGTGCATGACCTGGCAACAGAGGTGGTCCTCGCTCTTCGGAGCGAGGACCACCTCGCCACGGTTTGCGGCGCGGCCGGAATCGACGAGGACAACCGGACGGGAATCGCCGCGGTACGCGTCATCGGAGCCGATCTGCTTCTGCCCAGTGTGCTGTACGGGCGCCATCCGCACCCCGGAGACATCGCCGTACTCCACCGTGCCGTGCGGGAGTTCCCACCCCGGCCCGAGGCGTCCGACGCCGCGGTCTGGAGCCACTGGGGCATGATGTCCGCCCTGCACCGGACGGCGCCGGCCCCCGGCTCACCGGCTGCCGGGCCCGGCACCGACGAGCCGAATGCGGCATGGCTCGAAGGGGCCCCCTGGCAGGCCTTCACGCATCAGCTCTCCGTGCTCGCCCCGCTCGCCGTCCCCGCCGCCTCGTCGGCGGTGCACCGGGCCGCCGCCCACCGGGTCGTCGACCTGTCCCGGGGGTTCGTCCGCGCGGTACGGCGGCGCGACTGGCTGCAGGCGGCGGGAGCCGGCCGCTGGCTGGCCGCGCTGGACGGCCGGCCCGACAGCCTGGGCCTGGAGCGCGGACTCGACTTCGTCGAGCTCATGGGTGGCGCGGACCCCCGGGTCACGCTGCACGTACGGGCAGCCCGGCTGATGGCCGAGGGGCGGGCGCGGTGACGGCATCGGTGGCCACCGCCCCCGGCGGTACGACGGGCGCGGCGCTGTCCGTCCTGCCCGCCGTGCTGCGCGGGGCGCTCGGCTGGGCCGACGCCCACCGTTCGGGCTTCGTGCTCCCCGCGGACGTCCTGGAGCCGCACACCGAGGTCAACCGCACCCTCAAGCCCCTCGGTGAACTGGCCCAGCTCTGCACCACGATCCGCCGCAGCACCGCCCCGGGCACTCCGGAACACGGGACGGCCGGGGACCTCATCAAGTTCGCGTGGGACCAGGTGCACGCGGGCGACCTGCTGCTGGAGCTGCTGCGCGGCGAGCCCTTCGCCGCGTACCCGTACGAGATCTACGCCGCCTTCGCCGGACACGGACTGCGCAGCGAGGGCTTCGAGCGGCTGGCCGGAACGCTCTCCTCGACCAGGGGCTGGGCCCACACCGAGCAGCAGGCCAACCGGGAGCTGGGCCTCATCAACTCGGAGCGCAGGGTCGGCGCCGCCCCGCACGCCGAGGCCGGTGAGGTCCTCGCGCGCACCTGGCTCGGCGGGCTGTCCGAACCCTGGATGTTCGAGGGGCCTTCCGGCTACGCGCTGACCCACACCGTCTTCCACATCACGGACTGGTGCTGTGTCCCCGAGCGCATGCCCGCCGACATCGACGCCTATCTGCGGGCCTGGCTGCCGCCCTGGATCGACGGCTGTCTGGAGAGCCGGCAGTGGGACCTGACCGGCGAACTCCTCGCGGTCGCCGCGGCCCTGCCGGGGCCGCCGCCCACGGACCTGCTGGACGCGGCCTGGCCGGCGCTCGCCACCGCGCAGGCCCCTGGCGGAGCCGTACCGGAGACGGGGCCCACCGTCTCCCCGGCGCGGACGCCGCACGGGGACGACCCGCCGCAGACCGTCGGACCGGACGGCGCGGGCCCGGAGCCGGACCCGTACCCCTTCCTCGCCTGCTACCACTCCACCCTGGTGACCGCGTTCGCCGCCGCGCTGTCCCTCGAGCGGCTCACCACCCACCGGGCGGACACCGCCGCCACCGGGGCCGCCGTATGAGCCGCACCGGCCTCCGCAGCAGCTGTACGAAGGGAGTCGCCGCATGAGCGGCATGCAGCAGATCCATGACGTGGGCGCGCGGGCCCTGGGGTGGCTGTACGAGCACCGGGCAGGGTTCCGGCTGGACGACGACCCGCCTCCCGAGGTGGGGGTCCTGGACCGGTTCAAGCCGCTCGGTGAACTGGCGCTCATCAGCAAGGTCATCTTCCGGGAAGGGGTCGCCGGATCCCGGCAGGCCGACCTGGCGCACAAGCTCCTCGAACACGCCTGGCACGAACTGCTGGGCTCGGGGAGCCGCCTGCTCGACGGCCAGCGGCGGGAACCTCTCTGTCCCGTACCGATGGAGGTCTACGTCCCGTTCCGGGAACTGGGGTTCCGCGAGCCGTCCCTGGAGGCGGCGGTCCGGCTGAACCACCGGCTGGGCAGCTGGGGCGCGCTGGAGGTCGTCCCGGTGCGCCGGCTCGGGCTCAGCGCCATGGAGCGTCGCTTCGGGCTGGAGCCGAGCATGCCGCTCGACGAGGCGTACCGGCGCACCTGGCTGTCCCGGCGGCCCGAGCCCTGGACGGTCGAGGGGAACATCGGCTACGACATCACCCACACGGTCTTCCATCTGACCGACTGGGGCGCCGACCCGGCCGGGCTGCCTGCCGAGCTGGCGGACTACCTCGCCCTCTGGCTGCCGGTGTGGCTCGACGACTGGCTCGACCTCGGGCGCTGGGACCTGCTCGGCGAACTGCTCGTCGTCGACGCCTGCCTCCCGGAACCGACCCTGGACGCGGCGGCCTGGGAGGGATTCGCCGGGGCCCAGCAGCCGGACGGCGCGATGCCGGTGATGGGCGGCATGCCGGAGGGCGACGAGGAGTCCGTCTTCGACCTCGTCTACCACCCCACGCTGGTGGCGGCGTTCGCCTCGGCGCTCGCCCTGTCCCGGGCGCTGTCGGACCTCGCCGCCCCGGCCCCCGCGTGACGGCCCCGCAGGAGGTCCGGCGGACCTCGGCCGGCCATCCGTCCCAGGGCGACGGCGAGAGGGCCCGGCTGCTGGCCGAGGCAGCCCGGACCATCGGCGCACCCGGCCTCGTGATCGCGCTCAGCCACCGGGCCCGGCGCACCTACCAGCTCGCCGGGGGCGTGCGGCCGGACGAGGCGCCCCGTTACGAGCTCGGTTCCGCGTCCAAGCCCTTCACCGGGCTGCTCCTGGCCGCGCTCGTCGCGGCGGGCCGCCTGCGGTACGAGGACTCGGCGGCCGGACTGCTGGCCCCCGGCCACCCGGTGCACCCCTCCCTGCGCGCCGTCACCCTGCGCCATCTGATCACGCACACCTCGGGCCTCCCCGCGCTGCCGGCCGATTTCTACCCGCAGGCGCTGCCCCGGTGGTCGACCGCCCCGTACAGCCACTACCCGGCCGACCGCGTCGTCCGCGCCTTCCTCCGTGCCCGCCCGCGCCACCGGCCGGGCACCCGCTGGCGCTACTCCAACTTCGCGGTGTCCGTGCTCGGCCACACCCTGACCGCCGCCACCGGCACGCCCTGGGAAACGCTGCTGCGGCAGGAGGTGCTGGACCCGCTCGGCCTGCACGGCACGCGGCTGCGCCCGGGCCCGCCGGCCGGCGACGCCGTGGGGCACCGGCGCGACGGGGCACCCCTGCCCGCGCTGGACACCGGCGGCTTCGACGCCGCCGGAGCGGTCCGGGCGACGCCCCCCGACCTGCTCACGTTCCTGGAGGCGCACCTTCCGGCGACCGCCGCGCCCACGCGCCCGCTGGCCGCCGCGTTCGCGGACGTACGGCGTCCGGTGCTGCGGCGCGGACTGCGGCACGCCCATACGCACACGCTCACCTGGTTCCGCCATCCGTCACCGCGCGGGCCGGTCTGCTTCCACGCGGGAGCCACGCTCGGACAGCAGATGTTCCTCGGCTTCCGCCCGGACACCGGTACCGCGGTGGCGGCGATGTGCACCCGGCGGGTGCACCGGACGGACCCGTTCATCGCGACGATGCACGAGCTGCTGCTGGAGAAGCTCTGACCGTACGGATCCGGACCGGAGCGCCGGCGGTCGGGGCGGGTGCCGGACACGGACGTGGGCGGGGAGCGGCCGCAGATCGGAAGACCCACCGCAACGGACCGAGGGGGGGGGGGGGCGGGGAGCACACCCTCCGC